>NZ_CP071448.1:5205000-5513159 GCF_017352115.1 Flavobacterium endoglycinae
CCATTTTTTAAATTGTGGTGAATGTGTATCCCTGCTTTAACTGGAACTTCAGGATCATCATTATCATGTATTACCAAAACTGGAATTTCAATTTTTTGTGCAGCCTTGTAAGCAGAGAAATCATCCATTTTTAATTGGTATTTATTTTCAAAGAAATCTCTCAAATTATGACCTAATTCTTTTTTTAATTCCATTTTAAAAATAAATTCATCTAATATATCTTGTACAATATCACCGCTTCCTATTATAACAGCTTTATTTACTTTTAGCCCATCTTTTATGGCATTCAAAACAGACATTCCGCCTAATGAATGTCCAATAGCTGCATCAAAAGGTCCAAAATGTTTTTCTATTTCTAATATTGAAGCAATAAATTCAGACATTATGGTGGTTTGTCCTTTAGATTTTCCGTGAGCTGGTGCATCAAAACTAATAGTTGAATAACCATTCTCTAATAATTCTTCAGCTATTTTAAACAATTGAGTTCCTCTTCCAGACCAGCCATGAACCAGTAAAATTTTGCGATCACTTTTTCCGTATTCATATGTTACGATACTTTTGTCTATAGCGGGAACATGTATAATCTTCTGCTCGCTTTTGCTATCCATTTGAAATTCTCTTTTCGGAATTTTATGTTTTATGGGTGTTGTAAAGATTTTTGAAGCAAATTTCGTAACTAATTTCGTAGAAAAAAACGCTAGAATTTTACCAGATATAATTATTAACTGTGGTATTTTTAATGATTTAATAGGATTTTCAGCCTTTTTTGTCATATCAATAAAATTATTTGTGGGGTTAGAATTTACTTATTTTTTCCTAAATTTAATAAAATCATAAATGTAGTATATTAATGATTTTGTACGATTAAAATAATTACAAATTAATTTTTGAAATGGAGATATTTCATATAAGTGCTGAATGTTACCCTATGGCAAAAGTGGGTGGTCTTGCAGATGTCGTAGGAGCTTTACCCAAATATCAGCAAGATGCTGGTCATGACGTTCGTGTTATTGTACCTTGTTATTCTACGAAATTTAGAACTGAAAATAAATTTGAATGTGTTCATTGGGGAACTGTAACGTTAGGAAACTTTAATTTTCCTTTTAGTGTTTTAAAAGAGTCTTCAGATAAATTAGGGTATGAATTATATCTTATTGAAATTAATGATTTGTTTGATCGTCCAAATGTATATGGTTATGAAGATGATATTGAACGATTTTTATCTTTTCAAATAGCAGCGTTAGATTGGATTATCGCCAGAAATAAAATACCGGATATAATCAATTGTCATGATCATCATACGGGATTAATTCCATTTTTACTGCAGTTTGCTTATAAATACGAGAAGTTACAAAATGTAAAAACTGCGATTACAATTCATAATGGTTTATACCAAGGCTGGTTTGGTTTTGATAAACTGTATTATCTGCCCGAATTTGATTTGAAACACGTTGGATTTTTAGAATGGAATCATTCCATTAATTCGCTGGCTGTTGGAGTTAAATGTGCCCATGCTGTTACTACAGTTTCTCCCAGCTATTTAAATGAAATTAATTATTCAGCCAATGGATTAGAATCGTTGTTTAATTCTGTTCGGAACAAATCAAAAGGAATTTTAAACGGAATAGATATTCAGGTTTGGAATCCTGCTTCAGATGTAATGATTGCTCAAAATTATTCAATTGAAACATTTGAAAATGGAAAAACAAAAAATAAAGAAAAACTTTGTGAACAGTTTGAATTAGATCCGTCTAAACCGCTTTTTAGCTTCATAGGACGTTTGTTTGAAGAAAAAGGCGGAGATTTATTACCACAAGCTTCAGCATTAGCTCTTTCAGAACATTTTGAGAATATCAATATTTTAATTCTCGGTTCAGGAAATTCAGAAATAGAATCGCAGTTGTCACAATTGCGAAATGATTATAAAGGAAATTATAATGTTTTTATTGGTTATAATGAAGAATTAGCTCATTTGATTTATGCTGGTTCAGATTTTATTTTAATGCCTTCAAGAGTAGAGCCATGCGGATTAAATCAGATGTATGCTATGCGATACGGTACGATACCGATTGTGAGAAGAACAGGAGGTTTACGTGATACTGTAATTGATTTTGGAGATGATGGGAACGGTATATGTCATGACCAAGCTTCAGTTGGTGATATCTGTTATTCAATAAATCGGGCAGTGGGGTTGTATGAGGATAAAGAGAATTTCTATAAAGTTTTAAAAAGAGGAATGGCAGCAGATCATTCCTGGGAAAGAGTTTGCCAAGAATATATCGAAATATACAACCTAATAATTAAGAAAAATGAAATTTAAAAAGAAAAGTGTCGTTGCTATTATTTTAGGAGGTGGTCAGGGATCTCGTTTATTTCCTTTGACTGAAACAAGATCAAAACCTGCAGTTCCTATTGGAGGTAAATATCGTCTAGTTGACATTCCTATTTCAAACTGTATTAATTCTGATATATTTAAAATATTTGTTTTAACGCAGTTTAATTCGGCATCTTTAAATGCTCATATAAAAAACACCTTTAATTTTAGTATTTTCAGCCAGTCATTTGTTGATATTTTAGCTGCAGAACAAACTCCTGATAATCCAACTTGGTTTCAAGGAACTGCAGACGCTGTAAGACAATGTATGTCGCATTTTTTGAAACACGATTTTGATCACGCTTTAATTTTATCAGGAGATCAATTGTATCAAATGGATTTTAATGAAATGCTGGAAGCTCATATTGCTGCTGATGCCGAAATTTCAATTGCGACTCTTCCGGTAAATGCTAAAGATGCTCCTGAATTTGGAATTTTAAAAACAGATCACGAAAATAATATCCATGCATTTATCGAAAAACCAAATGCTTCTCTATTGCCAGAATGGGAATCGGAAGTAAGTGAGCAAATGCAGCAAAAAGGGAAAAAATACTTGGCTTCTATGGGAATTTATATTTTCAATAAATCATTGCTTGAGGAATTAATGGCAAATCCCGAAACGAAAGATTTTGGAAAAGAGATTATTCCACAGGCGGTTGGAAAACATAAAATTCTAAGTTATCAATATGAAGGGTATTGGACAGATATTGGAAATATTGAATCATTCTTTGAAGCTAATATTGGTTTAACGGCCGATATTCCTGAGTTTAATTTATTCGATAACGAAAATAAAATCTTTACAAGACCACGATTACTACCGCCTTCTAAATTTAGAAATTCTATCATTAATCAATCTTTAATTTCGGAAGGTTGTATCATTAATGCCAAAGAAATTAAAAGTTCAGTAATTGGTATTCGTTCGCGTATTGGCGAAGGAACGGTTTTAGAAAACTGCTATGTAATGGGGAACGATTTTTATCAGGATCTTGACGAAATGAATCACGATGCGGCTATCAATAAAGTTCATGTGGGAATTGGTGAAAATTGTTTTATCAAAAATGCATTGATCGATAAAAATGTCCGAATAGGAAATAATGTTCATATTTCTGGAGGAAAACATCTTGACAATTTTACGAACGAATTATATAGTATTAAAGACGGAATTATTGTGGTGAAAAAAGGAGTAACCCTTTCAGATAACTTCAGGATTGAATAAATTGTCTGTTTTCAATATTAAAATTCCCAATTCAAAAAAACAAATTCAATTATTGCCTAATAAAATATGAGTAAAGTAATTTCACATTCCCTTTTTACTGATTTTGATATAGATTTATTCAAAGCCGGAAAGCATTTTAAACTCTATGAAAAATTAGGCGCTCATTTAATTGAAGTTGATGGAGTAAAAGGTGTTTATTTTGCCGTGTGGGCTCCCACAGCAAAATCTGTTTCCGTAGTTGGTGATTTTAATTATTGGGTTCAAGGCGAACATCATTTGAATGTAAGATGGGATTCTTCGGGAATTTGGGAAGGATTTATTCCAGAAGTTTCTAAAGGTTCACTTTATAAATATAAAATTCAATCGCATATTGACGGAGTTGTAACAGAAAAAGCAGATCCTTTTGCTTTGTATTGCGAAAAACCTCCTCATACAGCGTCGGTTATATGGGATTTGGACTATAATTGGAAAGATGAGAATTGGATGCACACTCGTGAACAATTTAATGCATTAGATAAACCGTATTCAGTTTACGAAGTGCATTTAGGTTCATGGCGAAGAGCAGAGCATAACCGATTTTTGTCGTATTTAGAACTCGCAGATGAACTGGTTAAATATGTAAAAGAAACTGGTTTTACGCATGTTGAATTTATGCCGATTATGGAATATCCATATGATCCTTCATGGGGATATCAGCTTACAGGTTATTTTGCACCGACTTCCCGTTTTGGAAAACCACAGGATTTTATGGTTTTAGTAGACAGACTGCATCAAGAAGGAATTGGCGTAATTTTGGACTGGGTTCCTTCACATTTTCCAGAAGATGGACACGGTTTGGGATTTTTCGACGGATCGCATTTATACGAACATCCTGATCGCAGAAAAGGTTATCATCCTGATTGGAAGAGTTTAGTTTTTAATTATGGAAGAAATGAAGTCCGAGCTTTTTTAATCAGTAATGCCGTTTTTTGGTTACAGCACTATCATATTGACGGATTGCGTGTTGATGCCGTCGCTTCGATGCTGTATCTTGATTATTCTAGAAATGAAGGAGAATGGGAAGCCAATATATATGGAGGAAGAGAGAATCTTGACAGCATAAGTTTTCTTAAAGAATTCAATGAAGTAATCTATTCTAATTTTTCAGGAGTTCAGACTATTGCAGAAGAAAGTACATCGTTTTTAATGGTTTCAAGACCAACTTCTATAGGAGGTTTAGGTTTTGGAATGAAATGGATGATGGGCTGGATGCACGATACTTTAAAATATTTTCAAAAAGAAACTGTATATCGCAAATACCATCAAAATGACTTGACGTTTTCGATGACGTATGCTTTTACTGAAAATTTTATGCTTCCGTTTTCACACGATGAAGTGGTGTACGGAAAAAAATCGCTTATCTATAAAATGCCTGTCGACGAATGGCAGCGTTTTGCCAACCTGAGACTTCTATATGGCTATATGTTTACGCACCCAGGAACTAAACTTTTATTTATGGGAGCTGAGTTTGGACAAACCAATGAATGGAATTTTCAAAATAGTCTCGATTGGCATTTATTAGAATATGACTACCACTCTGGAATTAAAAGATTAATTACGGATTTAAATGCTCTTTATAAATCATATCCTGCTTTATATGAAAAACAATTTACAGGAGATGGTTTTGAATGGATTAATTATTCAGATCATCAAAATGCCATTCTTTCCTATATCCGAAAAGGAAATAATCCAAACGAAAAAGTAATTATTGTATGCAATTTCACTGAAGTTGTACGAGAAAATTACCGAATTGGAATTCCTGAAAATGTAAAAATACAAGCCATTTTCAATAGCGATAAAACTATTTATGGCGGAAGTGGTATAGAGATTCCAAATCAGCTTAAAATTGATTCTATATCGTATGACGGAAGAGATTTTTCGGCAGAATTAACACTGCCGCCGCTAAGTATTACTATATATTCTTATTCATAAAGAATCTAAATTCTCTTTAATAGCATTTTATTATTTTATGGTTCTTAAATTGTCGATTTTTCGATTTTTTGGAGTCTAATTTACTACTCATTCAGAAAAATCGTTTTCGTTAATAAACCTTTTATTCATAGAGGTTTACCAAGTTTTTTTGTATGTTTGAAAGAAAGACCAGAGTTATAAATTAATTCATTTGCGATATGATTACAAATACATCATTAGAATATAAAGGCGATTTATATCCGTCAAAAGTCGTTTCGTATGAACATGAGGGAGATTCCATATTTTTTCATACAGACAATAAAGTAATCTTAAAGGTTACCATTCTCCGCGACAGCCTTATTCGATTTCGTTTTACAACAAAAGGCTATTTTAGTAATGATTTTTCGTATGCAATTGATAAAACCCAGCTTCACGGATATAATTTTTTGGAAGTTACTGAAGAAGAAACGCTTTATCAAATCAGAACCAGTAAAGTAAAATGTAAAATCCAGAAATCAGATCTTCGTTTGTCTATTTACGATTTAAATGATTTTTTGATACTAGAAGACGAATTAGGTTTTCATTGGGAAGAAAGCTATGAATACGGTGGAAACATTGTAAAAATGAGCAAGTACTCGAAAGACGGAGAATGTTATTATGGTCTCGGGGATAAAGCGACTCAAATGAATCTGAAAGGGAAAAGAGTTGAGAATTTTGCAACCGATCAGTATGCTTATCAAAAAGATCAGGAACCTTTATATAAAGTAGTACCGTTTTATATTGGTCTTCATAACAAACAATCTTACGGAATTTTCTTTGACAATACTTTTAGAACATTCTTTGATTTTTGTCAGGAAAGAAGAAATATTACCAGTTTTTGGGCAGAAGGAGGCGAGATGAACTATTATTTCGTTTACGGACCGCAAATGCAGGATGTGGTGACCACGTACACTGATTTAACAGGAAAACCTGAATTACCGCCGCTCTGGGTTTTAGGATATCATCAATGTAAATGGAGTTATTATCCAGAAAGCAAAGTCAAAGAAATCACTTCGAAATTTAGAGAACTTCAAATTCCTTGTGATGCCATTTATCTGGATATTGATTATATGGATGGTTTTCGATGTTTTACATGGAATAATAATTATTTTCCAGATCCCAAAAAGATGGTTGCTGAATTAGCCGAAGATGGTTTTAAAACAGTAGTTATCATTGATCCCGGAATTAAAATCGATAAAGATTATTGGGTTTATAAAGAAGCTCTTGAAAAAGATTATTTCTGCAAAAGAGCCGATGGCCCATATATGAAAGGAAAAGTCTGGCCCGGAGAATGTAATTTTCCTGATTACACAAATCCCGCTGTTAGAGAATGGTGGGCAGGATTATTTAAAGAATTGATTTCAGATATTGGAGTAAAAGGAGTTTGGAACGACATGAACGAACCAGCTGTTATGGAAGTACCCAATAAGACTTTCCCAATGGATGTTCGTCATTTTTATGATGGCAATCCTTGCAGTCATAGAAAAGCGCACAATATTTACGGCACACAAATGGCAAGAGCCACTTATCATGGTGTAAAACGTTTTGCCTATCCCAAACGTCCGTTTGTAATTACACGATCAGCATATTCGGGTGCTCAGCGTTATACATCTTCGTGGACAGGTGACAATGTTGCTACTTGGGAACATTTGTGGATTGCAAATATTCAGGTACAGAGAATGTCTATTTCTGGAATGGGATTTACAGGGTCTGATATTGGCGGTTTTGCTGAACAGCCAACAGGAGAATTGTACGCGCGCTGGATTCAGCTTGGAGTTTTTCATCCGTTCTGCAGAACGCATTCTTCTGGAGATCATGGAAATCAAGAACCTTGGTCTTTTGACGAGGAAGTAATCAATATTACCAGAAAGTTTGTGAATCTTCGCTATCAATTACTGCCGTATTTGTATACAATGTTTTGGCAGTATATTGAAGAAGGAATTCCAATGTTAAAACCGTTAGTATATTTCGACCAAGACGATACACAGACACATTACCGCAATGATGAATTTGTGTTTGGAAATCAAATTTTGGTTTGCCCTATACTTGAACCTAATGCTGTAGGTAGACGTATGTATATTCCTAGAGGAGAATGGTATAACTATTGGACAAACGAACTGTTTGTTGGCGGCAGGGAAATCTGGATTGATACGAAATTTGATGAAATTCCGCTTTTTGTAAAAGCAGGTGCTATTATTCCAAAATATCCAGTGCAGCAATATGTAGGTGAAATTGAATTTGACGAATTAACATTGGATATTTATTATAAAAATGGAAAAGAAAGTTCCAGTATTTATGAAGATGCTCAGGATGGTTATGATTATAAAAAAGGACGTTTTAGCTTTTTATCTTTAAGAACTATTGGAAAAGAAAAAGAACTAATTGTACAGCTACATAAAGAAGGTAAATACGATACACCGTACAGTAAATATAAAATCAACCTGATTGGACTTCCATTTCAAGTTACAGAAATTGAAATCGACAATGAAAAAGTAGATTTTGAAAAAGTTCGCTTTGAGAATAATTATTTAATTGTTGACAAAGAATTTAATGAATTGCATATTGTAGGTGAATAAATAAAAATTCTGATATTTTTTCAGCGTATTGTATAAAGCATTATTTCCTATTAATTGTATTTTTGTATGAAAAATAGCTTGAATTATGAAAAAATATTTGTTTTTAGGAATTTTCGGTGCGCTTGCAGTGGCATGCGCAACCAATCCAATTACAGGAAAACAAAATTTAAATTTTGTTTCAAATAGTGAATTATTTCCATCTTCTTTTCAACAATACAATCAGTTTATATCTGAAAATAAAGTCATAACTGGAACTTCAGATGCAAAACTTGTTGAAAAAGTTGGATATAGAATTAAGGCTGCTGCCGAAAAATATTTAAATTATTTAGGTCAAACACAGTATTTAAAAGATTATCGCTGGGAATACAAGCTGGTTGATAATAAAGAAGTAAACGCTTGGTGTTTACCTGGAGGAAAAATTGTTGTCTACTCTGGAATCCTGCCTGTCACGCAAAATGAATCTGGTTTAGCAACTGTAATGGGACATGAAGTTTCTCATGCTCTAGCAAATCACGGTGCGCAAAGAATGTCTGCGGCACAATTGCAGCAAATAGGAGGAGCCGCTTTAGGAGCTGCAACTAGCGGAAAATCTGAAGCAACTCAACAGATATTTGCACAAGCTTACGGAATTGGTTCTGAAGTTGGAGTCATGCTCCCATTCAGTAGAAGCAACGAAAGCGAGGCTGACAAAATCGGATTAACTTTAATGGCAATTGCAGGTTATAATCCTGAGGATGCCGTGGCATTTTGGAGTAGAATGTCTGCCAAATCAGGAGGTTCTGGAACACCAGAATTTATGAGTACGCACCCGTCAGATGCAACAAGAATTGCCAACATCAAAGCTTTAGTTCCAGAAGCAAAAGCAATTGCACTAAAAGTGGGAACTATCAAATAAATCATATTGCACTCAAAAAACACTTAAAAGCTATTCATTTTGGAATGGCTTTTTTGTTTTAAAGATGTTCATGATTTAATAATGTATGATTTGAATAATTTCTGTTTGTTTATCATAAAAAATAGATAAATTCGTAGCGCATTAATAAAACGATTTCTATGAAAAACCTACCAAAAGGAGACAAGAAATTATTAAATGCCTGGGCATTTTATGACTGGGCAAATTCAGTTTACACTTTGACTATTGCATCTGCAGTATTCCCAATTTTTTATGAAGCATTATTTAGTGACCGCGATCATTATATTGATGTTTTTGGAATGCATCTTAAAAACTCAGCATTAATAAGTTTTATTACAGCAGCAGCGTTTTTAGTAGTTTCTTTTATTTCGCCTTTATTATCAGGTATCGCGGATTATGTTGGTAACAAAAAATCATTCATGAAATTTTTCTGTTACATGGGAGCTTTATCCTGCATGGGTTTATATTGGTTTGATTTGGATAATATTTATGTTGGATTGTTGTTTTACTTTCTTGGACTTCTTGGTTTCTGGGGAAGTTTGGTGTTTTATAATTCTTATCTTCCTGATATTGCTTTTGAAGAGCAGCAGGATAAAATTAGTGCCAAAGGATATTCTTTAGGATATATTGGAAGCGTGATTTTACTAATAATTAATTTAGCAATGATCATGAAACCAAAACTTTTTGGAATCACAGGAACAGATGGCGAAGCAGCAATGAAAGCAATGCGCTATTCGTTTGTAATGGTAGGAGTTTGGTGGATTTTATTTAGTCAATATACCTATTACTATCTTCCAAAAGGTAGTAAAGAAGGAAATAAATTAACTAAAAGTGTTGTTTTTAATGGCTTTAAAGAACTTAAAAAAGTCTGGGCAGCATTGAAAAATATCACACCTTTAAAACGTTATTTAGGAGGATTTTTTGTTTCAAGTATGGCTGTGCAGACTGTAATGCTGGTAGCAACTTATTTTGGAGCTCAGGAAATTCAATGGTCAAGTAAAGATGAAAGCACAATTGGGCTGATAATCTGTATCTTATTAATACAGATAATTGCAGTATTTGGGGCAATTCTTACTTCTCGCGCTTCTGCCAAATGGGGAAATATTCCAACATTGATTTTTATTAATACTTTGTGGGCTATTTTTTGTGCTTTAGCTTTTTTTATTACACTGCCAATTCATTTTTACGCAATGGCAGCAGCAATTGGTTTAGTAATGGGAGGAATTCAAGCATTATCTCGTTCGACGTATTCCAAATTATTACCGGAAACCGAGGACACAACTTCATTTTTTAGTTTTTACGATGTAGCAGAAAAAATAGGAATTGTAATAGGAATGTGTGTTTACGGAATTATCGATCAAATTACAGGAAGTCCGCGTGCAGCGATTGTTATTTTGGCTATTTTCTTTATAACGGCCATTTTCCTATTGAGAAGAGTTCATAAAAAAGACGTTTCAAATTAATTGAAACGTCTTCTTAAATAATTTAAATATCACGAAAAGCAAAGATTTTGATTGATGATGATTTTTGAAATTCGTGATATTTTTATTTGGATAATTAACCTTTTATAATACTTCCAGATCCTGAAACTTTCACGTCTTTTTTCTCAGGATTACCTAAATATCTAATATTTCCTGAACCAGCCACTCTTGCTGTTAAACTTTCATTGCAGGTTACTTTACTATTTCCAGATCCCGAAACATTTGCTTCAACAATTTTAGATTTTAAATTAGAAGCGTCAACATCTCCAGAACCCGAAAGTTTTGTTGAAAATGTATCTGCAGTTCCTTTTAAGTGAACATTTCCTGAACCGCTCACACTTAATTCTAGCGTATTCACGTCAACTGGAAGATTGAAGTCTCCAGATCCTGATAATTTAACTGCAAATTTATCATTCTTAATTACATCTTTTGACTGGATTTCTCCAGAACCAGCAAGACTTACTTCCGAAATTTTTTCAAAAGGAACTGTAATTTGAATGCTGTTTCCGCTGCTCGGACGAATATTGGTAAATCTTTCAATATAAATTTTAAGCGAATTATCTTCTACTTCCACTTTAATAGCAGACAATAAATTTTCTTCACCTTTTATTGTGATTTTGCCTTCTTTTCCAGCTACTAAATTGACATCGAAGAAACCTGAAATTTTAATACCATCATAATCTCCTGTATTTCTAGTTTCTGTAACTACTTTACCGTTTCCATTTAATTTGTTTCTGTCTTGTGCCTTAGCCGAACTATTTATAAAAAATAAAGTTAAAGCTAAAAGTAAAATTGACTTTTTCATTGTTTTGATTTTTTAGATGATTAATTTTTAATTAATGAAATGTTCCCGTAGGTCGAAGTTATATTGACTCTGTTTTGACCTTTTCTTTTATAATAACCGCTTATTCTTTTGGTATTGCTTTTGGCTTCAGAAGTTAAAATTTCTAAAGTATTATCATGTTTGATATTTGAATATCGGGTAGAAATATCAAAATCAAAAGCATAATTTGGTGCGTATCCTAATGAAATATCGGTATAACCTGAATTAATGCTAACATTGCCCGCTTTGTCATTCATGGTGCCAATATTAATTTTGCTGTAATTTGTATCGAAATTAAGATTGTTCGAGATTTCCCCAATTGAAATAGTTAGATAATTTCCAGATCCATTTAAAGAGTTGATTTTTTGGAATTTAAAAGTTCCATAATTGCAATCATACTTAATGTTTTGTCCTTCATTAAGATTAATATCAGTATAATTGGCGTTTAAATTGAGATTGCCCGAATCGTTTATTTTTAGACCAGAATAACGGGCATCAATATTTCCGCCTTTAATAAAATCAATACTTGAATTTTGGCAGTATGCAATTTCAATTTGATTACTAGAACCGTTAAGTTTTCCTAAACTAACTTTTCCGTATTTGCAGTTTATATCTGCTGCAGCTTCTAGATTTAAAGTAGAGATATTACCATATTTGTTGGCTAGCTTTACAGAACCATTTTTAGGGATTTTAATCACATAATTAATTTCGAAGCTATTGTTGCTTCCTCTGCTTTTAAGCGAAGAATTTCCAATATTTGTAACAGCGCTAACCAACGATTTCAAAGCTGTAATTTCAACATCAATACTGTTTAAACGTTCGTTTACCCAGTTTTCATTGCCGCCATTTACTTTTATAGTAATATCAAGATCGATTTTATCCTCGTCCCAGGTTGATACAGAGATATTTCCATATTTGTTGTCAATGTCAATTCCGGCATTAGAATTTACGATATACGTTTTTTTGATATTTTTTTGCTTTGTAATATAAGTGTCATCATTTGAGAATCCTAAAAAAGGAATCAAAAGCAATAAGATTATTAAATTATAATGTTTTTTCATCAGATGTGTTTTTTAGTTTTTCATTTTCTTCAATTCGCTGTAAAACCGTCTGCAGAAAAGAAATTCGAGTCTGCAGATTGCTTATCATAGCATAAATGATTTGTTTGTTTTCTCCGTTTTTTTGAACCTCTTTAATGATCTTTTCATAATCAGCATCAAAAACTTTCATTTGTTTCAATGCGTCATTAATAATTTGCTCATTTTCTGGAGAACTTTTTTCTTTTAATTTAACCAGCTCATTCTCGATCAAAATATTGAAGATAGAATCCGTACGTTTCGTTTCTTGCGAAGCAAACTTGAATTCTTTTGGCTTTTCGTCTTGGTTATAAAACAGAGACACACCCAAAAGCAGCGCGATAGAAGCAGCAATGGCCCAGCCGGCATAATTCCTTTTTTTAGGTTGTTTTTTATTCAATTTATTTAAGAAATCAACTTGATGGTCTGGATTTAATTCCTGAATGTCCCATTGATTTTCAAATTGGTTAAATAGTTGATCTAATTCGTCATTTTCCTTTTTCATATATCTTCTAATTTTTTTCGTAAACTTTCTTTAGCCCTGCTTAGAGTGGTTCTGCAATTGGCGTAGCTTATATTCAATATTTCACAGATTTCTTCCTGATCGTAACCTTCAATATAAAAGAGCGTCAAAACCATTCTGTAATTATCTTTCAGGCCCGAAATGGTATCTAAAACCTGCTTCACTTTAAGCGAATTCAGATCGATACTTTCAGACAATATAGAATCGTTTTCTTCTATTTTGAAAAGGGTCTTGTTCAGGTCTTCCATCTGGAAAGTATTGTTTTTCTTATAAAAATCAATACTATAATTAATAATGATTCTTTTAAGCCATGCTCCAAAAGCGACTTCCTGTTTATAATCGTTTATTTTTGTAAAAGCTTTCAAAAAACCTTCTTGCATGACGTCTTGCGCAAAGTGTTCGTCTTTTACAATACGAAACGCTACGTTGTACATAGCTTTACTGTAACGATTGTAAACTTCAAACTGTGCTTTTTGATTTTGGTTTTTACAAAGCGCGATTAATTCTTCGATATTTTGATTAGTTATACTCAAGTATTGGCTGCTAGTTTTTTATAATGACTTTACATTTTTTTATTTGTTACACTTTTGATAAAAATAATTTTATTTTTTTTGAGAATAATTTAAAACCGCTATTTAATCGCATTTCAAAACTGACGTTTTTTGGATTTGGCATAATGATTGTCTATTTTTACCACCTATCTTATAAATACAACGTTTATTAGATTTTAAAGCTTTTAGAAGGCTGTATGCGATAGAGATTGAACTTTTAATGACAAAACGACTTATATACTATTATGTCAAATCATAAAATACTTACTATTGACAATCTGTCACTTCAAGAATTCGATTCGGAAGCAGAATTAATTCCGTTATTGACTCCTGAAGACGAGGAAGAAATGAATAATGAAGAACTTCCTGTTTCTCTGCCAATTTTACCTTTACGAAATACAGTATTGTTTCCGGGTGTGGTTATTCCCATTTCTGCCGGAAGAGACAAATCTATTAAATTAATCAATGATGCCAATGCAGGCGGAAAAATCATTGGTGTTGTTTCCCAGATTAACGAAGAAGATGAAGATCCGTCAAAAGACGATATTCATACGATAGGAACAGTTGCGAGAATTCTGCGTGTTTTGAAAATGCCTGATGGAAATGTAACTGTAATTCTACAAGGAAAAAAACGTTTCGAAATTGATGAAGTAGTTTCGGAAGAACCTTATATGACTGCACATATAAAAGAAGTAGGAGAAACACGTCCAGAAGAAAACGACAGTGAATTTACTGCTATTTTAGATTCAGTTAAAGAATTAGCCATTCAAATTATCAAGGAAAGTCCAAATATTCCATCAGAAGCAACTTTTGCTATTAAAAACATTGAAAGCCAGTCGTTTTTAATCAATTTTGTTTCTTCTAATATGAATTTATCTGTAAAAGAAAAACAAGGTCTTTTATCGATAAATGGTTTAAAGGAACGTGCCTTGGAAACCTTACGTTATATGAATGTTGAACTTCAAAAATTAGAATTGAAGAACGATATTCAGTCAAAAGTTCGTTTTGATTTAGATCAGCAGCAAAGAGAATATTTCCTTCACCAGCAAATGAAAACCATTCAGGAAGAATTGGGAGGCGTTTCGCAGGAAGAAGAAATGGACGAAATGGGCTTAAAAGCCAAAACCAAAAAATGGGATGAAAAAACGCAGAAACATTTCGAAAAAGAATTGTCAAAAATGCGTCGTATGAATCCACAGTCACCTGATTTTGGAATTCAGCGTAACTATTTAGAGTTGTTTTTAGAATTGCCTTGGGGCGAATATTCTAAAGATAAATTCGATTTGAAACATGCTCAGAAAATATTAGATAAAGATCATTTTGGACTTGACGAAGTTAAAAAAAGAATGATCGAACATTTAGCAGTTTTAAAATTGCGAAATGACATGAAATCCCCAATTATATGTTTAACTGGACCTCCGGGAGTTGGTAAAACCTCTATTGGACGTTCTGTGGCAGAAGCGTTAGGCCGCGAATATGTTCGAATTTCATTAGGCGGTTTACGTGATGAAGCTGAGATTCGCGGACACAGAAAAACCTATATTGGCGCCATGCCGGGAAGAATTATCCAGAGTTTGAAAAAAGCAGGAACATCAAATCCTGTATTTATTCTGGATGAGATTGATAAATTATCAAGCGGACACAGTGGCGATCCTTCTTCTGCTTTACTTGAAGTTTTAGATCCGGAACAAAACAATGCTTTTTATGATAATTTCCTTGAAATGGGATACGATTTATCGAAAGTAATGTTTATTGCAACTTCAAATAATATGGCAGCGATTCAGCCTGCTTTGCGTGACAGAATGGAAGTAATCAAAATGTCAGGTTATACAATTGAAGAAAAAGTTGAAATTGCAAAAAGACACCTTTTTCCAAAACAATTGGAAGCACACGGTTTAACTGCTAAAGATTTAACCATTGGAAAAAAACAATTAGAAAAAATTGTTGAAGGCTATACTCGTGAATCTGGTGTTCGTAATCTAGAAACTAAAATTGCTCAAGTAATTCGTAACGCTGCAAAAGCTGTAGCAATGGAAGAGGAGTACAATAAAAAAGTAACTGATGAAGATATTGTAAAAGTTTTAGGCGTTCCAAGATTAGAACATGACAAATACGAAAACAACGATGTTGCCGGAGTCGTTACAGGTTTGGCTTGGACAAGTGTTGGAGGAGATATTTTATTTATTGAATCATTAATTTCTGAAGGAAAAGGAGCTTTAACGCTTACTGGAAACCTTGGGAATGTAATGAAAGAATCGGCTACAATTGCACTTGAATACATTAAAGCAAATGCTAAAAAGTTAGGTTTATCAATAGAATTATTTCAGAAATACAACATTCACCTGCACGTTCCAGAAGGAGCAACTCCAAAAGACGGACCAAGTGCTGGTATTGCAATGCTTACTTCTTTAGTTTCATTATTGACACAAAAGAAAGTGAAGAAAAACTTGGCCATGACCGGAGAAATTACACTTCGTGGAAAAGTACTTCCAGTTGGCGGTATTAAAGAGAAAATCTTAGCTGCCAAAAGAGCTGGTATAAAAGAAATCATCTTATGCCATGAAAATAAAAGTGATATTGACGAAATTAAAGCAGAATATTTAGAAGGTCTTTCTTTTCATTATGTAAAAGAAATGAGCGAAGTATTAGGAATTGCACTTACAGATCAAAATGTAAAAAATGCTAAAGTGCTAAAATAATTTCAAACTTAAAATACTTTAAAATCCAAATTCCAATTCAAATGGGGTTTGGATTTTTTTATGAGTATATAGTTATGGTTTGTGACTCTTAACTTGCTATTTGGATATAATTCAAAGCGTAGTATTAAAATTATTTTTTCAGGTATATAATTTTATATTTGTATTTGCGTTATTCCCACATAGGAACGCCACTAAGAGAATGTTAAAACACTATGTTTTATTTTTACTGATATCAGTTTGTTCGGCTTCGTTCGGGCAGATTGGTGGGCGTTACACGTATCAATTTCTTAATCTTACCACCAATCCACGTCAGGCAGCATTGGGTGGAAAAACAATCACCATTTACGATGAAGATGTCAATCAGGCAATGTCAAATCCGGCAGCGTTAAATGAAGATATGGACAATCATCTTGGTCTAAATTATGGAAACTATTATGGCGAAGCTTCTTATGGAACAGCTTCTTATGCATATACTTACGACCGACATGTACAGACTTTTTACGCAGGTATAAACTATGTAAACTACGGATCATTTGAAGGTTATGATGAAAACGGACAGAAAACTTCGGATTTTACAGGAAGTGAAGGCGCACTATCGCTGGGCTATGCTTATAATGTGCCTTTTACAGATCTTCATATTGGTGCTAATGTAAAGTTAATAACTTCAACCTTAGAAAGTTATAACTCATTTGGTGCTGCGATTGATTTAGGTTTTTTATATGTAATTGAAAAAAATAACGTAAATTTGGCTCTGGTAATCAGAAACATAGGTACGCAATTTAGAACGTACGCAGGAATACAGGAGAATTTGCCCTTTGAGATCACTGCTGGAGCTTCGCAAGAATTAGAGCATGTTCCTATTCGCTGGCATCTTACGCTAGAGAATTTACAGCAATGGAATATATCTTTTTCTAATCCCGTACGCGGAGAAACCAATATTGATGGATCAACTAGCAGTGAAAAAGTCTCTTTTGTAAATAACGCATTACGACATGTTGTTTTTGGGGTTGAATTATTTCCCCAGAAAGCAGTCAATCTGCGTTTAGGATACAACTTCAGGAGAGGCGAGGAATTACGCGTGGAAGAACAACGCAATTTTTCAGGAATATCATTAGGATTTGGATTGCGAATGAATAAATTAAAATTTAATTATTCATATTCCAGATATACATTAGCAGGCAATACAAGTCTTTTTGGTTTAATTTTAAATTTTCAATAGCCTATATGAAAACACTTGGTTTGTTTTTGTTTATGACAGTAGGCGTTTTTACGGGTTCAAAACACTACTTCAATAAAGAATCTATTACAAGCGTAGAAATCGAAAGAATCAACAGCAGAATAGACGATATTAAAAATATGATCGATACCGATCATAAATACAATACCAAAATTGCTTTTTTGGTAGATATGAGAGTGCCTTCAGGAAAAAACCGATTTTTTGTTTACGATCTTCAAAAAAATGAAGTTATCGATCAAGGGCTTGTGGCTCACGGTTCAGGATCTGAAACAGGAGTGAAGGGAATACTTAAATTTAGTAATACTCCCAATTCAAACTGTACCGCTTTAGGTAAATATACCATCGAGAAATGTTATAAAGGAATGTTTGGGAAAGCATACAAACTTAATGGACTAGATGAAACCAATAATAATGCTTTAAAAAGAGCAATCGTACTACATTATTATTCGGCTGTACCTTATGGCGAACAAGATTATTACATAAGTAATAGTCATGGCTGCCCGATGGTAAATGAGCAGTTTTTTAAAAGAATTGAAAAGATAATTGACGGCTCTAAATCGAAAATTATCTTGGATATTTATTACTAAATATTTAATTCTGAAAAATTATTATAAAAATAAAACCTTTTATGATCGTATGATATATGATTATAGAAGGTTTTTTTGCTTAAATTGATCTTTAAGATAATGTCTATAAGAAAAAGTTTAATAGTATCCAGTATTCAATTTAAAAAGAAAGATGGCTACATTTGCATAGTTTCATTATGCTTCTGCAGAAGAATAAACTAAAGAGTAAAAATTTAAAATTAAACAATTGAAAAAGATTACAATTGCTATCGACGGCTTTTCATCAACTGGTAAAAGTACATTGGCAAAACAATTAGCAAAAGAACTTGAATATGTATATGTAGACACTGGTGCCATGTACCGCGCGGTGGCTTATTTTGCTATGCAGCACAATTTTATAGGACCCGATTTTTTTGATAAAAATGCTTTAATCGAAAATTTACCAAAAATTCAATTAGAATTTAAATTTAATGCTGATTTAGGTTTTGCCGAAATGTATTTAAATGGCGAAAATGTTGAAAAACAAATTAGAACTATCGAAGTTTCAAGTTTTGTGAGTAAGGTAGCCGCTATTTCTGAAGTTCGTTCAAAATTAGTTGAACAGCAGCAGGAAATGGGAAAAAACAAAGCGATTGTAATGGATGGCAGAGATATAGGAACCGTAGTTTTTCCAAATGCCGAACTTAAAATATTTATGACTGCCAGTGCAGAAACCCGTGCACAAAGACGTTTTGACGAATTACAGCAAAAAGGAGATAATGTTACGTATGAAGAAGTTTTACAAAATGTTGTAGAAAGAGATAATCTCGATACAAGCCGTGAAGATTCGCCTTTAGTAATTGCCGAAGATGCTATTGAGATTGATAATTCTTACTTAAATAAAGAAGAGCAATTTGCGGCTGTTTTGGAATTGGTAAATGATGTTGTTAAAACAACGTAATTTTTTGTAGATTTCATTTTAAATGGTAGTTTTACCACTTCATTTTTACTTAAAAGACAAATTTATCATATGGGGATTAAAAACAGATTGATATTAATGAGCTTTCTGCAATTTTTTGTTTGGGGAGCCTGGCTTATAACAATTGGAAATTATTGGTTTGGCACAAAAAACTGGGAAGGAACTCAATTTGGACTGGTTTTCGGAACTATGGGAATTGCTTCTCTTTTTATGCCAACGCTTACAGGTATCATCGCAGACAGATGGGTAAATGCTGAAAAACTCTATGGAATCCTTCATATTTTATACGCTGCCGTTTTATTTGGAATCGCACAAGTAGCAACACCAGATGCTTTTATTGCAGTAATGCTTTTAGCAATGTGCTGCTATATGCCCACAATTGCTTTGAGTAATTCTATTTCGTACACCTCATTAAAATTAAATAACAAAAATATAGTAAAAGATTTTCCGCCTATTCGTGTATGGGGAACAATTGGTTTTATTGTGGCTATGTGGATTACCAATTTGAGCGGCAGTAAAGCAAGTGAATATCAATTTTATATTGCTGCAATAGGCGCTTTAATTCTCGGAATTTACGCTTTTACTTTACCAAAATGTGAACCACAGCGTTTGATTAAAGAAAATGCAACTTGGACAGAAACTTTTGGTTTGGAATCTTTCAAGTTATTTACAAACTATAAAATGGCATTGTTTTTTGTTTTTTCTATGTTTTTAGGGGGAGCACTTCAATTGACAAATGCTTATGGAGATGTATTTTTAGATGAATTCAAACATTTTCCTAAATATGCAGATTCGTTTGTAATTAAGTATTCGACTATTATTATGTCGATTTCGCAAGTTTCTGAAACCTTATTTATTTTGGCAATTCCATTTTTCTTAAGACGTTTCGGAATCAAACAAGTAATGCTGATTAGTATGCTGGCTTGGGTTTTACGCTTCGGATTATTTGCTTTCGGAGATCCTCTAAACGGCTTATGGATGATTATCTTATCTTGTATTGTTTACGGAATGGCATTTGACTTCTTTAATATTTCAGGTTCATTATTCGTAGAAAGTAATACCGATTCTAAAATCCGTTCATCAGCTCAAGGATTATTTATGATGATGACAAATGGAGTAGGAGCAGTTCTAGGAAGTTTAACTTCTGGCTGGGCAATTGATCGTTTCTTTACAAAATCATTTACAAACACCACAGAATTGGCAGGATTCTTACAAACGGATGCCACTAACGAAAAAATGGTTGAATTTGTAAAAAGTCAAGGAAATTCAATTTCTCATGAAGGTACTTTTACAAATCCGGTTTTAATGAAAGACTGGCATACGATCTGGTTGTCATTTGCAGTTTATGCATTGGTAATTGCAATTGCTTTTGCTGTTCTATTTAAACACAAACACGATCCGAAAGAAATTGAGAATTTGAGTCATTAGTGATTCTTTTTATAAAAATATTAAAATCCTATTTTCAGTTTTGAAAGTAGGATTTTTTTATGATTACAATTTTTTGAATATTTTAGTGTTTTTATCCACGTATGAATAACCAAAGAACAAATCTTCCACCATTTGAACCTGTAACCTCGAAATCCTCAAAAGCTTTTAATTGATATAGGCAATAAATATTCATTTGGTGTTTTTCCTTCTTTACAATTACATTTTTAAAATGGTAAATTTTTAAAGTAAGAACTTTGGGATCAAATAAATAAGGATTCTAAGCAGGTAAAGGCATTTTGAATAAAATTAAAGATTAAATAAAAAAAGAAAATTTTGATATTGAGAAGCTCAATCTCAGTTTTGTTAATTAATAGTAACTCAATTTTGTAAGTTTAAAAAATAGTATTATTCTTGCATTTTATTTGATGGAAATTTTTAAGGAATTTTTTTCAGCTTTCGACTTTGAAGATTAAAATGCAGATAATTAAATCATAACTATTTTATGGACAAGTATTACAAACCGTCAGGAAGGTTTTCATTAATTTTTATTTTATATTTTTTGTTAGCTACTGCTATAGCATTTCCAATATTAGGATTAATATATGCCTATTGCATTTGGTATATTCCTTTTATATACATTAACTTTTTTATTACAATAGGTTTTGGATTTCTTGTAGGATTTGTGATTTCTGTATTTGTGATTAAAAAAGGAAAAGTTAGGAATCCGCTTTTAGGTTGTATCATTGGATTAGCAGGAGCTTTTTTAGCATTGTATTTTCATTGGGCAATCTGGATAGATCTAGTAATGAATGCAGGCGAAAGTTATGGTTCAAATAGAATAGGAATTACAGTAAGCAATATTCAGTTTTTACAAGTCTTCTCATTGATATTTCGACCAGATCTTGTTTTCGAATATATAGGCCAGGTTAATCAATATGGTACATGGGGTATTCGTGGTGCGACAGTAAGCGGAACATTTCTTTGGGTGATTTGGGCAATAGAATTTGTTATTGTAGCTGCAATTTCTGCATTTCTACCTTATTTAGAGGCTCAAAAACCTTTTTCAGAATCTACCAATTCATGGTACAAAGAAATTACACTGCCTGCGTTTAGTTACATTGAAAATCAACAGCAGATAATTACAGATATACTAGCAGGCAATCGTGATAATTTTGATTTATTAAGTAAAGATGTTAACAGCGAAACGGATAGCCACAGTGTGTTTACACTCTATAAATCAAAATCAGGAAAAAATTATTTATCGATAGATAATAAGACTTCAAAATTAGATAATAAAGGCAATATTAAATTTGATAGTAATCAGATTGTAGAATATATCGCTGTTAATAATGAACTCTCAAAAATATTGCTGGATAAATAATAAGTTGCTTATCTATTTGTAATTACAAAAAAATGTAGTAATTTTGCAGACCTTTTGGCAGAGAAGAGTTTCCTTTAGGTATCAACCATTTATGTAAAACAACTTCTGTATTTTCTATCGCATAGAGGAACTCGAGAAAAACAGAATACAAATTTTTTTATCAGCATGTCTGAACAAACAAAATCACAAGAAGAGTTTTTAGCAAATTTTAACTGGCACAACTTCCAAGAAGGAATCGATGCAGTAGATGAGAAAAACTTGCAAGAGTTTGAAGAACTAGTATCAAAAACTTTCATCGCTACAGATCAAGAAGAAGTAGTTGAAGGAGTTGTAGTTAGAATTACAGATAGAGACGTTATCGTTGATATCAATGCTAAATCTGAAGGTGTTATTTCTTTAAACGAATTTCGTTACAACCCAAATTTAAAAGTAGGTGACAAAGTAGAAGTATTAATTGACATCCGTGAGGATAAAACAGGTCAATTAGTATTATCTCACAGAAAAGCACGTACTATCAAATCTTGGGATAGAGTTATTGCAGCAAATGAAACTGGAGAAATCGTTAACGGTTTTGTTAAATGCAGAACTAAAGGAGGTATGATTGTTGACGTATTCGGAATCGAAGCGTTCTTACCTGGATCTCAAATTGACGTTAAGCCCATTAGAGACTACGATGTATATGTAAACAAAATGATGGAATTCAAAGTGGTAAAAATCAACCACGAATTCAAAAACGTAGTTGTATCTCATAAAGCTCTTATCGAGGCTGATATTGAAGTACAGAAAAAAGAAATCATCGGTCAATTACAAAAAGGACAAGTATTAGAAGGTGTTGTTAAAAACATTACTTCTTATGGTGTGTTCATTGACTTAGGTGGTGTTGACGGATTAATTCACATTACTGACCTTTCTTGGAGCAGAATCAACCACCCAAGTGAAGTTCTTGAATTAGACCAAAAATTAAACGTTGTAATCCTTGATTTCGATGATGAGAAAACAAGAATTCAATTAGGATTGAAACAATTAAACGCTCACCCATGGGATGCTTTAGATGCTAACTTAACTGTTGGTGATAAAGTTAAAGGTAAAGTAGTTGTAATCGCTGATTACGGTGCATTTATCGAAGTTGCTGAAGGTGTTGAAGGTTTAATCCACGTTTCTGAAATGTCATGGTCAACTCACTTACGTTCTGCTCAGGACTTCGTGAAAGTTGGAGATGTTGTTGAAGCAGTTATCTTAACTCTTGACAGAGAAGATCGTAAGATGTCATTAGGTATCAAACAATTAACTCAAGATCCATGGACTGATATTACTTCTAAATACCCAGTAGGTTCTAAACACACAGGTATCGTTAGAAACTTCACAAACTTTGGTATTTTCGTAGAATTAGAAGAAGGAATTGATGGATTAATCTACATCTCTGACTTATCTTGGACTAAGAAAATTAAACACCCATCTGAGTTTGTAAACGTTGGTGAAAAACTTGATGTTGTTGTATTAGAATTAGATGTTGAAGGACGTAAATTATCTTTAGGTCACAAACAAACTACTGCTAATCCTTGGGATCAATACGAAGATTCTTTCGCTGTAGGAACTATCCACAACGGTGAGATTTCTGAAATCGTTGACAAAGGAGCTACTGTAGAATTCGGAGATGATATCGTTGCTTTCATTCCAACTCGTCACCTTGAAAAAGAGGACGGAAAGAAATTGAAAAAAGGTGATACAGCTGATTTCAAAGTAATCGAATTCAATAAAGAATTCAAAAGAGTTGTTGCTTCTCACACTGCTATCTTCAGAGAAGAAGAAGAGAAAAACGTGAAAGCTGCTGCTGAAACTACTGCATCTGCATCTACTAACGCACCAGCTGCGACTTTAGGTGACAACAATGATGTATTAGCTGCTTTAAAAGCTAAAATGGAAAAAACTGAGAAAAAATAATTCTTAGCTTTTTATAAATAGAAAGTCCCACATTATTGTGGGACTTTTTTTTATGTTTAAAGTTTCAGGTTGTCAGTTCGAGCGGAGTCGAGAACCGTTTTGAAAATGATTTTTAAATTAATTTGAAGCTAATAATCTTGACTCTTCGGGAGTAAATTCGTTAACAATCGCATAAGTATCAATTCCAGTAATTGTCATTTCATCGAGAATATCTATCAAATTTTTGAAATTACTTTTTTTACTTGGTTTAATAATTACAATTGGTCCCCGATTAGATCTTCCCATTACTGTCGAATATTCTAAGATTCTCTTCTTTTTATTAAAGAGTTCTTTGCGTATTCCATTTTTGCCATAACTGATTTGTTTTGGTTTTTCAAAAGGATCAAATAAAAGACCTGAATATGTTACTATTTTGTTATTGTCATCTAATATAACTGTAATTAAACGATCATCTGCTCTAACTCCGCAACTAATAATATGATCCCATTTTGGATCATAATATGGAAGGGTTAAATCCATAATTTTTGGTTTTCTCAATTCAGTTGCAATCATAAAAAATATAATCAATAGAAATGAAACACTAACCATAGCGGTTAAATCAACTCTTGAGTTTAGTTTTTTACTTCGAACTTTTTTTGGTAGATTTTGCATAAAAAATAGATTTAATTGTTAGCTTTCTATTTACTAATTAAAGGCCAGTAATTTTGATTCTTCAGGTGTAAATTCATCTACAATAGCATAAGATTCAATATTAGCCAGTCTCATCTCTTCTAAAATATTAACTAAATTTCCATAATTACTTTTGTTGGATGGTTTTATAAAAACAATTGCGCCTTGATTTGGTTTTCCTATAGCAGCTGAATATTCAAGAATTTTTTTATTTACAATGTTTAATTCATTTCTAAATCCATTTTCACTATAATTGGTCTCATTTGTTTTCTTAATAGGATAATTCAAGATTCCCGTATATGTTATTATTTTGTCGTTTTCGCCTAATAGAACAGTATAAAAACGGTTGCCTATGTAACAACCTGCTGTAGGTTCGCCACAACCTCGATCTCGATCTGGTAAACTTAGAGCGAGAGTTTTAGGCTTCGATAATTCGCCAACAACCATGAAAAATATAATCAGCAGGAAAGAAACGCTGACCATTGCGGTTAAATCGACTCTAGAACTTAATTTTTTACTTCGGATTTTTTTGGGTAGATTTTTCATGATAACTGGTTTTTGGTTCTGAATTTAGTAACAATATAAGAATAATATTTACTATTTTTTAAGTTTTTTGTAAAAAAGGTGAAATATTTCAAAGCTTAATTTTGCTGGCTTCTTCACTAGTTTTGCGATTTTTTTAATTATTTTTTGATTATTCTTAAAACCAAAACAAATTTATCTGCGTAAATGTGCTTATAACTTAAAATATACATTATGAAAACTAGAAAATTTTTAGCAGCGGCAGTTTTGGCTTTAGGATTTGCATTTACATCGAATGCTCAAAAAACAGTTATGGTAGGAGGAGCTGCCATGTATCCTAACAAAAATATTATTGAAAATGCAGTTAATTCAAAAGATCATACCACTTTGGTAGCGGCTGTAAAAGCGGCAGATTTAGTAGAGACTTTAAAAGGAAAAGGACCATTTACGGTTTTTGCTCCAACAAATGCAGCTTTTGATAAATTACCAAAAGGAACTGTTGAAACACTTTTAAAACCTGAGAACAAAAAGAAACTTCAAACAATCTTAACCTATCATGTTGTTTCTGGAAAATGGAATGCGGCTGATATTGCTAAAGCAATTAAAGATGGTAAAGGAAAAGCTTCTATAAAAACAGTAAGCGGTGGTACATTAACAGCTTGGATGAAAGGTAAAGATTTGTACATCAGCGATGAAAATGGTAACAAATCAAAAGTTACAATTGCCGATGTAAACCAGTCAAATGGAGTAATTCATGTAATTGACACAGTGTTATTGCCAAAAAGCTAATTGAAATACGAATTCTTGAATAAATAAAAGCTCTGTGAATGCAGAGCTTTTATTATTTAAAATTTATTTTTTCGCTGTCAGAGTACTTCCTGCCGATGCAATAATTACACAGATTACAGCGAAAATTTCGTATAAGTTTAAATTTTCCTGTAAAAAGATAAAACCACAAATTGAAGCTGCCGCTGGCTCTAAACTCATTAGAATACTGAAAGTTCGTGGAGGAAGCTGTCCTAAAGCTTTCATTTCTAAAGTAAATGGAATTGCACTTGATAAAAGCGCCAAAGCAATTCCCATTCCGAAGAATTTTGGAGTAAGATTAACAAATCCGTTTTCTAAAAATCCAAAAGGAAGCACTAAAATGGCAGCAAATAACATTCCGGTAGAAACTGCGTAACCGCTATTCATTATTTTAGAAATTTTACCCCCTAAGACTATATAACCTGCCCAAAAAGCACCTGCTAGAAGAGCAAATAAAACGCCAAGAGAATCTAAGCGATCATTTGTCCAGGGAGCTATAAATAAAATTCCAATGGCTGCTAATAAAACCCAGCAATAGTCTATCAGACGTTTTGAACCTATAATAGCTAATAATAATGGCCCAACAAATTCTAAAGTAACAGCCAATCCGATAGGGATTCTTTCAATAGCGAAGTAAAACACTAAATTCATGGCTCCCAATGATACACCATAAGGAATTACAATTTTCCACTGGGCTCTGGTTATGTTTTTAAAATTTGGTCTGTAAGCCAGTAATAAAATTAAAGCTGAAATTCCAATACGAAGTGATGCTGTTCCGGCTGCTCCAATAACAGGGAAAAGCGTTTTTGCAATGGCAGCGCCACATTGTACGCTTATAATTGCTAATAATACTGCTGGAACAGGAGGGAGGTTGAATTCTCTATTTTTCATAAAAATAATAATACCAAAAAATAGGAATTTATTTTCGGTTAAGTGATAATGAAGGATGTATTTTTTAATTGCCTAGGGCACGCTTTGTAACGTAAGCACGATAGCCAATTATAGCAATCTGCCATTTTTTGGCTTTAGAAATATCTAAACCTTGTTTAGTAAAACTAGGCAGAAGAATTTTGTTTAGTTTGGCTAATATTTTAAACATAGTAGATTTGTTTTTTCAAAGATATAAAAAAAAAGACTTTGCGTTTAGCAAAGTCTTTTTCAACTATATAAAATGTAAAAAGTATTAAGCTTTTCTGTTTTCTTTTTCCCAGGCTTTTAAGTCTTTTTCACGTTGTTTCATGTCTTTTTCACGCTGCTTCATATCTTTTTCTCTTTGTTTCATATCTTTAGCGTGCTGCTGCATTGCTTTTTCATGCTGTTTCATGTCAAACTCATATTGCTTCATGTCTTTTTCATATTGCTTGATGCCGTTTTCGTACTCTTTAGAATCATTTCCATACTTAAACTTCATGTCAATATTGAATTTTTCCATGTTGCTATTGAACTTTTCCATTGCAACTTCGTACTGCTCCATTTGTTTTTCGAAAATAGCACTGCGTTCTGCCATGATAGCATCAATTTGTTTTTCGTAATTAGATAAATCTGGTTCGAATGCTTCCATTTTTTTCTCAAACTCGGCCATTTCTTTTTCAAACTTTGCCATTGCAACTTTGTCTTTAGGATTTGTAGGAGCTGCAGGTGGTCGTGGCATTTTTGACATATCGATTGCTGGAAGAGGAGGCATAGGTTCAGCTGGAAATACAGGTGCTACGGGAGCCGCTGGTGCAACAGGTGCTACAGCAGAATTTCCCACAACAGGATCAGCATCATTTTCATTAAAATCTTTTATTACGACATTATTTCTTGTAACTAAAGGATGTTCGGTTTGACCTTCAGTAATTAAACTAATGTCTTTATTTCCTTCATCATCGGTATTTAAAACAACACTGCAGTCTTTTATAGCATCAGAACTGTTCATTTCTATAATCTGCATTTTGCCATTTTCTTTAACCATTCTGATTTTAATAGCTGTAATTTCGTTTTTGCTATTTCTTTTAACATCAGAAATCTTGATATCAATGTTATGGTCGGTTTTAAGTTTTGCAGTTAAGTCTTTTAATTCTTGATCTGTTGTTGATTTGCTGATTTTAAAGATTTCCGAATCTTGATTTTTAGATACGGTAATTTCGTTTTCTTGTGCTCGTTTTTTCTCCTGTGCAATAGTTTTAATTTGAAATAATAATACAAATGCTCCTAGGGCTGGAATGATGGCATAGTATTTCCAGTAATGCCATTTTTTTGATTGATTTTTGTTAAGCATAACAATTCGTTTTTTGATTAATGATTGATAAAAGTGATTGGTGATTGCAACACAAGTTTCGTGTGTTGTTATTTTTAAAAGAGTATACTGATACGCTTTTTTGTCTGATATTTTTTTTGAAGCCTCATTGTCGGCAATAAATTCTAGGTTTTGTAAAATGGCTTTTTTGTACAGCCAGATAATTGGATTGAACCAAAAAAGAATACAAAAAATCCTTGAAATAATTACATCTACGGTATGATACTGATCGCTGTGCACTTTTTCATGTTCGAGAATACTTTGTAATTCTGCCTCACTGTAAAGCGATGAGTTGTAAACGATATAATCGAAATACGAAAAAGGTGCAATATTTTCATTTACATCTACAAACTTAAAATCTTCCTGCTGCTCAATTTTCTTTCCTTTTAAAACGGAATTCAGACTATAGAAATCAATTCCGAATTTTATCATAAAAGCAGCAAATCCAAGTGTATAAACAGCAAGGGAAACTAAATTCCAATTTATTTCAAAAGGTTCTTCTTCAGCAATCTGAGAAGTGTGAGAAGGAATATAATTATGATTTGCAATAGGAACATAAGAAACCGGTTCGTAAACAACAGGAGCTGGATCTATCCAGATTACTTTGGTATAGATTACAAATGGTAGGATAACCGAAGTTAAAAGTCCTGCTAATAAAAACCATCGGCTGCTATTAAAAAAGGTTTCTTTACGGAGTAAAAAATAGTAAGCAAAATAAAACAAAGTAATTAATCCGCTTGCTTTTGCGATAAAAATGAAAAGTGCTTCCATACTGGTTATTTTTCGTTTTTTGGATTTTCGATCATTTCTAAGATTTCTCGTAATTCGTCGGCAGAAATTTTTTCTTCTTTCGCAAAAAACGAAACCATACTTTTATAAGAGCTGTTAAAATAATTATCTATCGCCGTGCTCATAAAACCTTTTCTGTAATCTTCAATGCTTACAATAGGATAATATTGATGTGTGTTTCCAAAAGCATTGTGTGCTACATATCCTTTATCTTCCAAATTACGTACAATGGTTGACAAAGTATTGTAATGTGGCTGATCTTCTAAAATCTCTGCTTGAATTTCTTTTACAAAAGCTTTTTTCAGCTTCCATAAAATGTGCATGATTTCTTCTTCTTTGTTGGTTAGTTTTTGCATTTTGATTTTTATTTGCGAGTTTCGATTTCGATTACTCCGTTGGCGCCTTTGTCACCATATTTGGCTAATGCATTTGTACCATTATAAACACTGACACTTTTAACTTTACCGTTGTCAATATCTTCGATATCAAAACCGGCAGGCATTTCTTCACCGTCAATAATAATAAGCTGTGATCCTAAAGGAGTTTTATTGGTTGAAGAATAAACAGTTACATTAGAGCCATTATTGGTGGTTACAACTTTAGTCGAAGCATTGCTATTTGTATTGGTTGTTACAAAAGTGCTAATATTTGTACTAATATTATTATTAGTTTTTGTACTAGTAGAAGAATGAGTGTCAGCATTGGTTTCAGTTTTATTTTTTAGTTCGTTGCTGATAGCAACTTTTGGTTGTTTAGTGGTTTTACTAGAAGAATTTGTTTGTTCAGAAGTAGTTTGGATTCCAATTTTTTTGATTCCATTTTCATCTGTTGTAACTAATATTCCAAAATCTTTAATAGCTTCATTTCCTGAAGTCTGAATAGACTGCGCAGTTTGTTTTCCGTTTTTAATATCAATTTTAATAGAAATTAATTGATTTTGAGCATTACGCTTAATTTCAGAAGCTTGAAAATCAACGTTATGAATTGATTTTAATTTCTCTTTGATTTCTTTTAAATCAGCATCAGTAGACGTTTTTTTGATTTTGTACACATCCAGAGATTTAATTTCTCCATTGCCTGATTGTACAATCTGCTGTTTTTCTTTTGCAATAGTTTCAACTTGAAAAACTAAAACAAATGCTACAAGTGCTGGAATTACAACATAATACTTCCAAGAATTTCTCTTTTTTGATTGATTTTTGTTTAACATGACAATTCGTTTTTTGATTAATGATTGATAAAAATGATTGGTGATTGCAACACAGCTTTCGTGTGTTGTTATTTTTAAAAGTGTGTATTGATACGATTTTTTATCGCTTAACTTCTTGGCTGCTTCTTTATCTGCAATGAATTCTAAATTCTGAACAATTGCCTTTTTGTAAATCCAGATGATTGGATTAAACCAAAACAGCAGACAAAATGCACGCGATAATAAAACATCGATTGTATGATTTTGATCGCTGTGTACTTTTTCATGTTCAATAATATTCTGTAGTTCAGTATCGGTATACATTGATGAGTTGTATACGATATATTCAAAATACGAGAATGGAGCGATATTTTCGTTAGTATCAATAAATTTAAAGTCTGCCTGCTGATGAATTTTCTTTCCTTTTAAAATGGATTGCAGACTATAAAAATCTAAAGCAAATTTTATTAAGAGAATCAAAAATCCAACTCCATAAATCAGAGAGATAACGTAAATCCAGTTAATTTCATGGATTTCATTTTTTATAGGTTGAAACGGAATTTCTTGAGGATTTAAATTTGAAATAGGAGAGGCGTTTATCCAAATTACTTTGGTATAAGATACTAAAGGAAGAACAGCGGAAGTAATCAGACCTGTTAATAAAAACCATCTGTTTGTAGTAAAGAATGTTTCTTTGCGGAGTAAAAAATAATAAGCACAGTAAAATAGTATAACTAAACCGGCCGATTTTGCGATATATAAATAAAGTGCTTCCATGGATTATTATTTTTTATCTTTTGGATTTTCGATCATTTCTAAAATTTCACGCAGTTCATCTGCAGATATTTTTTCTTCTTTTGCAAAAAAGGACACCATATTTTTATAAGAACTGTTGAAATAATTATCAATTGCAGTTTTCATGTATTTTTTGCTGTAGGCTTCTAAAGTTACAATTGGATAATATTGATGCGTATTTCCAAATGCGTTATGCGCCACAAAACCTTTTTCCTCCAGATTTCGAACAATAGTCGAAAGCGTATTGTAATGCGGTTGATCTTCAGTTATTTCTGCCTGAATTTCTTTTACGAAAGCTTTTTTTAGCTTCCATAAAATGTGCATTATTTCTTCTTCTTTGTTGGTTAACTTTTGCATGTTTTCTAATTTTAATTCAAACGTACAACTATTTTTTTAGTTACGCAACTATAAATATAGTTTATTAACTAATTTTTTAGTTTTTCTAAACCAAAAAGCATGCGAAAAGTATTCAGAATCAAAGTTAATAATTTGAATAATAGTGTTTTAAATATAAAGTGGAAATTATTTCTTTTTTTCGAGAAGTAGCGCCTTCTTAATCCAAAGACAGCAGCAAGTTGCTAAGAAGCCAATACAAGCCATAAATAGCCAGTTAATTTGATAGCCAAAATCAGATATGATTTCAAAACCCACTTTAGAACTTACAATATGTGCTAAACTGAAACTCATTGTATACAAAGCCATATAACGGCCTTCTTGTCCGCGTGGAGCACGACTTAAGGCAAAAGCATTTGAAAAAGGAAAGGTGAGAATTTCTCCAATCGAAATACAAATCATAGCTATAACAAGTATTCCAGCCCAAATATTTATAAGGAGTAATATATAACTGAAAGCCATTATAAAAGATCCAATTATGATAATTCTGATTTTAGGAAATCCTTTTCTTTCCATAAAACCAACGGTTGGCATTTCGAGAGCAAATATTAAAAGCCCGTTTAGGGTCATTAATAATCCAGTTTGGAATTCGCTCAAACCAAATTGTTCACTATGATATAAAGGTAAAGTCGTAAACAGCTGAAAGAAAATAATCGCGGTAATAAAACTCACAAATAAGAAAACCCAAAAAATGGTATCGTGAAAAACAGATTTTATATCAGATGTGCTTTCGGCTTTATCATCGTGTTCTACCTTTTTCTTTTCTTTTACCAATAGAGCGAAAATAGATATCGAAAGAATACAAGAAGCACCATCAACCCAAAAAAGTCCTGAATAGCCCATTGCCATAATAATTATACCTCCAAGAGCCGGACCAGCAGCAAAACCTAAGTTTACGGCAAGACGTACCAGTGTTAAAGCACGAGTTCTATTTTCGGGTTTGGCATAAGCACCTAACGACACAAACATCGCTGGTCTAAACATATCAGCTATAGTCATTAAGATAAACATTGCAATGCAAAGTCCCCAGAAAGTCGTAATATATTGTACAAAGAAAAGGGAGACACCGCTGGTAAACAAACTGAAAATCATGATTTTATAAAAACCGATTTTATCCGAAAGTTTACCGCCAAGCCATGAACCCAGCATAGAACCTAAACCAAATGAAACCATTATCCATCCAACCTGATTATAAGTAAAATGGAGATCTTCTTTTAAATATTTTGATAAAAAAGGCAGTACCATTGTACCTGCACGATTTATAAAAGTGATTAATGTAAGTATCCAAATTTCTCTAGTAAATCCTTTAAAATTGTTGATGTAATGGTTAAAAGCGGTTTTTAGCATTATAATTCTTGTATTTGCAACAAAGTTAGGAAACTTTGTAACTTAGAACGGTTGCTGCTTTATTACTTTTAAACTATTTTTGCAGAAAATTTTCAAAGATGAAAAAAGGCTTAATCCTAATATGTTTACTGACTTTTGGTTTTGGTTTTAGTCAGAAGAAATTCAACCGTGCTGAAACAGAAAAATTTCAAAAGCAGATTAACTCTGAATATGCTGATGCTAAGACAAGTCCGTTAATGGAAGAAGATCTGAAAACCTTTAAAACTTTAGATTTTTATCCGATTAATGGAAAGTATTTTGTAAATGCAAAATTCGTAAAGGCTCAAAATGAAAAAGTTTTCGAAATGAAAACAACAGGAGCAAGAACTCCGCAATATATTAAGTACGGAACATTGTTTTTTACTTTAGAAGGGAAAGAAATGCAGTTGAACGTATACAGAAACATTGAGCTTTCTAAACAAAAAGAATATAAAGATCATTTGTTTCTGCCTTTTTCTGATTTAACATGCGGAAAAGAAAGCTACATTGGCGGCAGATATATTGATTTAAAAATTCCAAAAGGCAATACAATTGCAGTTGATTTTAATCAAGCTTACAATCCGTATTGTGCTTATAATCATAAATATTCTTGTCCGCTTGTTCCTTTAGAGAACGATTTAAAGGTAGAAATTAAAGCGGGAGTGAAAACTTTTCATTAATGGAATATTTTAATTTTCATACTCATCAATTTACAAATCAGTCTAATATATTAGAATTGGTCAATCAATATCCGCAGGAATTTGATGCTTCGATTCCATTTTATTCTATCGGAATTCATCCGTGGTATATAAAAGACGGCCAAATTGATTTTGAGTTGAAAATTATCGAAGAAAAACTTCAAAGCAAAAATTGTCTGGCAGTAGGCGAATGTGGTTTAGATAAACGAATCGAAATGCCATTGGACAAACAAATTCCTGTTTTCGAAAAACAATTGCTTTTAGCCGAAAAATATAAGAAACCAGTTGTAATTCATTGTGTGGCAGCATTTCAAGAAGTAATTGCAGTTAAAAATAAATTGAATATTTCTGTTCCACTGATTATTCATGGTTTTTCAAAAAACATTCAAGTGGCTGAACAACTTATTAAAGAAGGTTTTTATATTTCATTCGGGAAGTATTTATTGAGAAATCCAGATTTAAAAAACGTTTTTCAAAATGTTCCTAGTGATCGTTTCTTTTTAGAAACGGATACAATTGAAGAAGGAATTGAGCAAGTGTATAATTTAGCAGCTGAATATAAAGAGTTAGAATTAAAAGAATTACAGAGTCTTATTTCAAGTAATTGTAAAAATATATTTGAAAGGAAGTAAGAAGTGAGATGTTTTAGAAATCATGCTTTGACTTCGTTCAGCCTGACAACCCTAAACATCAAACTTGAAACATAAAAACTAAAAACAACAAAAAATAAAATATGGCAGAGTGGACAGAAAGAGCTGAGCTTTTATTTACAAAAGAAGGATTGGAAAACTTGCGTAATGCAAATGTATTAGTAGTAGGATTAGGCGGCGTAGGATCGTTTGCTGCTGAATTTTTGGCGAGAGCAGGAGTTGGAAATATGACTATTGTTGATGGCGATGTAGTTGATATTACAAATATTAACAGACAATTACCAGCGCTGCATTCTACAGTTGGCGAACCAAAAATTAAAATTGTAGGTGATCGTTTAATGGATATTAATCCCGAATTGAATTTAACAAGAGTAAAAGAGTTTTTATCTCCAGAAAGAGCTTTTGAAATCGTTTCACCAGAGTTTGATTATGTATTGGATTGTATTGACAGTATCACTCCAAAATTGAATTTAATTATTGCCGCAAAACGCAAGAGAGTTAAAATCATAAGCAGTATGGGAGCAGGAGGAAAGATGCTGGCTTCTAAAGTAAAAGTGGCCGATATTTCTAAAACAATCAACTGTTATTTTTCTAAAACAATCCGTAAAAGATTAAAAGCTGTAAAAATCAACAAATTGAAAGTGGTTTTTTCTTCGGAAATTCAAAACGAAAAGAGCTTAAAGTTAACCGACGGTAAAAACTTCAAAAAATCATTCTACGGAACCAACAGTTATATGCCAGGATTATTTGGTCTGCACGCAGCTGAAACGGTTATTCGTTATTTAATTGCAAAGGAAGAGTAGTTTTCTCAGTATTCAGTATTCAGTCACAGTATTCAGTTTCAGTATTCAGTTTCAGTATTCAGTGATAGTATTCAGTCACAGTATTCAGTCACAGTATTCAGTTTCAGTATTCAGTTTCAGTATTCAGTCACAGTAGAAAAACCTTTGAACCTTTGCTCCTCAGAACCTTAGCACCTTTTAAAAAAAATGATTAAAACAGTAATTTTTGATATGGACGGCGTAATTGTCGATACAGAACCCGTTCATCGTTATGCTTATTACCAACAATTTTCAGAGTTAAATATTGATGTTTCAGAAGAAATGTATACTTCATTTACTGGATTATCAACTCGAAATACTTTCCAGACCCTTAAAGGATTTTTCCCAGTTATTGAGCACGAGGTTGAAGATTTAATTCAGAGAAAAAGAAATATTTTCAACGATGCTTTCGATACCAAACAAGATTTATATCTATTGGAAGGAGTTGAAGATTTAATTAAAGATTTGTATGCAAATGGTATGCAGCTGATTTTGGCTTCTTCGGCATCAAAAGTTACTATCGAACGTGTTTTTACAAGATTTAATCTTCATCAGTATTTTTCACATGTGGTGAGCGGAGAGGATTTTCCGCAGTCAAAACCAAATCCAGCGATATTTATTCACGCTGCTTCATTGTCGATTGCCCCAAAAGAAGAATGCATCATCATAGAAGACAGTACAAACGGAGTAAAAGCGGCGAAAGGTGCTGGAATTTATTGCGTAGGTTACAGAAGTGCAAATTCTAACCTGCAGGATTTATCAGAAGCTGATCTTGTAGTCAGTCATTTTAATGAATTAAATGCGCAAAAAATATCACAGTTAAAGCCTTGAATTATATAAAATTTAACATTCTTTCCCTTATTGAATTTGTAAATTTGAAAAAAACAAATAAACTCTAATAATGAAAAAATTACTTATTGCATTAGCCATATTTGTGGCTCCTTTTGCATCTGAAGCACAGGTTAGAACGCCTCAGGCGAGTCCAAAAGCTTATATAAAACAAACTGTTGGATTAACTGATGTAGAAGTTACATATTCTAGACCAGGTGCCAGAGGAAGGGCTGTTTTTGGGAATCTAGTTCCGTTTGGGAAACTTTGGAGAACGGGAGCTAATGAAAATACGGTCATTAATTTTAGTGATGATGTAGTGATCGACGGAAAAACTCTTAAAAAAGGAAAATATTCAATTTATACAATTCCTAAAATTGAAAGCTGGGAAGTGATTTTTTACCTTTCAACTGATAATTGGGGATTACCTGAAAACTGGAGTGATGCTTATGTAGCTTTGAGAACAACTGTAAAAGAAGATGCATTACCAACACCGGTTGAAACTTTTACAATCGGAATTAACGGTTTAGATCCTAATTTTGCATACTTAGAAATGTCTTGGGAAAACTCTCATGTAGCTTTGAAATTTGAAGTTCCAACTGCAAAAACAGCTACAGCAAGTATCGAAAAAACATTGTCTGGTCCAACTTGGAATGATTATTATGCTTCTGCTCAATATTTATTTTCTTCAAATGGGAATATCGAAACTGCAAGAACATACGTTGATAAAGCTTTGGATATGAGTGCTGAAAAACCATATTATGTTTCAAGACTTAAATCGTTAATCCAGGCAAAACAAGGAGATAAAAAAGGTGCGGTTGAAACTGCAAAAGCTTCTTTAGCAGCTGCAGAAGCGGCAAACAATCAAGATTACGTTAAAATGAATAAAGACAGTATCGCTGAATGGAGCAGATAAGGTTTTAAAATTTCAATATAAAATTTCTAAATTCCAAAGCTTTCGGGTTTTGGAATTTTTTTTTTATGCTAAATTTTAATTCAAACTAGGTGGTTCAGGAATTTTAATGGTTTTCTTTATTTTTTTGATTAAGAGATAAAAAGTAATACCTCCAAGAATAATCAGAAGCGCGATTTGAAGCTGTCCGAGACTATTGTTTTTGCTATACATGGTGTTTGCTGCAGCTAGTTTTAGTTTGCCTTCTTCAATCTGAATCTGCGATAAAGCATCTAAAGTTTTTAGAGCTTCGGCACTTGAACTGGCAATTTTATTCCAGTTTTTATTTTCTACTTGATGATTTATTTCTTTGCAGGCGCTTAAAAATGTATCGAAGTATTGTTTTTCTTTATTTGTTAAAACAGTTTTGGCGTACAAATCATCAATGTTGTGAATAATATTGAGTGTATGAATGATTTCGTCTTTTTTAATATTGTCACTTAAATCTAATTTTTCAGCTTCGCCTTTTATAAAATGAAGCTGTTTGGAATATTGAAAAATATAATGTGCTACAACAAGACGGTCTTTGTAAATAGCATTAATATTTTCGTTTACGTTTTTGGAATTTTGTAGTGTATTGAAGTTTCCTAACAGAATCAAAAGCATTACAATCAATAAAACAAAAGCAGCTTTAGTTTTATTACTGTATTTCTTTAAGTCTTTCATAATGCTTTCTTTAAGAGTAACTTTCTCAAAGATAAAGATTTTGTGATATAAGTTTTGACTTTGTTATTTGTAATTTAAAAGTAGATTATTTAGTTGCTTGATCTATTAAAAAAGCTGTCCGTCTATTTATAATATCGGCAGCATCATGAAAATAACTTGGACTAGAACATCCTCCGTAGCTTATATATACAATATGATTGTCATCTTCTAGATTTATATTTTTTTGCTCTGCAGATAAATAACTATCCATCCCAGAGTTTAAAAACACTGGAGCGCCTTGATTAAACAGCTTAGTAGCAATCTCGATTAATCTTTGTTCAGCCCACAATTTTGCATCTTTTTCTTTATAAGCTAAAAGAGAGGTGCATTCAAGTATTGAACAAAATTTCATCGTTTTTAGATTAGGATACTTCTCAAACATTTCATTGCCTTGAGTTAAATCTTCAAGGCATTTTGTGTGAAACTGAGTAGAAATAGAATTGTCTATTTCGCCATCGCTGTCGTTTTGGCTTTGAACCTGATAAGAAAAAAGAAGTACGATTATAAGAAGTGTCCCTTTCATTTTAATCCAAAATTACCTGATCATCATTTGATTTTCCTCTAAAGAATAAAACCTGTAATAGAAGCGATAATGCAATAGTCAAAATTGCGCCAATGAAATTCAGCCATAAATAGCCTAATTTTTCCTGACTGTAAATCATGTAATAGTAGATTCCGAAAATGGTCAGCTGGCTAATAATAGCACTGATAAACATTGGCTTTGCCTGAACTCTTTTTAGGTAAAATCCAACCAGGAATATTCCTAAAACTGTTCCGTAAAAGATAGAACCGATAATATTGACAAGCTGAATTAAGTTTTCAAATAAAGTTCCTACGCAGGCAAAAAGAATAGCGATAACTCCCCAAAACAAAGTGAAGAATTTAGTAGCATTAAGATAGTGCTTTTCGGATTTTTCGGTTTTTACATTTCTTTTGTAAATATCAATTGCAGTTGTAGAAGCCAAAGCATTTAATCCAGAAGCAGTTGAAGACATGGCAGCAGAAAGTATAACAGCCAATAATAAACCAATTAATCCTTTTGGTAAATAATGCAGAATAAAATGGAAGAAAACATAATCTTTATCATTGGTTTCGCTATTACTGTCGGCTCTTGAAATGATTTCTTTAGCGCGATCACGAAGATCTTTTTCTTTGTTTGATAATGTTACCAGTTCTTTACGCAAAATAGGATTATCGTAATCCTGATTCAACTGATCGATATACAATAGATTGATTACTTTTTTGTCTTCAGAAAGTTTGCTTAATTTTTTTTCTAAAGTATGGTATTCTTCTTTAAAAGCAGATTTTTCGATTACAATTTTATTGTTTGGATTGAAGTTTAGCGGTACCGGATTGAATTGAAAAAAGACAAATACCATAACTCCTGTTAAAAGAATAAAAAACTGCATTGGTACTTTTAAAAGCCCGTTCATGATTAATCCCATCTGACTTTCAGCCACTGATTTTCCTGATAAATACCTTCCCACCTGAGATTGATCTGTACCAAAATAAGCAAGAGCGAGAAAGAATCCGCCGGTAATTCCGCTCCAGAAAGTATATTTTTCCTCTGGATCGAATGAGAAATTCACGATATTCATTTTATCATTGGCACCCGCAATGTGCAGTGCACTTGTAAAAGTCATATCATTTGGAAGATAATGCAGAATTAGAAAAAAGGTAATAAACATTCCAGACATGATTACAAACATCTGTTGTTTCTGTGTAACGTTAACGGCTTTTGTTCCTCCTGAAAACGTATAAATAATTACCATAACCCCAATTATAATGTTCATTATGGTTAAATTCCAACCTAATAATGCCGATAAAATAATAGCCGGAGCATATATTGTAAGACCAGTTCCCAATCCTCTCTGCACCAAGAATAAAATAGCAGCAAGGGAACGTGTTTTTACATCAAATCGTTTTTCTAAAAACTCATAAGCAGTATAAATTTTATTTTTATGGTAAAGAGGAATAAACGTATAACAAATGATTATCATGGCAATTGGGAGTCCAAAATAGAATTGTACAAAGCCCATTCCGTCATGATAAGCTTGTCCTGGCGTAGAGAGAAAGGTAATGGCGCTGGCCTGTGTGGCCATTACAGAAAGTCCAACTGTATACCAAGGTGTTTCGTTGTTTCCTAAAATGAAATCTTCTACATTTTTACTGCCTCGGGTTTTCCAAGAACCATAACCAACAATAAATAATAGCGTTACAATAAGTACGATCCAGTCAAATAGCTGCATAGGTTATGAGTATAATTGCATGATTAAGACAAAAATAGCAATGTAAATTGCATTAGCTACGAGAACATAGGTGTAGCTTTTTTTCCATTTTTTTGTTTTTTTAGGCTGCATATTCTAAAAATTTACTGCTTTAAATCTTGCTTTGGAGCTTCAAGCGGCTGCTTTAGCGAAATGATATTCGATAATAATCGATAGGCTCCAGAAACTCCTTCCGGTAATTCTCTGAAGAAACTCAAACCAGTGTAAATATAATATCCTTTTCCGTATGGAGCGACTAATAAGGCTCCATTTTTAGGTGATTCTCCTTTATCGTGCGATGAGATAATAGGAGTGAAGGCGGCATCATATTCATCTGGGTAATATAAGCCTTGTTCCTGTGTCCATCCTTCAAAATCTTTTGAAGTAATTTTGTTTGGCGTATTCAAAACCGGATGATTTGGAGCTAGAAACGTAATTTTCGCATTTTCTTCAGTTACGCGGTCATTTGATAGTTTTAACGGATAAGGTGCGATTTTATCGGTTACTAATTTACCGTATGTATTGTATTGTACGATCATGTTTTTACCGCTTTTCACAAAATTGAATAGAATATTTTGTTTGTTAGCCAAAGCATTTACAGTATTGTAAGCACGAATTCCAGTAATAACAGTGCTGAAAGCATCTAGTTTTTCAGGAGTGATTTCTTCTGGTTTCAAAATAGAAACTTTATATCCCATCTGCATTAAACTTTCAGGAACTTCGTCGCCAGCACCCATGATATAGGCAATGGCATCGCCTGAAGTTTTTAAGTCAATTCTAATGCATTTTGATTCTGCAGGTTTTAAAACCATTTGTTTGGTGATATGACTAAAATCGATAATAGTTTGATCTCTGTCAAAACGTTTATTATCAACCACAGCCACACTTTTAGCAATAACTTCTTCAGGATTTAAAGGAGGAGTTACTTCAAAATAAAATATTTGCTCAGTTCCTTTTCTATCTAATGTAAACGGAATTTGTTTTGGAGAAATATTCCAGCTTTTAGGAAGTTCTAATTGTAAATTTCCTTGCACATTGTCTTTTCCAGCACGTACTTTTACCGGAATCATTTTGCTTTTCTGGTCTCTAAAAACTAAAACTTTTTCTAAGATAGAAGTTGTAACTTCTGGCACGATATCAAGGAAATTATACATTTCACCTTTTACGCCGTCATTGTATTTGTACACAACGGTACGTTCAAAAGGAATTTGGACGCCGTTTATTTTTACATTAAAAATTACTTTTACTTCTCTTATAATGTCAGGAATTCCAATGTTTTCCTGATTAGAAACAGTATACATTCCCACACTGGCTTTTTCTTTTAACCAATATGGCTGTGTATATTCGATATTGTTTGGAAGTTGTAACGAAAGATTGATTTTTTGATCGTTATTGTTTCGCAAAGCTACATTTTGGGTTGTTGTTTTATTATCTGGAAGTGTTGTAACACTTATTAACTGCATATCAACCGCACATCTGTTAATGGCTTCAAGACTTAATTTGATGGTACTTCCTGGAGTAGCTTCTTGTTCGCTTGCAACTGCTTCAAGATATAATCCTGAGCAAGAAGCAATGATGTTTTTAACGGCTTCTGCTTTTGTAGTTTTCCAATGACTGTCTTCTAGAGCTTCGATCATTCCATATACTTTTACCAAATCAGGTATGCTGGCAAATGGATTGTTGAAATTGTATTTTGAAATAATTGAGCTGATTAAATCTCCAATGGGTTTTCCGTTTTTTACGCGATTCCATGAAGTGTCTATTCCGTCAAATAAATCATCTTTATTGACTGGTTTTTCACCATTGATTAATTCCAAATATTCAGTTTCTTCACCACGAACTCCTGTGCTTCCAAATCCTTGTGATTGGTGGTGGCTGCGGCTTAAAGCGGCTATTTCCTGATTTGATTTTCCAATTCCAGTGTAATAAACACCTGTTTCTAATTTGGTAAATTTGGATTTATTAGCTGCGTCGAATTTTTCCTGACTTCCATAAAACCACCATGAAGGATTAAAAAACTGACGTTTTACCTGCCAAGGCGTTACGTATTTTAATTGCTCAGTATAAATTTTAGGATCGTTTGTTAATTTGAAACTTTCCACGCTTAACATAGCTGACGATGTATGATGACCGTGCGTAGTTCCCGGCGAACGATGATCGAATCTATTAATAATAATATCCGGCTGAAATTTTCTAATCGTCCATACGACATCGGCAAGCACTTTATCTTTATCCCAGATTTCTAAAGTTTCGCTTGGATTTTTAGAAAAACCAAAATCATTTGCTCTTGAAAAAAACTGTTCTCCTCCGTCAATTTTTCGAGCTTCAATTAACTCCTGCGTTCTAATAACGCCTAATAATTCGCGCAGTTGTGGACCAATTAAGTTTTGTCCGCCATCACCGCGGGTTAAAGATAAATATCCGGTTCTGGCATTCATTTCATTTGCTAAATATGAAATCATTCGGGTATTTTCATCATCGGGATGAGCAGCGACGTACAATACAGAACCTAAAAAGTTTAGTTTTTTAATTTGATTGTAAATTTCGACTGAGTTTGGTTTTTGCGGCTGCTGAGCAAATGAAGTTTGAAAACCTATAAAAAATAGAAGAAGAAATTGAACCTGTATTTTTCGCATGGTATAGTTAGTTGTTTTTTTGAAATAGCTTCAAAAATACTAATTATTTTACGGAACAGTATTTAAATGAAATGTTAATGCTTGATAATTTTCGTTCGAATTTGGTGTAAAAACAAAAAAGCCGTCAGTTTAATACTGACGGCTTTTCTAGTAAATTGAAAATTTAAAAATCTCTTTTATTTTAATTTATTTTCTGTATCTACGTAACTTCCCGTAATTTTTACGTTGGTTCCTTTTGTAACTTTTCCGTAAATAGTGATAGAAGAAGTGCTATTAACGAAATTAATGGTAGCGCCGCTATTTAATCGTAAGTCTCCCCAGATCACAACAGAACCTTCAACATTCATGACTGCTTTGTCATTGATAATAAGTTCAGTTGGGTTTGTTTGCTGGTATTTACCTTGCGAGATGCTTCCTCTCATATTAAATGTCCCACCACTGTTTAATGTTAAATTGCTTAAAACTGCAATAGAACCACAATGTGTTAAAACAGCACCAGAATTTACAATCGCCGAATTGATAGCAGTTGCTCCTTGATAAGATTTAATTTCATTTGAATTCAAAATCAAATCTCTTCCTTGATTGTATAATCCGTAAGCAGCACAACTTTCGAAAGCTGTACTTGGTTTTTCCATTTTAATGATTTTTAAACCACCTATTCCGCTTGCTACGTAAATATAATTTCCACTAGATTTTACGTAGTTTGAAGAACCTGCAATTCCTACAGAACCTAATAAATTAAGCTGAGTTGCAGATTGATATACATTAAGGCCTAAAGCTCCGTTTGCAACAAAAGTATAACCATCATTAAAAGAAACAGCATTTGTTACGTTATCTTCTGCAGCAGTTGGAATGCCGAGAGTTTGCAATTTTGATCCGCTGTTAATGTCGTAAACTCCAAGACCGTTTTTTCCTTCAGAAACAAAAAGTTTTGTTCCGTCAACATCCATTGTTCTTTTTGCGCCGCTTACATCTGTAGATGTAGAAAAGCTTTTTTGTAAGGCAAGCGTTGTTTGGTTGTATATATTAACTCCTTTAGTACCACTTAAAGTAACAATTTTATCGCTAGTTAAAGCAATCGAGCGTAAATCAGCTACAGCTACTTTTCCGGTAACGGCTTTAGCAGAACTGCTTAATTTAAATAAACTTCCGTTATCTCCTGTTACAGCAAAATAATTAGCAGTATTAGCTGCTACATCTGTGGTAACTCTGCTTTCTAAATAGTTTGTTTTTAATTTATCTGTAAGAAGCCCTGAGCTTAATTCCATATTAAATGCAATAGCTGGGTTATTAGTTAAAAGTGGGTCTTTATCTACATCTTTTGCAGCTCCAATAATTAAGTTTGAACCAGAGAATGTAAGAGAAGTAATATCAGTATTAGGGATTAAAGCCGATGTAACTAATTTTGGTTTGTAAGGATCTGAAACATCAATAACATCAATTGCACCCGAATAGGCATCGCCACGCATAATGTATGAAACATACGCATAATTTCCGTTTACTGTAACATGACTGGCTTGTAAAGTTCTTCCATTTGCATCAACCGGTGGTTTTACTTCTGCAATTTGTACTAATGGGAATGCAGTAGATGCTGTAGCTGCCATTTTTCCTGTTGCATTACTGTTCTCGATTGCAACTACTCCAGAGTTTGTTAAATCAAGTCTTTGATTTAAAGTGGCTTGATCTGTAGTAATCGTAATGCTATTCGTAGACTGGTTGTCGTTTGAATCATCACTTTTGTCGCAAGCGATGAATAATGACATTGCTAAAAATGAAAGTAAATAGACATTCTTTTTCATAAATTGTTTTTTGGATTTTTTAAATTCGCGGCAAAGATACGGTATAATTATAGTAAGATCAGACTTTTTTCTTACGAAACTTACTGCTTTACAGGTATTTATATTAAATATACAATGTTTTAACAAATCAACTGGAAATAAAATCATAAAAAAAGAGAGTATCATGTGTTTGATACTCTCTTTATGCTGAAAACTAGTGAATTAGATTTTATCTTCTTCCGTGGCCATGACCGTGTCCGTGTCCGTGGTCATCGTGATCATGATCGTGTTTATCGTGGTGTCTATCGTGTTTGTCATAGTGTCTATGACGAGGCTCGCTGTATCCATACGCAGGTCTTGGTTTGTAAGGTCTTTGTGCTGGTCCATGATATCCTCTATAGTATTTTACTTTATGACGATCAAAGTACACATATGGGGTTCTTCCGTGGTAATCGGTTAATACTACTTTATAACCTCCATACAAATCGTAATTTCTGTATTGTCTTGGTAAGTAGGTTGTTCTAACCCATTTTCCTCTTCCATAATAAATAAACTGTGCAGAACGTACATCATAGTAGGCTTCAATGTCTGGCAGATAATAGTATTCCATTTCTGTGTATCCTGCAGGTCCCCAAGCTGGAGGAGTACCTATATTAACGTTAACAGATACCTGAGCTTGTGTGGCATTTGCAACCAAAAGAAATAATCCGGCGATTGCTAACTTTATCGTTTTCATCTTTTCTAAAATTTAAATGTTAATCTTGTATAGGGAATTCCATATACCGTGCCAAAAATAAAAAAAGAAATGTATTACGTCGAATAAATATGCAGTTTCGTCGATTGAGTTATTTTGTAATTGTTGTATAAAACAATGATATTTAAAGATTTAAGTCGCTAAAAAATATTTCGAAAATTTCTAATTTATTTTGATTATTTATAATCAACAATTCGTGGTTTTGCGAGTTCAAAACTTTGCAATCCGTAGTCGGTTGTTTCAAAAGTATTGGTTTTGAAAACATTATCGCCCTGATATGGAATACTAGGATAATAGGAAAGAGAAAGCTGAAAGGAACTGAATACTAAATAGTCATTACTGATTAAAAGACCTAAAGTGATTTTTTGATACGGTTTATTCTTAATCATGGCATCATTTTGATTTCCCAGGATAGCGAATGAATAATTAAAGAAAGGATTTAAACGAAAACCTAATAAGGAATGAGGTGAATATGTCTGTGTTTGCAGCGAAAGTATCATTTTACTTGTTCCATAAATCGCACTATTAAAACCAGCAATTCCGTTCTGTTCGTTTAAGTTAAGCTGGTCGCCAATAATATTTTCACGATTTATTCCTAAAACAAATTTTGGATTAAAAAACTGTCTTAATTTCCAATTTCCTATCGTATATAGTTTTGTAAAATAATTAGATTCAACCAAGAAAGCTGTATCGTAGGTTTTAGATTGATGGATGAAGGTTCCGGCTTCAAAATTAAAACTCAAAAATCCTAACCTATAATAGTTTCCAAAAGAAAACTGCGCTCCAACATAAGGTCTCCAAAAAGTGTTTTTATATTGATAACCAAAGGTAATTCCGTAGATTCTTCCAATCGGAACGTCTTCGGTCTGGCCGTTTCTAAAAATGTAATTGTCTTTGATAAATTTACGTCTGTTAAGACCAATTCCCATTAAGAGTAATTTTTCACTGGAATAAAAGTTTGTGGGATCATACAATGAATCTGGTGATTCGGTATAATCAACATTCAAAAATCGAGCTGTAGTAACTAAATTGGTAATCGCTTCATTATCATCTTCATATACTTTCGTGGCTTTACCCACCCAAAAATCCTGAAAATTATTTTTAAATGACTGAAAAGCATAACTTAAATCAGGTGCTTGAAGAGTGTCTCGTCTATAATTTTGACCAATGAAAACTCCACCTGCCCATTTGGTAAGGGGAGAATAGAAATCTCTTTCCACTTTAACACTTTTGGTATAATTGTTATCGAGATCCATATTATAATGCAGTACCGTTCCTATATAGGTATTTAAAATATTGGGAACTGTATAAGTCATTTCGTTACCATTTGCACCATCGTCAAACCTATTGGTAAAACGATATTCGAGCTGCTGTCCGGTTCCGAAAAAATCTTTTTCTTTAAATCCAGCCGAAACACGACTGCTTGAAATTGAAAATCGAGGAATGGTACTCCACGAATCGAGAACACGAATAGTAACATCAACGGAGTCAGATGCTGCACCTACAATTTCATTTGTTGTACGAACTGCTGTAACATAGCGCTGCGCACGAATTAAACGTTCCGATTCCTGAACTTTATAGGAATCATAAGGTGTGTTTTTTCGAAATAAAAGCAGGTTGTAAATCGCAAACTTTTTAGTTTTAAGATGAAGTCTGTTTCCGGTTCTTTCTCCCCAATTTCGGGGCATTGCTGTAGTGTCTACAACCGAATGTCCGAAAGGATCGAGTGTTATAATATTTATTTTTCGAATGATTTTGCCTTCAAAAGTTCTATTGTTATCAACCGGTTCAATTATTTCTCTTTTTTTAGGTTTTTTAGTTCTGAAAAGAAGTTTATGAAGCGTTTGCGTGAATTTATTTTTTTTCGAATAATTTTTAATTTTCGTATAAATCTCGGTACTGTCCTTTTTTGGAGCCGCATCTTTTTTTGTCTTATCCGTCTGAGCGTTCAGGCTTTGAAAACAAAAGCATAAGAAAATAAAAACAACTATTTTTAAAGTTTGACGCATTCAGAGGTAATTAGAATTTTTAGGCGGATTATGATATGAATTTACTATAAATAGAAAGATGATTTTATAAATTAACAGATTTTTAGTTTTCTGTTTTTACTTTGCGTACTCTCCATGCAAACCTTCGCGGAATATGATTTCCCATAAGATAGCCCCAGGGTTCTAAAGATTCAATTCGGTCAAAAATAATTTTTAGAATTGCTAATAGTGGAATCGCCAAAAACATACCTGCAATTCCAGCAGCTGCACCGCCTACAATAATTCCCATAATCGAAACAAAAGCATTGATTTCTACCTTTGAGTTAATAATTAATGGCACAAGTAAATTGTTATCAATAAATTGAACAATAATATTGACAATCAAAATTCCTAAAATAACCGAAGTTTCACCAGAACCGGTAAGCGAAGCTAAAACGGTAATAATTCCAGCTACCGTAATCCCGATATAAGGAATAAGATTCAGGATTCCTGTAATTAATCCCAATAGAACAAAGTATTTGATACCAATAATCCAAAGTCCAAGACCTGTAAGAATTGAAACAACAATCATTTCGATTAAAAGGCTTACTATATAATTATTGATAGAAACTTTTATTTGAGAAAGAATATCTTTTAAAACAGCATGGTTTTCTTTGTAAATTAATTTGGCAAAAAACAGTTTGAAATGCTCTTTATAGATTAAAAACAAAAATGTATAAATGATAATAATGGTGCTGTCTAGAAGTACATCGCTTACGGAAACTATAAAAGAACCTAATTTTGCCTGTCCGTTTTTAACCGAATCTTGTGTTACACTATTCAAGTACTTTTTTTGTTCACCAATGCTTACCTGAAAATTTTCTCGTATAAAATTATGAATTTGAATAATAAATGAATTAGCGTTCTTTTTTATTGTTTCAAAGTCATTTGCCATATAACTAACCTGATAGGATATAAAAACAAGAATTCCGATAATGAAAAAAAGAAAAATTGCCATACAAATAATAGCGGCCAAATGTCGGGGAAGTTTAAGTTTGGTATTTAAAAAGGTAAAGACAGGAAGCAGTAATACGGCAAATAAAAATGCCATCAATACTGGAGTCAGAATATCTTTAGCAATACAAAATATATAAGCAAACGAAATTAAACTTACTAATATGCAGGCCAATTTTGCATAAAAAGGCAATTTTAGAGGTTGAATCATTTTTGATGAAATTTTATTAAATAAATGTAAAATGGTTAAGCAAATTTTACGATTTCTTTAAATTAAATCGTTCTAGCTTTTCCGCTTTACTTTATAAAATTTCCATTCAAAAAATAATTAATCGTAAAATTCTCTTTCTTCGTGATGAGTAGGAATAATCGAAATCCCTTTTTGAAGTAAAAGGTTGTTGGGGAAAATAATTTTTTCACCGTCTTTGGTTTTTAGATTTACATGAAAAGTGCTGATGTCTTCAATCTCAGCTTCAATAGGAAAATCTTTATCGTGAATTTTTATAGTATCTCCAATCCTAAATGGAAAAGAGAAAAACAAAACCATTCCTGAAGTAATATTGCTTAATATCGACCATTGTGCAAACATAGCAACACCAATTACGGTGGCAATTGACGAAACGGTAATAAAAATATCTTTGGTGTCTACTCCCCAGATTACAATCAGACTTATGGTTACCAAAATATTCATTAAGATGTGAATATATTTGATTACTAAATTAGTACGATGTTCTAATAAGTGACTTGTATTGGCATAACGGCGTATTAGTTTTGCCACAATCATTCTCAGCGCTATTAAAATAATAAGCAGAATTATAGTGGCAAATATCTCTTGAGTGTATTCTTTAAGCGAAAACATAATCTAAATTTTTACACTAATGTACTCAAATATTCATAAACTTTGGCTGTTGGAAGCCCCATTACATTGGTATAAGAACCTTCAACTTTTGTAACTGCCATGAAACCAAACCATTCCTGAATGCCGTATGCACCCGCTTTATCATAAGGTTTATAGTTTTCGATATAATATAAAATAGCTTCGTCTGATAATTCTTTGAAAGTTACTTTCGTTACGTCATGCAAAAGGGTAGAACCGGTATTCGTTTTAAAACAAACCGATGTAATTACTTCATGAGTAGTATTTGACATTGATTTAATCATTTCAAATGCCTCTTCGGCACTTTTAGGTTTTCCTAAAGCTTTGTTCTGATGCCAAACGATTGTATCACTGGTAACTAATATTTCGTTTTCTGAAAGATCACCGTCAAATGCAGAAGCTTTTAATTCAGCTAGATAATTGGTGATTTCAACTGCTTTTAATTCAGGGGGATAGATTTCTTCAACATCTTTTACACGGATTTCAAAATCAAGATCTAAATCCTTAAAAAACTGCTGCCTGCGAGGTGATCCCGAAGCAAGAATGAGTCTGTATTTTTTTAGTTTTTCTTTAAGCATTGTATTTGTGGTTCAGAAAAATGATTAGAATAGATAAGATTCCGAAGAATAAAATTAGTTTTAAAATCGTACTTAAATGATGAAAATCTTTTTGCGTTTTGGCTCCAAATATTTTTACTATAAAGTATAATAAAGGGGCTAAAACAAAAGCAAAAGAATAAAACGTTACGATTAAAAGATTATTTTCAAAAAAATATTTAGTGGTATATAGAAGCAGTAAAATAAAGGCCATAATCGCCGTAGCTAATGCAATTTTTGCTGCGCGGCTTTTTCCAATGGCAATTGGTAAAGTATTCATTCCTTGATTATAATCTCCGTCTACATCTTCAATATCTTTAACTATTTCTCGTATAAAATTAATGATAAAAGCAAATAGGGCATAATCTAACAAAATGGAGAAAAGACTTGCCATCTGCGCTTGATTCTCGGATGTTGTTGCTGGAAAAAGATCAAAAACACCTATTATAAGAACACTCACAGCAAGAAGCAAAGCAACCACAACATTTCCAATAATCATGATTTGTTTCAGATTGGTAGCATAAAAATACAGAAGAGAAGCAATAAAAATGAAAAGAGAAGCAAACATGGGCCTCATAATTACATTTGATAAATAAAATCCTAGTGCAACACCAGTTATATTTAATCCGATGTAAATATTGTAAGCTCTTGTTTCTGAAATTCCTCTGCCTACAACGACATCGTTTGGCTTGTTGATCGTGTCGCTTGGAATGTCAAAAATATTGTTTACTACATATCCGGCGGCGGCAATTAGAACTGTGCTTAAAACCAATAAGCCGTACTGCCAGTCAGCCAATGCTAACGGAACATCTTGCTGCGCCAGGAAAACATAACGAAACAAAACCTGCATGAAAGCAAGCATTAGTAGATTTTTATAACGAATGAGTTTTAGGTATTTCATTTTTTTAGATTGTAAGGGGCTAAGGTTTTGAGGGACTACGTTTTTTTATTACTGAGACTGAAGAATACTGCGACTGTAAACTGCGATAGCTGCCAAATCTTAATCGTGTTGTCCGTTAAAATGTTCCATCCATTTACCTTGAACTTTCATCACTTGTTCGATAACATCTCTCGCTGCGCCTTTTCCGCCTTTTACATGAGAAATGTAGCGACAGATATTTTTAATTTCGGGACTTGCATCTTGCGGACATGTTGGCAAACCCACTAATTTCATAACGTGATAATCTGGAATATCATCTCCCATATATAAAACCTGCTCTGGTTTGATATTATTACTATCTGTGTATTCTTTAAAAGTTTCTACTTTATTAGGAGTTCCCAAATGAATATCGGTAATTCCTAAATTGCGAAGTCTTACTCGGACACCTTCGTTACTTCCGCCAGAAATAATGCAAACGTTGTAACCGCTTTCTACAGCAGCTTTCATAGCGTAACCATCACGAATATTCATTGTTCGAAGAATTTCTCCTTCTGTGGTTACAAAAACTGAACTGTCTGTAAGTACGCCGTCAACATCAAAAATGAATGTATTGATGTCGTTCATTATTTCTTTATAACTTTTTGCCATTATTTTGTATAGACTGTGTTAGTATTTTATAAATATTTTTTTGATTTTCGTCTGTAATATAATCCAAATGCGCATCAGTCGTAACCGAATCATGGCGTTTTGCTGGTCCAGTTTGAGCTTCAGCAGGATTTAAAGTTTTTATTTTATCAGCTGTTTCCTGAATCAACGGTTTTAAAATCTCGAAAGGAACCTGATGTTCTTCACAAATTTCCTGACCCAGCTGGTATAAGTGATTCGTAAAGTTATTTACAAAAACGGCAGCAACATGTAAAGCTTTTCGCTGTTCAGAACTGATAGAAAAAACAGCATTTGAAATACTTTTGGCTGTTGTTTCTAAAATATCATAATCTTCTTGATTATCAGCTTCTAAACAAATCGGAATGATGGAAAAATCGACAGTTTTATTTTTAGAAAAAGTCTGCAGCGGATAAAAAACGCCTTTTCTATTTTTAGAATCCAAAACATCAATTGAGGTAGTTCCTGAAGTATGAACCACTAGTTTATTCTCAAACGGAATCTGTTTTGAAACCTCAGAAATGGCATTATCTGAAACCGAAATGATAAATAGATCGGTTTCTTTTAAAGCTGAAAAATCGGTTATAATTTTCTCTGCATCAAGTAAATGAGTAAGAGCTTCTTTTTTTCTGGAAAATGCCTGTACAATTTCAACAAGAGAACTTGCTGAAAAAGCTTTAATTAAATGCTGTGCCACATTTCCAGAACCGATAATGGTGAGTCTAATCATATCGCAAAATTAGTATTATTTTTTATAAAGCAGAACAGTCTTTTTTAGTTTAGATATTGTACTTTAAATTTAATTTATTTCATTATTTTCTCAACATATTTAATTTGATTATGTGTTCGGTTTTTTATAATATTGACTGAAATTAATTAATAAATATGAAAAAAATAATTACTTCTATTGCTGTTTTGTTATTAACAAATTTCAGTTTCTCTCAACAGATAGGAGATGGGTATGCCCCGGCAGCTATACAAGACTTTTCTGCTCCACTTAATTCAGGAATCTACAACGGTTATTACGGTACTCTTCAAAATCTTAGTGAACCTACAAAAGGTGTAACTCCAGACGTAAGTAATCCATGGCAACATCTACTTGCTATGAGACATATAGGTAGAAATAATAATTATCAATTACAAATAGGCTCATCATTTACAGTTAATGATCGGTTATTTTTTAGAAAGATTGTTGCAGGGGATTTATCATCTATAAATACATCATGGGTTGAACTAGCTACTCGAGGAGTTAATACTTTTACAGGAAATCAAATTATAAGTGGTAATGTGGGTGTTGGCACAAGTAATCCAAGATCTTTTCTCGATGTAGCAAAAACAACAGGAAATGGTGTTCTATCCACAGTCTTTGCAAGATTAGCAGAAGGTGACTCAGTTGGTGATGGAACTTTTTTAGGCGTACGAAGTTATAATACTTCAGTAATTAATGGTAAATCTTTCTCAATTGAACATAGCTTTTATAATATTACAAATAGTTCGATTAACTTTTTGAGAGGCAGTAGTACCATTGGAGGTGGGATTTCTTTTAATACAAATAACAATAAAGAACAGATGATAATAAATTCTAATGGTTATGTAGGTATTGGTATAACAAATCCTAAAAATCATTTAGATGTAAACGGAACTATTCACTCTAAAGAAGTAAAAGTTGATATGACAGGGTGGTCTGATTTTGTATTTAAAAAAGAATATACTTTACCAACTTTAGCAGAAGTAGAAAATCACATCAAAGAAAAAGGTCATTTAGAGAATATTCCGAGTGAAGAAGAAGTCTTGAAAAATGGCATTAATTTAGGTGAAATAAATGCTAAATTATTACAGAAAATTGAAGAGTTAACTTTATATTCAATTCAGCAGGCAAAAGAAATAGAAGCTTTAAAAGAAGAAAACAAATCATTTAAAGCTCTTTCTGAAAGGCTTTCCAAAATCGAAGAAAAAATGAAATAATCTTTACATACAAATATTTTAATATGGATCAGTTTAATCTACATACTTCATGTAGATTAAACTGATTTTTATTTAGTTATCTTTTGTTTTAATCAAAAGCAACAATCGAATTGAAATAGTTGCTTTAATTTATTTAGGTTCTGCGGGATAAACTGCCTTTTATTTGGTTTTTATTAACAAATTACAAGTACTTCAAATCAACATTTTTAAGTACTTTTGTCGCACTTTTATACAATGTAATCCCTAAGAAATGGATAAAAAAATATTCTCTTTTTTGTTTTCTACACGTTTAATGGCCGTTCTTTTTTTAACATTCGCAATTGCAATGGGTGTTGGAACTTTTATCGAAAGTAAATACAATACTGATACAGCCAGAATTTTAATTTATAACACCTGGTGGTTTGAGGCAATTATGGCCATTTTTATGATTAACTTCTTCGGAAATATCAAAAGATACCAATTACTTAAAAAAGAAAAATGGGCAACCTTATTACTTCATATTGCCTTTGTTTTTATCATATTAGGAGCTTTTATTACCCGATATATCAGTTATGAAGGTATGATGCCAATTCGTGAAGGAGCAGCTGAAAATCAGATTTATTCAGATAAAACATTCATCACCATTTTTTCTGATGGTGAATATAAAGGAGAAATGAAACGCCGCGTTTTCGAAAAAAGTCTTTTGCTTTCTCCAGTAACCAATAATGATTTTACAATTTCAGGAAAATTTGATGAAACTCCATTTGAAGTTTCGTATTCAAATTATATAATGGGAGCTAAGGAAGTCGTAAAACCAGACCCAAAAGGGACTTTATACCTTAAATTAGTTGAAGCCGGTGCAGGCGGACGAGAAGAGCATTATCTTAAAGAAGGTGAAGTTCAAAACATTCACAACGTATTATTTGCTTTAAATAAACATACAGACGGTGCCATTAATATTAATACAACTACTAATAATTACACCATTCAAACTCCTTTTGAAGGTGAGTTTATGCGAATGGCAGATCAGTTTAAAGGAAAAGTAACTAAAGATGATGTTCAGCCTTTAATGATGCGTTCTTTATACAGCATTGGCGATATTCGTATTGTTTTTCCAGAACCACCAATGAAGGGAAAAATAACTTATGAATCTAATAATGATTTTAAAGCAAAATCACATACAGATGGTTTAGTCGTTAAAGTTAAAGCAGAAGGGCAGGAGAAAGAAGTAATGCTTATGGGTTCAAAAGGAAGTATTGGAGAGCCTAAAACAGTTAAAATTGGAAACATCGAATATTCTTTATTCTTTGGAAGTAAAGCGTATATTTTACCTTTTAAAGTTCGTTTAAATGATTTTATTGCCACTAAATACCCTGGAACAGAAAAAAGTTATTCGGCTTTTGAAAGTAAAGTAACAGTTATAGATTCTACAGAAACATTTGATGCTGATATTTATATGAACCACGTTTTAGATCACAAAGGATACCGTTTTTTCCAATCTTCATTTGATCCAGACGAAAAAGGAACTGTTTTATCAGTAAACCACGATTTCTGGGGAACTTCAATTACGTATTTAGGGTATTTTATGCTTTTCTTCGGTTTAATGGCCATTATGTTTACAAAACATTCTCGTTTTGGAGATTTGAAAAAGAAACTAGAAAAAATTCAGCAGAAAAAAGAAAAACTAATCACAATTCTTGTTTTAATGATAAGCTTGAGTGGTTTTGCGCAACAAACTCCTCATGTACATTCACACGATCACAATCATAGTGCAGATCCAAATGATCATGCAAATCACGTAACAGCACCGCCAAGCCAGAAACAATTAGATTCTTTGCTTACAATTTATAAAGCTCCAGAAGCTCACGCCGCAAAATTTGGACGTTTGATTATTCAGGATGCAGGAGGAAGGATGAAACCTATTAATACATTTTCATCTGAATTACTTCGAAAAGTAAGTCATAGTGATACGTATAATGGAATGAATTCTGATCAGGTATTTTTGTCCATGACGCAATATGCTCAGGTTTGGATTCAGATTCCGCTTATCTATATTAAATCAGGAAATGATAGTATCCGTAAAATCATCGGAATTGAAAAAGAAGCAAAATACGCTCCTTTTGTAAAGTTTTTTGACGAACATGGAAATTATAAATTATCACCGTATTTAGATGCAGCTTACAAAGCAGGAAATCCAAATCAGTTTGAAAAAGATTTTATTGAAACGGATAAAAAAGTAAATTTAATGGAATCTGCTTTAAGCGGAAGTATTCTGAAAATTTTTCCAGTTCCAAATGATCCAGGAAATAAATGGGTTTCTTATTTAGAGAGAGAACATGGTGCTTTTAAAGGCATGGATTCTACTTATGTAAATCAAATTCTGCCTTTGTATTTTAGCGCTTTAAATAACGGTTCGATTTCGAAAAACTTCGATACAGCAGATAATTTAGTAGAAAGTATCAATGGTTTCCAAAAGAAATTTGGAAGTAAAGTTCGTCCAAGCGAGCAAAAAATTGATGCCGAAATTGCTTATAACAAATACGATGTTTTCAAGAAGCTGCCATATTGGTATATTACAGCCTCTATTTTTATGCTCATTTTCGCGATTGTAAATATCTTTTTTGAGAAAAAATGGCTTCGAATTACAGTAAACGTTTTCCACATTATTGTTGGACTTTTATTTCTCCTTCACACATTAGGCTTAGTGGCACGCTGGTATATCTCAGGCCATGCCCCTTGGAGTAATGCTTACGAATCGATTGTTTATGTAGCATGGGCAACGATGTTCTTTGGATTGGCTTTCGATAGGAAATCTAAACTTACTGTTGCTTCTTCAGCGTTTGTGACAGCGATGATTTTGATGGCTGCTTATATGAACTGGATCGATCCGGAAATTGCTAATTTACAGCCTGTTCTTAATTCGTATTGGTTAATGATTCACGTTGCTGTAATTGTAGCGAGTTATGGACCTTTTGCATTAGGAATGATTTTAGGATTTGTAGCTTTGCTATTGATTTTCTTTACAAACGAAAAGAACAAAGCCAAAATGGATCTTCACGTAAAAGAGATTTCATATATTAACGAAATGGCGCTTACAATTGGTTTAATTATGCTTACAATAGGTAACTTTCTTGGAGGACAATGGGCAAATGAAAGCTGGGGACGCTACTGGGGCTGGGATCCTAAAGAAACTTGGGCATTAATCTCAATTATGGTATATGCATTTGTAATTCATGCAAGATTTGTTCCTGCATTGCGAGGAAAATGGTTTTTTAATTTAATGAGTATGTACGCTTTCGTTTCAATTTTGTTTACCTACTATGGCGTAAACTTCCACTTGGTTGGTCTTCATTCTTATGCAAGCGGTGAAGCACATTCATTAAACTGGATTTACTACTGCTTAGGAACTATATCTGTTATTGGAGGTATAACATATTCTAAATACCGTAAGTTTTATAAATAAACAGATTTTTAAAATATAAAAAAAGGCTCAACGTAATTGTTGAGCCTTTTTTTGTGGACATTTAACAATAATTTATGTAAGAAATAAGCTTCTTAATTTATCTTTGGCTTTTTAATTTTCCATTTGATAATTAGATAAAGTAAAATGATATTTTTCAAACTGAATTTATTTTATAAATATGAATAATAATTTGCAAAAATCACTCATGAGATATGAAAACATGAATGAAATTCTAAACAAAAGAATACCAGAAGTATTAGATATGGTTGAAGCTGTAAAAAATGATTTTGGTAAAGATGAATCACCATACATTTATTATGCAGAAACAATCTGTATTCTTTTAAAAAGACTTCTTATTCAAGGAGTTGATAAAGAAGCTAAAATTCTTCTGCAAAATATATTTTTCTTTATTGAGGAAATGGCATCTAGTGATCAAGCAATCCAAGAATTAGTACAGGTATGTATATTAGAATCATTATGGGAATCTTCTATTATTTTAAAAAATGCAGAAAAAATTATGTTTGTTGAAACAAAAAAGCTAAATCAAAATATCTCGGCATATCTTATTCATCCTGATAAAGTGGAGCAAAATACATATTTGCAGACAGAACGAAATATGGCTAAAAATCGTTGGAAGTACAAAGATTAAGATTTAAACATTTATCTTTCCCATTTCTATAAAAATGATAAAGCAAAGGATAAGAAGGTTTTCGTAAAATGAAAAAAACAATTTTGTTTTTTAAATAATAAAATTAATTACAAAAGGCTCAACAATTAAGTTGAGCCTTTTGTATTATTTATTGGAAGCTTTTGCTATCGTCCGCTCTCAGAAATTACTTTGTTTTCATTAAAAAAATGAAGAGTTTCATCATACAAATCAATTCTGCTTTTCTCTAAATGCATAACGTGTGTTCCTTTTTGTATAACAACGTATTTCTTTGATTTTGCATTTTCTAATGAACGAAACAACCCTTCTGCATCATTATTATTGGGATAATTATCCCATTCTCCTCTAATAATCATGGTTTTGGCTGTGATTTTTTTAGAATCATAATAAGTATTATTATGCAATAAATCGTCCACATCAGCAGATGGACCTGATGGAAATCGAACCACTGAATTTTCTTTATTCAAAGCCAAAGGATCACTTTTTCTCCACATTTCGCCCCATGTTTTAAATATCTCAGGTTCTAATTGACATTCTTTACCTTCTGGGGTTAAACTTTTCATGCTTGATATACGCTGTAATGGAGTCATTTCTTCAAATGAATTTGACACTTTTTCAATTTCTGTATTTTCATTTCTAGCTGTTATGGCGGCAAATAGAACTAATTTTTTTACATTATCAGGAATTTTAGAAGCGTATAACGCAGCGACAGAACCTCCCCAAGAATGACCTATCAAATAAATCTTGGATTTTCCTGTTTTCTTTAAAATGAAATCAACCGTTTTTTCGACGTCTAAACATATTTCAGCAGCTCTTCCAACAATCTTGGTTGATGATTCTTTCATTTCTGGATATCTGTCAGAACCTCCATAACCAAGAAAATCAAGAGCATACACATCATATCCGCTTTCGGATAAATTGCTCATCCAAGAAGAATTATTCATTTCGAAACCAAAAGAAAGCGCAGAAGGAAACGATGATCCATGAAGGAAAAGCACTGGATAATTATTAGAAGCTAATTGTGGAGCCATATGACTAATGGCAACTTTTAGTTCGGGAATATGACTTTGAATTTTTAAAATTTCCATTGTGTTTTTAGAATTTGAAATTGAAGAACCATTTTGTGCATTTAGTATTGAGGTTAGAAATAGAAACAAATGCAGCGTACTAATTTTTTTCATTGTATTTTTTCTACAAAAATAAAACAGGAAGAATTTGGATACTTAAATAGAAACTTAACTATGATTGTAGGATGTTAATAATGGCGGCATTTTTAAATATAATGCTTGATTTAATTAGATTATAAGAATTCATAATGCAAAAGCCATATTAATTACCGCAAATGGACAAAATGCACTATTTGAAAAATTATAGCCTATAGTTTAATTAATTTTTGTTTACTTAATAAACAACACGAAATAAAAGAAAAAACTTACAAAATATTTTTACTTTTGCAACATTGTTAAGTAAAAATATGCTATGAACACGAAACCAAACTTAGTTATTGTAATTCAAGGTGATAAATACTTTCACTTTTTTAAAAATGAAGTTGAAGAAATCTGGCCATCCCATTCCATCTATTTTTTAGTAAATTATTCAGGACCCATTATATATAAATTTGATTATCCTAAAGATATAGAAGGCTTAACTTTTCCTCATATTGCAGAACCTTTGTGGAAAACTGAAGGAAAAGATACTGGATTTGTCTGGCATCTTGAAAATAAAGAAGTTACTAAAACCGATTATAGTAATACCGCAATACTTAAATCTGCTGAAAAAATTGTCTATATGTCTTTTCTAGGTGTGTCTCTAGCAATTGCATTTCAAGTGCTTATCGAGCAAAGTCTGGGAGATATACTGACGGACAATTATTTATTCTGCCACCCCAAAAGTTTTGACAAAAAGGATATTCTTTTTTCTTTAAATAATCAGAAAACTAAAGATGACCCAATTTTCCAAGAACAGTTAAAATTGGATACTGCCAAGCGTTATTTTGAGTATAATTTCAATTTTAATTCTTGTATACTTTTTAAATCTGCTTTGAAAAAGGCTGAGATTGAATCAGAAAATTTTGTTTTTACAAAATACGTTTTACAACTTTTCTTTCGACTTCAAAATCTATCTGATTTTAGTGAAGAAGATATTGGTTATATGGTATGTGATTGGGAAGGAACAGGTTTATATCCAAAAACAGGAAGCCCATTTTCAGTTACAATGATTGAAAATCTATGCCAAGCAGGAATAATAGAAGATAATGGAAAAGGTGTCTTAGATAATAGACGCTATAATATTTCAAAAAAGGGAAAAAATCTGTTTAAATATATGAGTCCAGATTGCAAAGATATTGACCAGCCAGGAAAATTACTTCAATGGCAGCAAAACTGGCCAGAATCTAAACAAGAAATGGATCGATATCTAATTGATTTCTTTACCAAACAAATGGAGTTTATGTCATCTTTTGAAGTTCAAAATAATAAATAAAAGTAATATGAAAACTCAAAAGCCTACTATAGTATTTGTAATTATTTTTCAATCTTGTCTTAATCTTTTCAAAGGTAAAATTCGAAAAAAATGGCCCAATCATTCCATCTATTTTCTTGTAAATCCTTCCGTACCAATTCTAAATGAATTTGATTATCCAGAAAATAAAAATCTATTATTTCCCTACATAACAAATCCTATATGGAAGAGTTGTGGAGAAGATATAGGATATGTATGGCATCTTGAAAACGAAGAAGTTGTTAAAACTAATTACAGTACTACTGAAATACTCAAATCAGCTGAAACATTTTCTTATATAGGTTCCTTAGGCAGTTCAGATGCAATTGCATTTTACACCCTTATATTATTAACTTTTGGAAAATTCGAAAAGCCCTATTTATTCTATTATCTCGATGATTTTGGAGACAAAGCTATCGCGTTTTCTTTAAATAATCCTTTAACAACAGATCATCTACATTTTCAGGAAAAACTTAATCATGGTTTGGCAAAACGCTATTTTGAGTATAATTTTAATTTTAATTCCTGTGTATTATTTAAACCTATTTTAGAACAAGTGGGATTAGCAGATAGCAATTTTGTATTTACTAAATATGTTTTACAACTTTTCTTTGCACTCGAATATTGTTCCAACTTTACCGAAAAAGATTTAGTTATTATGATGGAAGGTCACGATGATAAAGGTTTATATATGGGGAGTCCTTATTCTTATTATACAATATTTATACATTTAGTTAATGCTGAATTAATTGAATATAATGGAATTGATGAAATTGATGAATATGGCGAACAATACAAACAATACAATCTTTCAGAAAGAGGAAAAAAACTTCTAAAATTAATCAATCCAGATTGCAGAGACCTTTATTTATTCAGAAAAATAGATTTATGGCAGGAAAACTGGCCAGAATCTAAACAAGAAATGAACGAATATCTAATTGATTTCTTTACCAAACAAATGCAGTTTATGTCATCTTTTAAACTTCAAAATAATAAATAAAAGTAATATGAAAACTCAAAAGCCTATTTTAGTATTTGTGATGACGTTACCCTTTTTTAATTTTTTTAAAGATGAAATTGCAAAAAAATGGCCTAATCATTCTATTTACTTTCTTGTAAATCCTCCAATATCAATTTTATATGAATTTGCTTATCCTAAAAATATAAATGTATCATTTCCTTATATAACAGATACGGAATGGAAAACTTGTGGAGAAGATATAGGATATGTTTGGTATCTAAAAAATAATAAAGTTATTAAAACTCGATACAGTACTGTCGAAATACTTAAATCAGCCGAAACATTTTCTTATATAGGTTCCTTAGGCAGTTCAGATGCAGTTGCTTTCCAAACTCTTATATTATTAACTTTTGGAAAATTTAAGAATCCTTATTTATTCTATCATCCAGAAAATTTTATAGATGAAGATATAGCCTTTTCTTTAAATAATCCATTAACAACTAATGACGAGAATTTTCAAAAACAATTAAATAGAGGTATTGCAAAATGTTATTTTGAATATAATTTTAATTTTAATTCCTGTGTATTATTTAAACCTATTTTAAAACAAGTCGGATTAGCAGATAGCAATTTTGTATTTACTAAATATGTTTTACAACTTTTCTTTGCACTTGAATATTGTTCCAACTTTACTACAAAAGATTTAGTTACTATGATGGAAAATTGGAGTGGTACAGGATTATATCTGAATTGTGCTATAGGAAGACCACATTCTTATCATTACATTTTTATGCATTTAGTTAATAATAAGTTAATTGAGTATAATGGAATTTATGAAGTTGATGAATATACTGGTAAGCGATACAAACAATATAATCTTTAAGAGAGAGGAAAAAAACTTTTAAAATTAATCAATCCAAATTGCAGAGATATTGATTTAGGCGGTAAAATAGATCTATGGCAGGAAAACTGGCCAGAATCTAAACAAGAAATGAATGAATATCTAATTGATTTCTTTACCAAACAAATGCAGTTTATGTCTTAAGAATTTAATATCCTTGAATTATAATTTTCCGCTTATCGCTAAAACGATTATAAGCACTATCATAAAGCATATTAAGAAAATAATATGACTTAAAATCGATAACAATAACGCTTTGATTCTGGAAATTTTATCGAAGAACTGAATATTCGTCCAAAAAATCAGAATCAGTCCAATTAGATACAAAGTAAAAGTAAACTTTTGCGCGTATGGTGTTTGGTTTACATAAATAAGAATTGGAAAAGTTAAAAGCTGTACAAAAAGCCTTTGTGCAGCTTTAAAAGTATTCAGTACAAAAAATTCGACATAATTATAACCTTGTTTTCTAAAAACAAGATAGGTTCCAATAGTATAAAGCGGAATCGTTGCGACTATAAGCCATGAAAAATGAGAAGCTTCCCATTCGTTAAATTTATTATAATCCAAATTTGAAGTTGAAGCCGCTGGATATACATTAATATGAAAATAATGGTATAAAGCGCCATAAAGGGCTGCCAGAACCACTACAAGCGACAATGGTTTAAAATGATGTACTCTTTTACCTTCTATAAATTCTCGTATTGAATCTCCTGGCCTTGTAAAAAGCTGTTTTAAAGAATATAAAATCCCTTTATCAAAATGCAGCAAACCATGTTGAATATCATGCCATAAAAAATGTGCATTTATTTTATGCGTATCGGCAGGTTGTCCGCAATTATTACAATAATGTCCTTTAAAAACTTGATGACAATTTTTGCAGATGATTTCCATACATTTTATCGTTTTTAAATTAAATAATTCTAGTTTTAAATTCCGTTTATACAATTTAAATTCTATTATGAAAAAAAGCGCATATTAATAAGATCAATATGCGCTTGTAATTTATAATTGTAATTATTTTTAAACTTTTCCTAAAGTATACAGTTGTTCCATTGTAGGCGTCAAACTTCCGCCAGCTGGTTCAAGAGTAATTCCAAATGCTTCAGCAGAATCTGTTTGCTGCACAGCAAAGATTTTTTGTGAATTTCCTTCAAAATTATCCAATAAACCAATACTTGTTGGAGTAAGTACCGGACTTAGTTTTAAAGACCAGACCTGATATACCTTTCCTTTTGGAGGAGTTGGTAAACCTGCGGCATCAATGTAAGTCGTTTTAGTTTCTTTATTCCAGTACACTTTTGCGAATGATGTTGGAGAAACTGCCTGACCACCCAGCGTAACACCTGTGTTTTTAATATCTCTTACGATACTTAAATTTTTCTCGGTTACTTTATTCTGCTGATCTAAATAAGCAAGATCTCTTTGGATTTTATTTTTTTCAGTTCCAACTTGGCTTATAGCTTGTTTTGATTTGGTTAATTCCAATGTTTGGTAACCAAAACCTAGCAATAGCAGTACAGCCGCCGCCCAGCCTACATATTGTGTCCAGTTTGAAGTCGGTTTCAATTCGACTACTTTTCCATGTTTAAGCTCTAAACGGGCTTTAATTTTCTCGAAGTTGGCAACTGAGTGAAAAGGAGAGAAGCTTGATGATAAAGCAACAATAGCTTTTTCTATTGAGATAATTTCCTTTTCAACTTCAGGATTTTGTTTTGCCAGTTCGGCAATTTCCAAATTCTCTTTTTCTGTCAGGAGACCGTAAACGTACAGTTCTAAAATACCTGATTCAATATATTCTTGTGCTTCCATTATATCTTTAAATAATTTCTTAAATCGTTAATACAGTTTCTGTTTTGTGTTTTGATAGTCCCTAGCGGCATAGCAAGCTCTTCTGAAGCTTCTTGCTGGGTATATCCTTTAAAGAATAACAAATCAATAATCTCAATACATTTTGGTTTCAATTTTTTCACGAATTCCTGAATACCAATTGTGTCAATTTTGTTTGTGAGTTTATTGCTGTCATCTAACAGACTTACGAAATTATCTGAAGAAAGGTTTTTTTGACTGTTATTAAAATTTTTAGATCGAAGTTTATCAATCGATGTATTCCTAGCAATATTAAGGATCCAAGTATAAAATCTCCCTTTACTTTCGTTATAAGAATCGATGTTTTTCCAGATTTTTACAAAAACATCCTGCAGAACATCTTCGGCCTCTTCACGGTTTTTTATTAAAACATGTATAACCGAAAATAAACTTTTAGAATACATATCATACAAATGGGTAAAAGCCCTTTCGTCTTTTTTGTAGATTAAAACTAATAATTCTTCTTGACTCATAGGTTTAGATTTTAAGCTTAAATAAATTTTAATTTTCTTATCAGTGGTAAATTGAGATAAAGATAAATTATTTTTTTGTGATTTTTCTTATTTTTTTTAACTCCGTGAAACTTAGTAAAATAAGGCGTTGTGAAAAAAGTTTTACTTTTTTTTCATTTTTTTAAAACCGAAATACATCCAATTTCGTAAATAAGTTCAAATGAGAAAATCAACAGTTTTAACTTACAAAATAAATTGTTGTTCTCTCAAAAGTATAAAATAATAAAATAGGAAAATTATGTATCGTGTTACAAAACTAAAAATACTAATAGTGGGTTTGACAACAATACTATCATTAACCCATTTTAATGAAAAAGATTTTTTACAAAAAGAAATTAAATATCAGAGCAGTAAAATATTCTGATTATAAATATAAAAGTATTGAATAGTTGATGTCTCCGGACTTCCAACTGAAAATAATAGAACTAAATATCACATTTGTATGTAAATGAACTTTGAATTTTTCCACTTATAAACGCCATTGAAATAAAATTAAAGTGATATAAAAATTAGGAATATTAATTTTCGATATAACCGGAGCATCAACTATAATCTTATAAAAGAGATTTAAAGTTAATTCATGGTTTGATTTGTTTGTATGGGGGGAGGCCTGACGTCTGATTAACGTCAGGCCTCAATTTATTTAACTTATTATTAATAAAAAATTAGTGTACGTCAGAAATAGATTTTATTTAATTTTATAAAAAATTATACAATGAAAAAACTACTATTTATAGCCTGCAGTGCTGTCTTCTTTATGAGCGCACAAGCAGAAGCTCAAACAAGCAAAAATAAATTATCTAAAACAGATAAAGCTATGGCAAAAGAAACAATTTATCAGTTTAAAGTAGAAGATTTATCAGGAGACACTTTTGATTTTGCCTCTTTAAAAGGTAAAAAAGTTATGATTGTAAACACGGCTTCAAAATGTGGATTAACGCCTCAGTACAAAGATCTTGAAGCGATTTACAAAGAATACAAAGACAAAGGATTTGTAATTGTAGGTTTTCCGGCTAATAACTTTGCTTCTCAAGAACCTGGTACAAACAAAGAAATCGAAACTTTCTGCCAGCAGAACTACGGTGTTACTTTTCCAATGATGAACAAAGTTTCAGTAAAAGGAAGTGACATGTGTGATGTTTATAAATTCCTTACCGAAAAATCAAGAAATGGTCTTCAAGATTCTGAAGTAGAATGGAATTTTCAAAAATACCTTATTAACGAAAAAGGAGAACTGGTAAAAGTAATTAAACCAAGAACTTTACCAACAGATCCTGAAGTAATTAACTGGATTAAAAGCTAAAAGCGCTATATCAATTAAAAACAAACCCGACAATTTCAAAACTTTGTCGGGTTTGTTTTTTTTATAATAATTGCAACAATTATTTCAAAATCAGCTGCATAAAAACCAAATCGAGCCAGTGATCGAATTTATAACCTACTTCTCGAATCGTACCCGTAACGACAAAGCCAAATTTTTCATGAAAGGCGATACTTCCAGCATTATCAGCATCAATGGCACCAATCATAACATGATAACCTTGTTCTTTTGCCAGACGAATTAATTCCGTTAAAAGTTTAGAACCAATTCCTTTTCCAATCACATTATCAACCACATAAACAGAATGTTCTACAGTGTATTGATACCCAATTTTTTCACGAAACTGGCCGTAACTTCCAAATCCTACCACTTCACCGTCTAAATCGGCTACCACAATGGGCAGATTTTTTGCTTTTTTATCTTCAAACCATTTAGTTTGAACTTCAAGAGTTTGAATATCGTAGCTATAATTGGCTGTAGTATGTAAAATAGAATGGTTTACGATTTCGAGAATTTTTTCTAAATCGGTTAATTCTGCAGGTCTTAATTGTAGGTTCATCATTTTGTTTTTGTTCCGAATTATAATCAATTCGAAAATTGTTTTATTTTTTTGCTAGTTCAGCTAGTAAAGTGTCAACATCATTTGTATTCCAGCCCATTTCCTTGCCAATTGCTTTGGCGTCTTTTGCATACTTAAGAGCTGATTTTTTATCTTTAATTTTATTGTAAAGCCGGGCTGCTAGTAAATTTCCATCAAAAGAATCGCTTAATTCCAACGAATGTTTTACCCAAGAAATTGATTTTTTAAGATCATCGGCATCATCAATATGTTTTAAATACGTTTGTCCAATATCTTTTAGAAAACTTGCATCATTCCAAGCTAATTTTTCAGTATCTTCAGAAGTTACCTTTTTATAAAATTTCCAATTTTCGGTACGTTCGGCGAGCGTTAAATCAAATTTAAAAACCAAAGAATCCGTTTTTTGCAGGCGGATTGATTTCGCAACTTCTCTTTGTTTATAATAATTGACCGTATCCATTCCATCAACTAGAGGACGCAGAAGTTCAGTCACAATATTTTCGATTTTACGATCAACACGGTTTTGCGAAGCCACTGCTGCAAAATCTTTCTGATGCTGCAAAACATATTGAAATTCTCTCGATTTAATATCAGTGACACCATTTGCAATAACTCTCCAATTAGTTTCTGTAACTAATTGCTGATCAGATTGCGTATTTAAGTAAATGTGTGTCGGAATCGATAATTCAGTTCTATCAGCTCCTTTTTTTAGAGTATTCAAATACGTAAAGAATTTGGTAACATTTCCAGGATCAGCTAAAAATTCCTTTTCCAGATAAGGAAGCTGAAATTTTGGATTCAACGCATAATTTGCTTCAGCCAGAAAATCCTGTTTCTTCATTTCTCCTTTTAAAGCATACAAAAGCGTTTCATTAGAATCCAAAAATAAAAAGGCAGGAAGAGATCTGGTTTTAAATTTATTTTTAAGCGCTGTTCCTTCTTCTTTTTCAATATTCTTCCAAATGCATACATAATTTTTATTCAAGAAATCCATCACACTTGGATCGCTGAAAACTTCTTTTTTCATTAAATTACAATGCGGACACCAGTCAGCAAACAACATCACAAAAACTGGTTTCCCGTTTGTTTTAGCTGTTTCTAAAGCTGTTTTGTATGGAATTTCGTCTCCAATAAACTGATTTTGAGAATTTATAGTTTGTATCGAAATAACAAAGAAAAGTAAATATAAGAAACGCATAAAGTGTTCGTTTTTATTAAGGAAAATTAGAATTTACAAATATATTCTCTTTTTCCAAAATCACTCTTAATATCTTCCTAATATATAAGTTAAATCCAATGTGAAAATTGTAACTTTGTATTTATAAAAGAGGATTTGAAATAAGAATTTTCTTTAAAAAATTATATACCTATTTTATAATGATTTACCCCAAAATACCGCTTGCACAAAGTATTATTGAAATTTGTGCAGCAAAAGGAATTCAAAATATAATTATTTCTCCGGGTTCACGAAATGCACCTTTGACAATTGGTTTCGCACAAAATCCAAATTTTACCTGTTACAGTATTGCTGACGAACGCTGCGCTTCTTTTTTTGCTTTAGGAATTGCCCAGCAAATTAAAAAGCCAACAGCTATTGTTTGTACTTCAGGTTCGGCATTGCTGAATTATTATCCAGCGCTTGCCGAAGCATTTTACAGTCAGATTCCATTAATCGTGATTTCTGCGGATCGTCCGCAAAGTAAAATTGATATAGGAGACGGACAAACGATTCGTCAGGAAAATGTATTTTTAAATCATTCTGTTTTTAATGCCAATCTAACCGAAGAAGCTTCCGCAGAAAATGATTTGAAGATTAATAAAGCAATTGAAACAGCAATTCTTCAAAAAGGACCAGTACACATTAATGCCCCGTTTGAAGAACCTTTATATGAAACGGTTTCAGAACTTTCAGTTGAACCAAAAATTACAAGTCTAGAAGAAGTCCTAGAAACCAAAATCATCGAAAATGAAGCAGAAATTGTTTCCATTTGGAATTCTTCAAAAAGAAAATTAATTCTTATTGGCGGTATCAACGACGTAAATTCTATCGATCAGGAAATATTGGACAACTTTGCCAAAGATCCATCTATTGTAGTTCTTACAGAAACCACATCAAATCTGCATCATCCTAGTTTTGTAAGCAGCATTGATAGTTTGATTACACCGTTTGACGATGCTGATTTTAAAGATTTGGAGCCGGAAGTTTTAATCACTTTTGGAGGCATGATCGTATCAAAACGTATTAAAGCTTTTTTACGCAAATACAAACCTGTACATCATTGGCACATAGATACTTTACGTGCTTATGATACATTCAATGCTTTAAGTAAACATTTTGTAATGGAACCGAATGATTTCTTCAATAATCTGCTTCCAAAAACAGAGTTTGCTTCAAGCGACTATTTTTCAAAAATTGATACCATTTATGATTTAAGAAAAACCAAAAAACAAGAATATTTATCAAAAATTGGTTTCTCAGATTTTAAGGTATTTGAAAAAGTAATTGGGACGCTTCCAAAAAACAGCCAGCTTCAAATTAGTAATAGTTCAGCTATTCGATATGCACAATTAATCGATATTGATCCTTCAATTGAAGTATTTTGCAATCGCGGTACCAGCGGAATTGACGGCAGTACTTCGACTGCAATAGGTGCAGGTGTTGCTAGCGGCAGGGAAACTATTTTCATTACGGGAGATATCAGCTTTTTTTACGATAGTAATGCTTTGTGGAACTCTTATATTCCCAATAATTTCAAAATTGTTTTGATTAATAATGGAGGAGGAGGAATCTTCAGGATTTTACCAGGTCATGAAGAAAAACCGGTTTTTAATACCTATTTCGAAACTTCGCATAAGTTAACAGCAGAGCATTTGGCCAAAATGTATCAATTTAATTATTTAACTGCTGCTGATTTACCATCGCTAAATCAAAACCTAGAATTGTTTTATCAATCGGATAAACCTGTGCTATTAGAAATTTTTACGCCTACAAAAGAAAATGATGCGATATTGAAGCAATATTTTAAAGAATTGATTTAATTGTAAGTTAATTTTTGTTAAAAATTAGTTTTTTATCTTGTTCTTTTATAGATTTGGATACTCAAAAATAGTAACCAAAATAAAGTATTATGAGCAAAAGAGAAGAATTAATTGCAAAGTATGCCGCTGATTTGAAAGATAAATGCGGCGTTACGCCAAACATGGATTTATTGACAAAAGTAACCATAGGCTGCGGACCATCAATTTATAAAGATGATGCTGCTACAGTTGCAGGAAGCGACAAATCTGAATTGGAAACCGTTAAAAATAATTTTTTAATTAAAAAATTAGGCTTAAAAGATAGTCCAGAATTGGATAAAGGTATCGAAGCCGTTATAGAAAAATACGGTAAATCCAATAAACATAAGTACCGAGTGGTTGTATATTATCTACTTACAATTCACTTTAAAAAAGAAAGTGTTTATAAATAATCAAAAAAAACAAAAGCGTCATCCCTGTGGCGCTTTTTCTTTTATATCAAATATTTTGGGTTTACCAGTTTCAAACTTCGTACATTTGCGCCTGCAAACTTAGTTGTTTATCAACTTCGAATTTTAAAGAAAAATGCTTGAAATAGGAAAATACAATACACTTACCATATTACGTGATACCAAAGTGGGATTATTTTTAGGAAAACCTGAAGAAGATCCAGAAGGAACTCACGATGTTTTACTGCCTAATAAATACGTGCCGAATGAATTTGAAATTGGCGAAGAAATCATTGTTTTCGTTTATTTAGATCACGAACAACGTCCTGTCGCTACTACGCTTAAACCTTATATTTTTCTAAATGAATTTGCTCTTTTACGCGTAAATTACATTAATAATGTAGGTGCATTTATGGATTGGGGAATGGAGAAAGATATTCTGGTACCGTTTAAAGAACAAGCAAGGCCAATGGAAAAAGGCAAACGCTATTTGGTATACTTGTATCTTGATACTAAAACCAATCGCTTAGTTGCTTCTAGTAAGACAAACCAATTTTTGAACAACGACAATTTAACAGTCGAAAAAGGAGAAGAAGTTGATTTAATTGTTTCGCATATTACAGACATGGGAATCAATGTTATTATCAATGAAAAACACAAAGGACTTTTATATAAAGATCAGGTTTATGACGATTCTATAAGAACTGGTGACAGAATGCGAGGTTATATCAAAAATATCCGTCCGGATCATAAAATAGATGTAACCCTTCAAATAGAGGGATATCAAGGTGTTGAACCAAATGCAGAAAAAATATTAGATGAATTAAGAGCCAATAGAGGCTTTTTACGTTTAAATGATGATTCACACCCTGAAGACATTAAAACAGTTTTAAAGATGAGTAAAAAGACCTTTAAAAAAGCAATTGGAGCCTTATATAAAGAAAAACTCATTGAAATTAAAGAAGATGGAATTTATCTGGTAAAAGAAAACTAGAAATTAAAATTCCAAACTAAAAATTCCAAATTCCGATTGTACAGTAACATTGGAATTTGGAATTTTTATATTTAGAATTTACATTTTGGGATTTACTAAATCTATAATAACAAGAAAGGCTGCTCATTACAAGCAGCCTTTCCCTTTTTATTCTAGTTTTAAAAAAAATTGTAATTAAAAAAAAACAGAAATAAAATAAATTCGAATCCATCTCGAAAATAAAAGCTTTACGAATTTTAGAAATTACTTTCTCGAATGGTATGTCTTTTAAATGATTGATACGTTTATTTTAAAAGCAAAAAATTAATTTCACGGCAGATCCATTGGTTTATAAAATAACTTTTAGAAAAGTGTGAATTAGTATTTCTCTTTTTCGTATTTCAATTTATATACTAATTAATTTGTACTAATCTAACATTTAACCTTAGGTGTTACTATTTCTTTTTTGAAGTCTCAACAAACACATAAATCATTTGCTCGTTCTTAACAGGTTTTGTATTAAAAACCATAAAAAACTGAGCGACAAATTTTTTAAGTTTTCTCAAAAAAATCATTTTTTAGGTTAATAAATCAGTGAAAGAAAATCAATCTAATATCAACAAAATACTTTGTATCTCATTGATTTCTAGACTGTAAAATTACTCATTATTTTCTAAACCTAATGTTAAAAATTGTTATTTTTTGTGAGGCAGCAACAATTGTTAACATTGAAACAAATATAAACGGCTACTTAAAATAAAATCAATAGTTAAAAATGTAAAAAATGCTTTATTTTTACACTATAATTTTTTTAAACAAACAAACAGAAATGGATTGGATTACAGCCAGAGAATTTGAAGATATAACCTATAAAAAATGTAACGGAGTTGCAAGAATTGCTTTTAACAGACCAAATGTTAGAAACGCATTTAGACCTAAAACAACTTCAGAATTATACCAGGCTTTTTACGACGCACAGGAAGATACTTCAATTGGAGTAGTTTTGCTTTCTGCTGAAGGCCCTTCAACTAAAGATGGAGTTTACTCTTTCTGCAGCGGAGGTGACCAAAATGCGCGCGGACATCAAGGATATGTTGGTGATGACGGTCAGCACCGTTTGAATATTTTAGAAGTACAGCGATTAATTCGTTTTATGCCAAAAGTTGTTATTGCTGTAGTGCCAGGCTGGGCTGTAGGCGGCGGACATAGTTTACATGTCGTTTGCGATATGACACTGGCTAGTAAGGAACACGCTATTTTTAAACAAACTGATGCTGATGTTACCAGTTTCGATGGAGGGTATGGATCTGCATACTTAGCGAAAATGGTTGGACAGAAAAAAGCCCGCGAAATTTTCTTTTTAGGAAGAAACTATTCTGCACAAGAAGCTTTTGAAATGGGAATGGTAAATGCCGTTATACCTCATGACGAACTTGAAGCAACTGCATACGAATGGGCTCAGGAAATCCTTCAAAAATCTCCAACGTCAATCAAAATGTTGAAATTCGCTATGAATTTAACCGATGATGGCATGGTTGGACAACAAGTATTTGCAGGAGAAGCGACTCGTTTGGCTTATATGACCGAAGAAGCAAAAGAAGGAAGAAATGCCTTTTTAGAGAAAAGAAAACCAAACTTCGGTGAAAATAAATGGATCCCGTAAATAATTTTAGATGTCTGATTTCAGATTTTTTTAATCTTAATTTTTAAATCAGAATAATCTAAAATCTATATTCTAAAATCTAAAATTTAAATATGAAACATTGGATTGAAGCCGCAAGACTGCGCACATTACCTTTATCAGTTTCTGGAATTATTGTTGGAAGTATATATGCGCTTTCAAATCCAACAGAAACCATTAATACTCCAACAGAAGTTTTCAGTTGGAAAATATTTGGTTTTGCCCTTTTAACAACACTTGGTTTGCAAGTATTATCTAATTTTGCCAACGATTACGGCGATGGCGTAAAAGGAACCGATAATGCTGATCGTGTTGGTCCACAGCGTGCTATTCAAAGCGGAATCATTACACCGCAAGCCATGAAAAAAGCGATAATAATTACGTCATTACTGACTTTATTATCAGCTATTACCTTGATTTATTTTGCTTTTGGAAAAGATAACTTTGAATATTCTATCTTTTTCTTATTACTTGGAATCGCGGCAATTATTTCTGCAATTCGTTATACAGTTGGAAATTCGGCTTATGGCTATAAAGGATTTGGCGACTTATTCGTTTTCATCTTTTTTGGTTTGGTAAGTACACTTGGAGTAAACTTTTTATATTCAAAAGAAGTAGATCCGTTATTGATTCTGCCAGCTGTTGCCATTGGTTTATTAAGTGTCGGTGTTTTAAACCTAAACAATATGCGCGACGAAGAATCCGACCGCAAATCAGGAAAAAATACAATTGTGGTTCAAATAGGCGGCAAAAAAGCAAAAAACTATCACTTTGCTTTAATTGTAAGCGCTATGGTTTTGGTAGTTGTTTTTGCTGTTTTAAGTGATTACCGTTTAGACCAATATTTATTCTTACTAGCGTATATTCCTTTAACTAAACATTTAATTACGATTTATAAAAATCAGAATCCTAAGCTATTAGATCCTGAATTGAAAAAACTGGCATTAAGCACATTTCTGCTTTCAATACTGCTAACAATCTGTATGATTTCGTTAGCAGCAGATATTTTTGTTAACCTTTTTATGGGCGGAAGATAAACTCAAGTTTAACTTAAAAAAATGTATTAAAAATGAAAATAACCTATTACGGACACGCAGCTTTAGGAATTGAAGTAGGAGGAAAACATATTATTGTTGACCCATTTATTACAGGAAACCCTGCCGCGGCGCATGTCGATATAAAATCATTAAAAGCAGATTATATCCTGCTTACACACGCACACGGAGATCACGTTCTGGATGTTGAAGCTATTGCAAAAGCAACCAATGCAGTGATTGTTTCAAATGCAGAAATTGCAAGCTATTACGCAAAATTAGGTTTTAACAGCCACCCAATGAATCATGGCGGAAGCTGGAAATTCGATTTTGGGAAAGTAAAATACGTAAATGCTATTCATTCTAGTTCTTTTCCTGACGGAAGTTACGGCGGAAATCCCGGCGGTTTTGTAATCGAAGGCGAGCACAAAAACATTTACATTGCAGGCGATACCGCTCTTACAATGGATATGAAATTGATCCCAATGCGTACAAAATTAGATTTAGCCATTCTTCCTATTGGTAATAATTTCACAATGGATGTTGAAGATGCTATCATCGCTTCAGATTTTGTAGAATGCGATAAAGTTCTAGGATATCACTTTGATACTTTTGGCTATATCGAAATCAACCATGAAGAATCAATTCGTAAATTTTTCGATAAAGGAAAAGATTTAATGCTTTTAGCAATCGGAGAATCAATAGAATTATAATAAGGAGCTAATCCCGCTATCCGCTATATCTTTTGTGCCTTTCCGTTCTTTGTGGACAGGCACAAAAGGATATCGCTTCTATCGGGGCTAGGGCACTGGTTTTCATCACAAATTATTTTTACTACATTATTCAAATCTCATATCGTTCAGAATATGAATTTCAAAAGAATATTTCTAATCCTTTTACTGGCTTCAACCGGAAGTACTTTCGCTCAGAAAGACGGTTATTGGGATAAAGAACGTGCCACAACCAAAGAAATCATGGTTTCTGCTGGCGAAAGAACTATCATTAAAACCGAAGATCTTCCCGTTGGAACTACCGAAATTGTCTACAGAATCACACTTTTAGATAAAAACCAGCAAATGGCAAATAGTTTGGTTTCGCTTTTAAAAGCAATTCCAGATCCATACGGAATTGGTCAAGGATCTGCCGGAGCCGTGTTTTTAATGTCTAAAATTTCTGGTGACGATCAATGCACATATTCATTATTTACTTCAGATGCCAATGCAAAAAAATATAAAACAGACGGAAAAGTAGATTCAGCCTGTTTTTCGCAGTCAGAACCAGTAAGTAAAGACGCTAAAAGAATTTCACTCGATAAAAATTCGTGTTTAAAACAAAACACAACTTCTATATGGTTTGGTTTTGAAAGCAAAAACTGGTTTTTAAGTCAGAAAATCGTTCTGGAAGTTGTGCCTTGGGTAGATACAAAACTAAACAGAGGCTGGAATCAGGGTAACAAAAACGAAATCATCAGTTTGTGCAAAACGTCGACAATGGCACAGAAAATGGCCAATTCAGATGATTTTTGCGTTTGTATTCTTGATAAAATCATGAAGCAATATCGTTATGGCGAATTTCAGAAATTGTTAGCCGTAGAAAAAACGAAAGTATATAAAGATTTTGGAAATGCCTGTTATAATGATGCCGACATTTCTAAAAACATTTATAATGATTTACGAAATCAAGCTGCAACATTAATCAAACAGCAGAAATACAACGAAGCCATTCAAAAAATAAGCACGATAATAAATGACGGAAAAGCAACAGCATTAGATTACAGTACAATTGGATACTCTTATATTCTAACCAAACAATATGCGAAAGCTTTGAAATTTCTGCAAGAAGGCGAAAAATTGGACGATACTGAATTATTGGTAAAACTAAATCTAGCGCATGTTTATTTAGTAAGCAATAATTATAGTGATGCCAAAGCCATTTACAAAAAGTATCAGGATCAAAACGTAACTGATAATGTAAGCTGGAAAGAAAAAACAAAACAAGATTTTGCTGTTTTCGAAAAAGCTGGTCTGCCATCAAAAGATTTCGAAAAAATATTAAAATTATACCATTAAGCTTAGTCTCTTATAACTTAGCAACTTAAAAATGAAAGCCAGTTATTACAAATACATGCTCGAATTCAAAGTTCCGTCTGGTACTTCGAGAGGAATTATGACCCAAAAAGAAACCTGGTTTATTGTTTTGGAAAAAAACGGTAAAAAAGGAATAGGAGAGTGCGGTATTTTACGAGGTTTAAGTGCTGATGACCGAGATGATTATGAAGAAAAACTAAAATGGACCTGTGATAATATTCATTTGGGAGAAGTAGCTTTATGGAATGCTTTATTAGAATTTCCTTCCATTCAGTTTGGTGTAGAAATGGCTTTTTTATCCTTGAAAAGTGAAACTCCTTATTTGTTATTTCCTTCAGAATTTACCAATATGACAAAATCAATTGATATAAATGGTTTGGTTTGGATGGGAGAAGCGTCATACATGAAACAGCAGATCGAAGCCAAATTAAGGGATGGTTTTAAATGTATTAAACTCAAAATTGGCGCTATCGATTTTGATAAAGAATTAGAATTATTACAATTTATAAGAAGTCATTTTTCTGCAGAACAAATTGAAATTAGAGTAGATGCAAATGGCGCTTTCCCTATAAGCGAAGCTTTAGATAAATTGAATCAGTTAAATGTATTTCAATTGCATAGTATTGAACAGCCAATTAAAAAAGGAAATTTACAAGCGATGGCAGATTTATGCCAGCAGACGCCTTTCCCAATTGCATTGGATGAAGAATTAATTGGTGTTTTTTCGTTTCAAGCTAAAGAAGCATTACTTCAAAAAATAAAACCACAATACATCATTTTAAAACCAAGTTTTGTGGGAGGTTTAAAAGGAACAAAAGAATGGATTTCTCTGGCTGAAAAATACAACATTGGCTGGTGGATTACATCGGCATTAGAAAGTAATATTGGTTTAAATGCTATCGCACAATGGACTTTTACCTTAAATTCAGATATGCCGCAAGGATTGGGAACAGGTGCATTGTATACAAACAATTTTGATTGTCCGTTAAAAGTTTCAAGAGGACAATTGTGGTATGATAAAACTGAAAATTGGGATTCGAGTTTTTTTAGTTAAGAAAAGAAGGCATTCAAACAGCTTTTCTAATTTCTATTTTATTCTTTACCGCCAAGTAGACTTTCATGCCAGTCTTTCAATTCCTGCCATCTGCCTTCGTAAGCAAATAAAGATTGTTTTGCCCAAGTACTTGGGTTGTGAATCGCGTAATTTTCGCCACCTGCATCCAAAATAGATTGTAATTTTTCTGTAGACGCTTCAGAAAGATCGCGCCAAGTTAGAATTCCAGCTTCATGAAATAAACTTTCAATTTTAGGACCTATTCCTTCAACAATTTTCAAATCATTTTCCTTTATATTTTTTCCTAAAACATTCGAAGCTGTTATAGCATCAAATGGTGGTGGAACTTCGGCAATAATTACTTTTGGAGCTTTTGTTTTTCGTTTTGAAAGTAAATCTGCTTCCAAAGTATCTATTTTTTTCGTTAAGCTTTTTGTATGTGCTTTAGAGGCATCTAAATCTGCCTGAAGAGATGCTACAAGTGCATCATCATTTTTTGAGTTCAGTTTTCCTAGTAAATAACCTAGGATTCCGCAAAATAAACCCGCTAAAATTGGTATTAAAATACAGGGTAAATTCATGATACAATATTTTAGTTATGTATGTAAGTACTGTTCTTTTATTTTTCACTTCAAGGGATTTCAGTATCACAATTACAGCAGAATTTCAGATATAAAATAGTGCCTAAAACAATACTAAGAACAATACCAATTAGATAAAGTGCTTTTTTAGACATGGCTTTTGATTCTATGGTTCTATCAAATTTACTCAAAATAAAAATTTTAATATGTTAATAATCAGGTAAATTGGTTTTAAATTTATAAGATACTATCTCAAAATTAAGAATTTTAAGAGGCATCAAATTTGATTTTTTGACTCTTTGACTTAATTAAATTAAGTAACTTGCAGTAAAATTAATTTAGACCCAAAATGCTCGAAATAGAAAGAAAGTTTCTTATAAAATCAGATGATTTTAAAGAACAAGCTTTTGCAAAAAATAAAATTGCACAAGGATATTTGAGTTCAATTCCGGAAAGAACAGTTCGTGTTAGAATCAAAGGAGAAAAAGCGTTTTTAACTATAAAAGGTATTGGACATCAGGGCGGTATGTCACGTTTTGAATGGGAAAATCAAATTCCAATTGACGAAGCTGTCGAATTGCTTAAACTCTGTGAAAAAGGAAAAATTGAGAAAACCCGATACGAAATTAAATCGGGTAACCACATTTTTGAAGTGGATGAATTCTACGGCGAAAACGAAGGTTTAATTATGGCCGAAATCGAACTTCAATCTGAAACAGAAGACTTTGATAAACCACAATGGCTGGGCGAAGAAGTTACCAATGACGAAAGATACTACAATGCCTATTTAAGTAAAAATCCTTTTAAAAATTGGGCAAAAGAATAACTTATGACAGATCAATATGATTTAATTATTGTAGGAGGCGGCCCTATTGGACTTGCTTGCGCAATAGAAGCACAAAAGAAAAATTTACATTACTTAATTATAGAAAAAGGCGCGCTGGTAAATAGTATTTTCAATTACCCACTGTATATGACCTTTTTTTCTACTGCTGAAAGACTTGAAATTGGAGATATTCCATTCAATTGTCTAGCACCAAAACCAGGCCGACAAGAAGCTTTAGAATACTATCGAAACATACACCGTTATTTTAATTTCAAAATTCATTTATTTGAAAAAGTAACAGAAATTAAGAAAAATCAAACTTCAGTTTTTGAAGTTACAACCAATAAAAATTCAAACAAAGCTAAAAATGTGGTTATAGCAACTGGTTTTTATGACATTCCGATTACAATGAATGTAAAAGGAGAAGAGCTTTCAAAAGTGCGTCATTACTATAAGGAAGCTCATGAATATGCTTTTAGAAATATTTTGGTTGTTGGAGCCAATAATTCATCTGTTGATGCAGCCTTGGAATGCTGGCGAAAAGGAGCAAACGTAACTATGGTGATTCGTAAAAACGAGATCAACAATAGAGTGAAATATTGGGTAAAACCCGATGTTGAAAACCGAATTGCCGAAGGAAGTATTAAAGCGTATTTTCAATCCAACATTACAGAAATAAGAGAAAACGAAGTGGAGATTGAAACGCCAGAAGGAAAAGTTACAATTGAAAATGATTTTGTTCTGGCCTTAACAGGCTACAAACCAGATTTGAATTTCTTGGAAAAAATGGGAATTCAGCTTTCTGATGATGAGCTAAAAATTCCGGTATATAATCCTGAAACTATGGAAACGAATGTCGAAGGTTTATTCTTGGCAGGTGTGGTTTGCGGTGGAATGCAGACACATAAATGGTTTATTGAAAACTCAAGAATCCATGCCAATATGATTGTGGATTATATTACTTCAAAATAATTTTAACCACGAATTTCAAATTTTTTTGTCACATCGAGCGGAGTCGAGGTGTTATAGCGTTCTCGACTACGCTCGAACTAACAAAAGATTAATTCATGAAATTCGTGGCAAATAAAAAATTAAGAACTACAAGAAAGCATGGAACAGCCTACTTTAGATCTTGCCCAATCTGGTCGTTTGGCAAACCATTTTTCGTATTCCGGTTGTTCGTCGTATGGATTCTGTAAAAGTTTGTAAAATTCATCAATCAATGAATAATCTTCTTTATCGGCGGCATCGATGGCCAATTGCGCCATATAATTTCGAAGTACATATTTGGGATTGATTCGGTTCATTTTTTGTGAACGCTCATCATCGGATAATTCTTCAGCTTTTAGTCTTTCTAAATATTCAGAAAACCATTTGGTCCATTTTTCAGAAACTTCACCTGTAAATTCTTCTGGTTTATAAAACGCATATTTGATTTTTTCAATTGCTTCTGGAGCAAAATCTGATTTTTCAACCAAGCTTAAATTTCTAAAAAAGATTGTCATATCAGTTTCTGTCAGTTGCAGATTAATTTCTAAATCATCAATTAACTGATTGTCAGTTTCAGTTGAAGTAAACAAACCTAATTTACTTAAAAACATTTCTTTATAGTCAGCACTAAAATCTGTCATAAAAGATTCTAATATCTTTTCTAACGGTGCTGCTTCGTTTATTAATGGATAAAGCGCATTGGCTAATTGATACAAATTCCATTGTGCAATTTGAGGCTGATTTCCATATCGATATCTTCTATATTGGCTGTCAGTTGTATTCGGAGTCCAAGTCGGATCAAAATCTTCCAGCCATCCGTATGGCCCGTAATCAATTGTGATTCCATGAATAGACATATTATCAGTATTCATTACTCCATGGACAAAACCAACTCGCTGCCAATCAACAATCATTTTACGAGTAGTATCAGCTACTTTTTGAAAAAACTGTAGATATTGCTCTTTAGGTTCTCCCGTTATTTCAGGAAAATAATGCTTAATTGTAAACTCGACAAACTGCTTTAAATTTGTAAGTTCATTACGAGCAGCCAGCATTTCAAAACTTCCAAAACGAATAAATGAAGGAGCAACACGACAAACCACAGCACCTTTTTCATAAGCTGGATTTCCATTATATAAAATATCACGCAAAACCTGATCTCCAGAAAGCATTAGCGAAAGCGATCGGGTAGTGGGAACGCCCAAATGATACATAGCTTCGGCACATAAATATTCACGTATCGAAGAACGTAAAACAGCCAAACCATCGGCAGTTCTGGAATACGGAGTTTTTCCGGCACCTTTCAACTGAAGTGTATAAAACTGACCTTTGTTTTCAACTTCCGTTAAATTGATTGCGCGTCCGTCGCCTAATTGTCCAGCCCAGTTTCCAAATTGATGTCCGGCGTAACACATGGCATAAGGTTGTGTTTCCGAAAGAATTTCTTTTCCAGAAAAAACATTTAAAAACTCTTCAGAATTGATTTCTTCTTTTGAAATCCCTACCATTGCAGCTACATCTTCTGATGCGTGAATTAGCTTTGGATCAGAAGGTTTTGTTGGATTTACATACGAGAACAGCGTATTTTTTACCTGACGAACTTCATTTATAGTTTCAGGATCAGCAGGCAATTCAGCAGTAAAACGATTATGTATTTTTAAACTTTTCATTTTTGTTTCTTTCTTTTACCACAGAATAAATAATTATCAAAATTTTTAAACCTTTTAATCTGTGGTAAACTTTACATTAGCCAATCAATCGATCGGCATACATTTTTTTAAGTTTTTGAATTTTCGGATCAATCACAACCTGACAATAACCAGCTTCCTGATTGTTATTGTAATAGTTTTGATGATAGTCTTCAGCTTCATAAAAAACTTCAAAGGGTTTCAATTGTGTTACAATCGGATCAATATACGCAGGCTGTACTTCTTTAAATACTTGTTCTGCGATTTCTTTCTGCGCATCATCATGATACAACACGATTGATCTGTATTGAGTTCCACTGTCGCCGCCTTGACGATTTAAAGTTGTTGGATCGTGGCTTGTCATAAAAATAAAAATCAAGTCATGATATGAAATTATGTCAGGATCAAAAGTTACCTGAATTACTTCTGCGTGTCCTGTTCGGCCGGTGCAGACTTCGCGATACGCTGGATTTTTTATAAAACCATCTGAATAACCAGATTTTATTGATTTAATTCCGTCTAAACGCTGGATTACAGCTTCAATACACCAAAAACATCCACCACCAAAAGTGGCCGTTGATAAATTTTCCATATATACAGTATTGTTTAATTTTTATTACCTATTAATTTGATAGGATATTATGATAATTTATCCAAAAAAAGACCTTTTAACTAAAGATACTAAAAGTTTATTTATGATTTGAAGTTTATAATTGATAAATTCTCAATATTGCAAAAAAGCAATTATATTTGCAGTCAAACATAGGCACACTAATGAATAGCAAAAATAGTACCATCAGTCTTGAAACTTATTTTCAGGATTTCAGACAAAATATTGTTGGCATAAATCAAGATTTTACTTCGCCATTTGGCAAAAAAAAGATTATTTACACGGATTGGACTGCCAGCGGAAGGCTTTACAGACCAATAGAAGAGAAGCTTTTGAACCAATTTGGACCTTTTGTAGCTAATACTCATACCGAAACTACGGTGTCAGGTACTGCCATGACAAAAGCGTATCATCATGCCAGACATATTATTAAACGCCATACCAATGCTAGTCATAATGATGTTTTAATTACTGATGGAACGGGAATGACAGGTGTGGTTAATAAATTCCAACGTATCTTAGGTTTAAAAATACCTGAGAATTTAAAAGATTTTATTACTGTTCCAGCAGAAAAAAGGCCAATTGTTTTCATTTCTCACATGGAGCATCACTCAAATCAGACTTCATGGCTGGAAACTATTGCCGATGTTGAAATTATTCCGTCATGCGAAAAAGGACTTTTCTGCTTAGATAATCTAAAAGATTTATTAGAAAAATACAGTGACAGAACGATTAAAATTGCTTCAATTACTTCATGCTCGAATGTAACGGGAATAAAAACACCATTTCATGAAGCAGCAAAATTAATGCATCAATATAACGGAGTTTGTTTTGTAGATTTCGCCTGCTCTGGTCCTTATGTTGAAATTGATATGCATCCTGCTGATCCTGAAGCGTATTTAGATGCAATTTTCTTTTCTCCTCATAAATTTCTTGGAGGCCCTGGAACATCTGGCGTTTTAATTTTCAATAAAAAATTATACAATAATATGATTCCTGATTGTCCAGGCGGTGGAACTGTAAGCTGGACGAATCCTTGGGGAGAACATAAATATATCGATAATATCGAAGATCGCGAAGATGGTGGAACTCCAGGATTTCTTCAGGTAATAAAAACGGCTTTGGCAATTGAACTGAAAGAAGAAATGGGAATTGAAAACATTTTACAGCGCGAGCACGAAATTGTAGATTATGTTTTTAGTCAATTAGAGCCAGTTGAAAATATTAAAATCTTAGCCGGACAGCATAAAGACAGGTTAGGAGTAGTTTCTTTTTTTATTGATGATCTTCATTTTAATTTAGGAGTTAAAATTTTAAACGATCGTTTCGGAATTCAAACTAGAGGCGGATGCAGCTGTGCGGGAACATACGGACACTACTTACTTCATGTTGATCAGGAAACGTCTAACAAACTGGTGAACGAAATAACAATTGGTGATTTGATTAAAAAACCGGGATGGATTAGAATGTCGATTCATCCAACAACCACAGACGAAGAGATTGCTTATGTCTGCAATAGCATTAAAGAATTAGCTGAAAATCACCAAACTTGGGCTTTGGATTATTCTTATAATAAAAATACAAACGAGTTTATTCATAAAAACGCAAGTTCGTTTGAAGATGAATTGGTAGAAAGCTGGTTTAAATCTTAAACTTGAAACCACATAGGAAAGTCAGAATAAAATAAAACCCGACAGAAATATAAATCTTGTCGGGTTTATTTTTTATTGGAAAAAATCTATTTTGCTTCTTGGTATTTTTTAAGGGAAAGTAATGCCTGTTCTTGAATTTTTTTGTGGAAAAATCCTGTCCATCCCAGTAAATATCCCATTGGTCCAAAGGCTTGTTTTGACCATTTCCACACATCAAAGCTATCTGTATGTTTGATAATTAAGCCATCTTGAAATACAAATTCGGCTCCGATTTTATTAATTACTTTTCGATTGGTTTTACTAAAATTATAAGTCGCCACCCACTTTGCAGAACCTGTAAAATCATCTGCTTTTACATCAAAGAATTCAATTTTAATGTTTCCTTTACTCTTTAATAAAAGCATTTCCCACATCTTGCTCACTTGTTCTTCTTTTAAAAGACCAAATGCCGGATCGATAAAATGAATTTTTGGGTGATAACATTCTGCCATCGTTTTGGCATCAGAATTAGCAAAGGCGGTATAGAACTTTGTAATTAAAGCTTCGTTAGGATTCATGGTAAATTTGTAATTAGGCTATAAATATAAGTTTTATTTTATGAAAAAGTCTATTCATTAAAACTAAATTATTTATAATTCATTCTATTTTTTGTCCTCAATTTAAGAGATGCTTGGATCAGCAGCAAACCAAGTATATGAATCTTCTTTTTTTAAATCTTTTAATTTAAGCCATGCAATTCCAAAAACAATATTATCTAATAGTTCTTTGTCTGTAATATCAACTTGTAATCCCGTATTTAAATATTTTACATAAAGCCCCTTTATTTCATCCTCAGTACCAATGCTAATTTTTAAATTATCTTTATACCAACTTTTAAGTGCAAGTCTTTCGCCAGATTCTACTGTGCTTTCACTAAATATTGTGGAGTCATCGAATTTACATTCAATAGAAATTGGAATTTGAGAACCATCAATATAGACTGTTATTCTATATCTATCATCAACAATAAAAATGGGTTTATTTTTTAAACCTAAAACTTCGTTCTCCAGCTTTTCGATAGAATAATTTAAAGCAATTCCATTTGTATATAAATAAATTTTACCAAAAGGAGTTGTAAGTCCAGTATTCATTTTACTAAATATATACTAACTTATTTATAAAACACTAATTTCTTTAGCAGTATCGAAACTCTTTTTGGACTGGTCGTAAACCGTTGAAAAATAGTTCTTTTTGTTGTGCGCTGTAAAATAACCCGTCTGACTGCTGAAAGTATCCGAACCTCCTTTTAGAATAAAACGAACAGCATAAATATCTGTTTTTTTAAGTTTAGCAAATTCAGCAGGAGTAAAATAGTAAAAAGCTGAAGTTTTGCCATCGGCACTTTCTTTTACATTTTTGTCAACGCAGGCAATTACGTCTGCGTTGGCTAAGTCTACATAAAGTCCACCTAAAATTTTTACTTGATCATTTGCAGTGGCAACAGTTATTTTTAAAATACCTCCTTTATCAGTTTTGGCAATCTGGATCTCGGCTTCACCAGTATACGCATATTTTTCGCAGACGAAAGTGTAAGGCTGTGTGGCAGAGAATGACTGACCTTTAACGTTCATTTTTTCTTGAGCATTAGCAAAAAAAGAAATAAACACAACTAAAAGAAGCATTTTTATATTCATAAGTAATTTTATTGTTCGGTTATTTTTGAATCAAATTTTTCGTCCCAGTCCATTGATTTGATGGCAGATATTAAATTGTCTTCATTTACAAATACTCTCAATTCTTTGTTGGCTACTTTTTTAGTATACAAAGCATGGTAACGGTAAATGACTTCTTGTTTGGTTTTGTAAACGCCGTCTAATTTTAAATCTATAAAGCTTCCGTAGTATTGTCTAAATCTCGTACAGGTTTTAGTCAATCGTTCTTCAGTTGTATTTTCTCTAACAGACTGAGTCACTTCGGTTTCATTAAAAGGTTTAAATTTAGAGGTATTACAGGTTTCTAAAACTCTTTTTCCTAATTCGTAGGCTTTTCGCTGTTGCTCTGAATTAATTTCTGAATTGGAAACTTTTTTAATTTTTAAATCATCTGTATCTCTGCTGATGTTTTTTGATTTACATCCAATTAATAATAGCAAACATATAATCAATCCCGCTTTCTTCATAATCATTTAAGTTATTTTTAATAATAAGTTAGGGTTGGGACAATTTTCTATATAAAAATTCAGATCGTTTGTATTGCAGACACCTGGGTAATCACCCCATTTATCCTGTAAATTTTTTATGATTTGGAAATGGACATGAGGTGCGTAATCTCCATTAACGGCTGAATTTCCTAAAGACGCAATTTTTTCGCCTTTTTTAAATGTAGTCCCAACAGTTAAGTTTTCTATACTTTCTAACGATAAATGTCCGTATAAAGTATAAAAAGTTTCATTTTCAATTTCGTGTTCCAAAATTATGGTCGGACCGTAATCGCCAAATCCGGCATTATTTTGAAAGCTGTGTACTTTTCCGTCAAGCGGACTTAAAACGGCAGTTCCTTCTTTTGCCCATAAATCAAGTCCAATATGAATATTTCTTTCTGGAACCGAATCATTCTTAAAAATTGTGCTTCTCTTATATAAATTTCTTCCCTCTATATAACCGCCATACGCTACTTCAGCATTATTGACTTCCATATAATTAAAAATAAAACGCTCAAATTCTGCAGAAGTTTCTGGTTTGCTTTCTACCAATTCGTGATTGGTAATAGATAAATCAAGCGGAATATATTTTGAAAGATCAATTGAAGTGTCAATAATTTGGGAAGGTGGTAAGGCTTTTAAAATAGAAACAAGGGATTTCATAGAATGTAAGGTTTAAGCAACTTTTTCAATAATTATTAATTCATTGTGTACTTCAATTCGCGGAAGCATTTTTGAAGTATACAATTTAGGATTTATTTCGGATATGTATTTTCGGTTTCTAATATTGTGCGCTTCATCCAAAATCATGGTATTAAACAACACAAAACCACCAGATTTTAAATGAAAGCAAACACGATCGCTAAAAAAATTCTCGAACAAGAAATTCGGCATATTGATGTCTTCAAAAATATCAATAATAATTAAATCATATTTATCCTTTGTTTTTAAAACAAATTCAAAAGCATCATCAATAACAATTTCAAGCTGTTCAATCTGGTTTAAGTTAAAATATTCATTGGCAACCTGAATCATATCGGGATCTATTTCAACTCCAGTAATTTTACCTTTATAGTGTATCTCATCGATCAAAGTCTTGACAACACTTCCGCCGGCAACTCCCAAAAGCAGAATATGCTCCATCTCTAGAATTTTATCGTAACCAATATTTCTGAGTCCGTATCGTAATATGCGTTGTAAGCTTCCGTATGAATAATTTGTATTTTCAGTATCTAAAACTAATTCACCATTTGTCCATGTAACTTCGATAACTTTGCTTCTTGCTGATTTCTTTTTGAATATTTTTATAGGTATAAGATAACTTAACAGTTTCTGAATCATTTTTGTAATGCTTTTACTCAAAAATACCATTTTAAATGGTTTATTTTGCATCAAATTCTAATTTTTAATGAAGAAACAATTATACAAGTTCATCTTTTATAAGCTAATGGGCTGGAAAATAGTGGGATTGGAAAATGCTGAAGTAAAAAAATGTATCCTAATGGTAATGCCGCATACCAGCAACCATGATTTTTATATTGGACTTTTTACTCGAGGTATCTCCGGATTGCAGATGAACTGGGTAGGAAAGAAGGAATTGTTTCGTTTTCCGTTTGGATATTATTTTAGAAATGTAGGCGGAGAACCACTTGATCGTACCGGCGGATTAAATAAAGTCGATTCTATAGCAGCGATTTTTGATCGAAAAGAAGTTTTTAGACTGGCTGTTGCTCCCGAAGGAACTAGAAAAGGTGTGACAGAAATTAAAACTGGTTTTTATTATATCGCACTTAAAGCGAATGTTCCTATTGTTCCAGTTGCTTTTGATTGGGGCAAAAAAGAAGTAAACTTAGGAAAGCCATTTTATCCAACAGGAAATTATAATGCCGATTGGGAAATTTTAAAACAACATTATAAAGGAGTTTTAGGAAAAATACCTGCGAATGGGTTAGTGGTTTAATTTTTTTCGATATTTTTTCAAATCCGTGAGAATCGCTTAAACCAAAATAATTTTTAAAAATTTTCAAATACGCGAAATTTTAAATTTATGGTACATATGCCTTAAAAGTTCCGTTTTTGTAGAAAATTACAATTTTTTCTATTTCGTCTTCTTCAAAACTAATATTGGTTCTTTTTACTTCGTCGGTTTTTTTAATAACTGGCTTTTCAATTTCATAATCCAATTGAGAAAATAAATTGGTGTCTCCAAAATTTTCATTTGAAGAAATAGGAGAGACAACTTTTTCAGTTTCTTTAATGTCATCTGTTTTAGGAAAATTCCCTTTACCATTTAGAATCCAATATAAATCAACATCCGGAAAAACTTCCATTATTTTCATAACAAAATCAAGACTTGGTTTATTTCTTCCAGAGAGCAGGTGAGACATACTTGATCTTTGCACGCCAATTTTATCAGCAAAAGAAGAAGCATTTAGTCCATAATAATCGAGTATAATTTCCAGTCTTTTTACAAAATCATCGATGTTTACCATTGTAAATAATATTAGGCATTTGACTTGTTTACAAATGTAATTAAAAAGATTCGATAATGCAATTTTACAGTTGTAAATCGATGAAAACTTGTATAAACTACCTAATAATTACTTTAATTAAGTAGTGTTAACTATTTGAAATAGTTATATTTAGTTTTAAATACTTAAAGTGATAACAATTGTTAACTGTTTTTCTTTTAAAAGTTTAAAATGAGTCTTAAAGAGTGTTTACATTTCTAAATTTCTTCGATTTTTAAATGTTTACAATTGTAAAAATAAAGATGTTTACTTTTGTAAACTAATCAAAACACAATGAATTTAGAAGAATTATTCAGCCAAAACAAAGAGCAGTCCATCGGAGGACGTTACTTAACTTTAGACCACATTCAGCCTTTATTAGATAAATTAAATACAGACAATCAAGTTAGTATTATTGGTAAATCGGTTTTAGGCGAACCTATATATAGTTATCAAATTGGTACCGGAAAAACTCGTATTTATTTATGGTCGCAAATGCACGGAAATGAAAGTACCACTACCAAAGCACTTTTTGATTTTATTAATGTTCTAAATAATAAATCCGATTTTGCAGAAAAAATGCTTGCTGCATTTACTTTTTATTGCATTCCAATCTTGAATCCAGATGGTGCTAGGCTTTATACACGCGAAAATGCTAATAAAGTAGATCTAAACCGCGATTCTCAAAACCTAACACAACCTGAAAGTAATGTCTTAAGAGAAGTTTTCGAAACTTTTAAACCTGATTTTTGTTTCAACCTGCACGATCAGCGTACTATTTTTGGCGCTGGTGATACAGGAGAACCGGCCACTGTTTCTTTTTTGGCACCATCTTATAATGAAGAAAGAGAAGTAAATGAAAACCGTCAGAAAGCTATCAATTTAATTGCAGGAATCAACGATGTACTGCAGGAATTTATTCCAGGACAAGTGGGACGATTTGATGATTCATTTAATATAAACTGTATAGGAGATACTTTTCAGTTTTTGGGAGTGCCTACTATCTTATTTGAAGCCGGTCATTATCCAAACGATTACGAGAGGGAAATCACAAGAAAATACATATTTTTCTCACTAATTTCAAGCTTTAAACTCATAAACGAAAACGATTTAGTTGTCAATAGAATTTTTGATTATTTGAATATTTCACAAAATAAAGTGGTTTTTTATGATTTTATGTATAAAAATATCAAAATAAATTATGATGGTATCGAAATTATTACGAATTTTGTCGCTCAATACAAAGAAGAATTGATTGAAAATAAGATTCATTTTAATGCTTATATAGTAGAAGCAGGTGAATTGGAAAATTATTTTGGTCATTACGAATATGACGGGCAGGGAGCTGTTTATTCTGATGATTATTCTAATATTCCGAAATTGAACCAAAAAGCAGATTTTTATTTAAATAAAAATATTAAATTTGTTAACGGCTTGATAAAAAGTTAATTTTTGTGTGAATTTGTTGTTTTTTATATATATTTTTATACTTTGTAATAGCAATTAGTAATATTAATTAAAGAATTATGAGTAAATTTCGTTTAGATGAAGTAGATCACCAGATTTTAGACATGTTAATAGACAATACGAGAGTTCCGTTTACTGACATTGCAAAAAAATTATTGATTTCTGCTGGTACAGTACACGTTAGAGTAAAAAAGATGGAGGATGCCGGTATAATAATGGGATCTTCATTAGCCTTAGACTACGATAAATTAGGATATTCATTTATTGCATACGTTGGGGTTTTTCTTAATAATACATCTCAAACTAAATTTGTATTAGAGCGAATCAATCAAATTCCGTTCGTAACAGTTGCGTCGGTTACTACAGGTAAATTCAATATTTTTTGCAAAATTAGAGCAAAAGATACTAAGCACGCAAAAGAAGTTATTTTCATGATTGATGATATCGATGGTGTTTACAGAACAGAAACTATGATCTCATTAGAGGAAAGTATTAACGATAAGAAGCGTTTGATGCATACTATTTTCAAAAATATGTAAAAACTCCTCTTGAATGCTATATTAAAATATAACCTCAAGTTTTTCTTGGGGTTTTTTTATGACTAATTAACCAACCACACAACTATAATACGAATTTATGTACACGCTGCCCAAAATTGAGCGTTTTAATCGAGACGTTCTCTCTAAATATCACATTTACAATAGTGTGTTTATTACCTTACCTTTCGATTCTATAGATAATACAGGAGTTTTACTGCCTTTATTTACAGAAACTTGCGAAACAGGATTTAAAAAACAAGAAACACCAAAGGAAATTTTTGATTTTTTCTCTAATAAGTTCCTTAACAATGCTTCAGAAACTGAAAAGATCGATTTAATGTTTCGATTTATTCAATATATCGAACGTCAAATTGTATTATTTGATGCGATTGAAGATGCTGCCTTTCCAGAAGTAAACAATATGGAAGGACGCGGATCTTTGCGTGACATTAAAGAAAAATCAGATGCCAAAGAAAAAGACGATGAATTGGTTGATTTTCTTGAAAACTTCAATGTTCGTACAGTCTTAACAGCGCACCCAACTCAGTTTTACCCAGGTCCAGTATTGGGAATTATAAATGATTTGACAGAAGCTATTCGCCAAAACGATTTATTACAGATTAAGCAATTACTGGCGCAGTTAGGAAAAACACCTTTCATTCAGAAAGAAAAACCAAATCCTTACGATGAAGCGGTAAGTTTGATCTGGTTCTTAGAAAACGTATTTTATGCTACGGCTGGAGAAATTGTACATTATCTGCAAAAAAATATTCTGGAAGGAAATGCTATCCAGAACCAATTAATCAAATTAGGATTCTGGCCGGGAGGTGACCGTGACGGAAATCCTTTCGTTACAACTGATATTACACTTAAAGTAGCAGATCGCTTAAGAACTTCTATTTTAAAGTGTTATTATGTTGAAATGAGAAATCTGAAAAGGAAGTTAACTTTCTCAGATGTAGATACTTTGGTGTCTGATCTTGAACATAAACTTTACCGTTCTGTTTTCTATTCTAAAGGTGAAATTTTCATCACTTTGGAGGAATTATTGACGCAGTTAAATAAAATTAGAGACATTATCATAGAGAAACATCAGTCATTATATTTAGATGAACTGGAAGCTCTTTTGGTAAAAATCAATTTATTTGGATTCCATTTTGCTACATTAGATATTCGTCAGAATAGTAAAATACACAATGTTGTATTTAAAGATGTAGTGAATTATTATTTGAATTCAGGTTCTGATGTATTTCCGAAAAATTATTATGATTTAACTGAAGATGAAAAAATCGTTGTTTTATCTAAAGTGAAAGGAAATCTAAATCCTGCTGATTTTGAAAATGAAATTACAAGATCGACTTTAGAATCTGTTCAAGCGATTAAAACCATCCAAAAAAATAATGGAGAAGAAGGAGCAAACCGTTACATCATCAGTAACAACGAAAGTGCGCTGAATGTAATGGAAACTTTTGCGATGATTCGTCTGAACAATTGGGATACGCCTTCTGTAGATATTATTCCGCTTTTTGAATCGGTTGATGATTTACAAAATGCTCATCAAATCATGGAGCAGCTATACACTAATCCTGAGTATTCTAAGCATTTACAGTCAAGAGGAAATGAGCAGACCATTATGCTTGGTTTTTCTGACGGAACAAAAGATGGTGGTTATTTAATGGCCAACTGGAGTATTTATCAGGCTAAAATTTCGTTGACGGAAATTTCACGAAAATACGGCATTAAAGCTATTTTCTTTGACGGACGCGGCGGACCTCCTGCTCGTGGTGGAGGAAAAACGCATAAATTCTACGCTTCCTTAGGACCAAAAATTGAAAATAAAGAAATTCAAATAACTGTTCAAGGACAAACTATTAGTTCAAATTTTGGAACTTTAGATTCTTGTCGTTATAATATCGAAAACTTATTGAGTGCCGGTGTTACCAATAAGGTTTTCAGCAAAGAGAAAAACGAGCTGACTGCAGAAGAAACAGAAATTTTAACTCAATTGGCTAATTTAGGATATGATAAATATTTAAGTTTCAAAAATCATCCGAAATTTATTCCTTACTTGGAAAAAATGAGTACGTTGAAATATTATTCAAAAACTAATATTGGAAGCCGTCCATCAAAAAGAAGTAAATCTGAAGGACTTGATTTTGCTGATCTAAGAGCAATTCCATTCGTGGGTTCTTGGAGTCAGTTAAAACAAAATGTACCTGGTTTCTTTGGAGTAGGTTCTGCTTTAAAACATTTTGAAGAAACCGGACAATGGGATAAAGTTAGTGATTTATACCATAATTCATTATTCTTTAAAACGTTATTGGAAAACAGTATGATGTCTTTGGCAAAATCATTTTTACCATTAACCGCTTATATGAGTAAAGATCCTGAATTTGGTGAATTCTGGCAGATTATTTACGATGAATTTTCAGAAACAAAGCGTTTACTGTTGAAAATCGCTGGACATAAAACTCTAATGGAGAATTATCCTGATGGTATAGCGTCGATCCAGATAAGAGAACGTATCGTATTGCCGTTGTTGACCATACAGCAATATGCTCTTTTAAGAATTAACGAATTGAATAAAGAAAATTCACCAAACGAAGAACTTATTAAAGTATACGAAAAAATCGTAACAAGATCATTGTTTGGAAATACAAATGCTAGTAGAAACTCAGCTTAAGCTCAAATTTTAAACTTAATTTTTAAATAAATGAATGCAAGTCAGTTATTAGAAAATGAATATTCAGGTCATTTTGGTACTTACATCAAAGAAGCTGGAGATGGAAATCTTTTTGAAGAATTAGAGATTTCTCTTCATGAATTCATCCGATTTGTTCAAGATATTCCCATGGATAAATTTGATTATCGTTATGCTGAAGGGAAATGGACAATCAAAGATATTATTCAGCATGTGATCGATACTGAGCGTATTTTTGCCTATCGTGCATTGCGTTTTTCGAGAAACGATAAAACGCCTTTGCCTAGTTTTGAAGAATCTGATTATGCAGATAATACAAATTCTAATGGTAGAAGCATTCAGGATTTACTAACTGAACTTTCAGCCGTAAGACATTCAAATTTATTATTTTATAAATGTTTATCTGAAGAACAACTTAAAAGAATAGGAACTGCATCTGGCAATCCCATTTCTGCCCGTGCTTTAGGATTTGTTATAATTGGACATCAAAAGCATCACCAGAAAATTTTTAAAGAAAGATATTTATAAAAATATGTATATAACAAAAAAGCTGTACCTTAAAAAGTACAGCTTTTTGCTTTTAAGAACTTGGTTTCGACTTTGCTTAGCCTGACAATAGTTTTTCAGCAATTAATATATTTGGTTGAGCGAAGTCAAAGCTACTTTTTTATTAGTGATTCTGTAAAATTACCTTGGCGTATTTTTTTATGTCATTTGATATTGTTTCTCAATATAAGCCAGTCCAAACCTTATTTTATCGTAAGACATTTTTTCTTCAAAATAATCAAAATATGGCTTTAATGCATTTGGATTTTCAAGCTCGATCTGAGCTTTCTGAATTTCTTTAATTTCATTTTCAGAAACAAACTGGCTCAAATCTAAATCGTGCCCATCAACATATAGTTTGGCTAAATGTGAAACTATAGTACTTTGACCTAAACTTCTTCTTTCGGCAATTTCTTCGATTGAAATACCACTTTCAAATAATTCGAGTGTTTTTTTGTATGTACTGTCTTTTTTCTCTTTTTTGGCAACTGATTTATTTCTGTGGAATTCTACAATAGCATTGATGAATTCTGAGCCATATTTTTCCAGTTTGGCTTTACCAACACCTTCAACAGCAAGAAAATCTTCGTCAGTCATAGGTCTTAATATTTCCATCTGTCTTAACGAAGCATCACTAAAAATCACATAAGCCGGAACTTCTTCTTCCTGCGCAATTTCGTAACGTAATTTTCGAAGTGTTTCAAACAGAGAATTTTTAGCTGCTTTTGCTTTTTCTTGTTTGATTTCGTTCTTATCAATTACTTTCTTAACAACCGTAGTTAGCTTAACTTTTTCATTCTCAAATAAAACTTTTTTGGCAAAAGGCGTAAGCAGAATTTTATTGTGTTGGTGAAAAGCAATTTCGCAATATCCTAAATTTATTAACTGAATTAGATATTGGTTCCAGTCGTACCATGAAATGTCTGCGCCTATTCCATACGTTTTTAGCGTTTGATAATTTTTTTCGTAGATATACGCGTTTCTCGAACCTCTTAAAAAATCAACAATAACGGGCAGAGGTTCAGATTCTTTTAATCGAGCAATTGCTGAAAGCGCTTTTTGTGCTAAAATCGTTCCATCAAAAAATACAGGCGGATTTTTACAAATATCACAGTTGCCGCAATTTTCAGTTACTAATTCGCCAAAATAAGACAATAGAATTTTTCTTCTACAGCTTAAAGCATCGGCGTATTGTTTCATTCTTTCGAGTTTTGCTAGCTGCACATCGGCATTCAGTCCATCTGAAGCAAATTTCTGAAGCTGAATTACATCTGCATAACTTTCAAATAGAACAGTTTCTGCTGGTAGTCCGTCACGTCCGGCACGGCCAATTTCTTGATAATAACCTTCAATATTTTTGGGCAGATTATAATGAATTACCCAGCGTACGTTTGATTTGTCGATTCCCATTCCAAAAGCGATCGTAGCACAAACAACTTGACAATCATCATTTATAAATTCATCCTGAGTCTTGGCGCGTGTCTCATTGTTAAGACCAGCATGATATGCTTTTGCTGAAATCCCATTTTTAGTGAGTTTTTCTGCAAGTTCTTCTGTCGTTTTTCTGCTTAAACAATAAATGATACCAGATTCGTTTGGTCTTTCTTCAATAAAATCTATAATTTGTTTTACGCGATCTAATGCAGGACGAACTTCAAGACTTAGATTTTTACGGTCAAATGAAGCGACTACTATTTTAGGATTTTTTAGATTAAGCTGTTTGGCAATATCTGAACGTGTTGCTTTGTCTGCTGTAGCCGTTAAAGCCAGCACTGGAGTAGAAGGGAAGCGGTTTTTTAAATATCCTAAATTAGTATAAGCAGGTCTAAAATCGTGTCCCCAAGATGAAATACAATGCGCTTCATCAACAGCAATCAAACTGATTGTGAGTTCGCTGAAAATATTATCGAGATACGATAAACTTTCGGGAGCAACATACACCAATTTAAATGTATTTGATTTTAAATTATCAATGTAATACTGCTGTTCTTCTGATGATTGACTGCTATTGATGTAACAGGCAGAAATTCCATTTGTTTTTAAACTGTCTACCTGATCTTTCATTAAAGCGATCAATGGAGAAATGACAATTGTAATTCCATGAAGTACAAGAGCAGGCAGTTGAAAACAAACTGATTTTCCGCCTCCGGTTGGCATGATTGCTAATGTATCTTTTCCGGATAAAATTGAAGAAATAATAGTTTCTTGATTAGGTCTGAATTTTTCAAACCCAAAATTCTCCTTTAATTTGGCACGTAAAGTTTCTGAAGTCATAGGCGGGTAAATGAATTTATAAGATAATATCAAAAATATTAAATTATAATAATTTTCCTATATTTTATAAAATAATTTTTAGAGCTAATGTTCACAAAAAAAAGGAACTCGACTGAGTTCCTTTTATTTATTTAAGAATAAAGATTGCAATTAATCTTCATCATCTTCGTCATCGTCGTCGTCAGATGATATATCATCTTTATCCTCGTCATCATCGTCATCTTCACCATCTAATTCTGGTTTATCTTGTCTGTCATCATCTTCATCATCGTCATCTGCGTCATCATCAAGATCAATACCTTTTACTGGTTCGATTGTATCAACATCAAGATCAATATCGTCATCTTCATCGTAATTTTCGATTCTGTCAGCAAGTTTGGTACTAATTTTTACTAAATAAATAGTGTCTTCAGTACGAACTTCAACAGCTTCTACTAATTCGTTTTTAGCGTTTCTAAAACGGATAACATCCGAATCGTCATAACCATCAGGAAATTTTTCAACCAAAAGGTTTAAAATTTCATTAGTCAGTTTGGCGTAGTCTACTATAATTCTTTTCATAAAAATATCCTATAAATCTAATAAATATGCAAATATTAACGGAGCAACAATTGTAGCATCCGATTCGATAATAAATTTAGGGGTATCGATATCTAATTTACCCCAGGTAATTTTTTCGTTAGGAACGGCTCCAGAATAAGATCCGTAACTAGTTGTAGAATCTGAAATCTGGCAGAAATAGCTCCAGAAAGGCACATCATGCATTTCCATATCTTGGTACAACATTGGTACCACGCAAATAGGGAAATCACCAGCGATACCTCCACCAATTTGGAAGAATCCTATTCCGTTTTCGCTGTTTTTTGTATACCAGTCAGCAAGGAAAGTCATGTATTCGATACCTGATTTCATTGTCGAAGCTTTCAAATCTCCTTTAATTACGTAAGAAGCAAAGATATTACCCATAGTACTATCTTCCCATCCTGGAACAATAATTGGAAGATTTTTTTCAGCTGCTGCATACATCCAGCTGTCTTTTAAATCAATTTCGTAATATTCTTCAAGTACTCCTGATAATAACATTTTGTACATGAATTCATGTGGAAAATAACGTTCTCCATTATCATCAGCATCTTTCCAGATTTTATAGATATGTTTTTGTAAACGTCTAAAAGCTTCATGCTCAGGAATACAAGTGTCTGTAACACGATTTAATCCTCTTTCAAGTAAAGCCCATTCGTCTTCTGGTGTCAAATCACGATAGTTAGGAACTCTTTCATAGTGGGAGTGAGCTACTAAATTCATGATATCTTCTTCTAGATTGGCTCCAGTACAAGAAATAATCTGCACTTTATCTTGTCTAATTACTTCCGCAAAAATTTTACCTATTTCTGCTGTACTCATTGCCCCAGCCATACTTACAAGCATTTTAGCGCCATTTGCTAATTGCTGCTCATATCCCTTAGCCGCATCAACAAGTGAAGCAGAATTAAAGTGTAAATAATGTTTTTGAATAAACTGACTGATTGGTCCTTTCATTTTGTTTTTTGTTTTTTTTTATTTTTTGAATTAAAAGTTTTGAACCTTTTAGGGTATATGCAAATTAATAATTTTATAGTAACGAAACTTTTAAATTTGCAGTTTTTTTTTACAATTTTTTCTTGTAGCCTAAAATTTTCAATACATCATCAGAAGTCTGTTGTTCTGAGAAAACCTCAGTTGCTAGAATTCCGTTCTCATCACGATCTATTAAAATATGTTTTGGCTGTGGAATCAAACAGTGGTGTAAACCGCCGTATCCGCCAATAGTTTCTTGATACGCACCAGTATTAAAGAAACCAATATATAGTGGCTTTTCTTTGTTGTATTTAGGCAGATAAATGGCGTTCATGTTTTGTTCTGAGTTGTAATAATCGTCACTATCACAAGTCAATCCTCCTAACAGAACCCGCTCGTAAGTATCATTCCAGCGGTTAATTGCCAGCATGATAAAACGTTTATTTATCGCCCATGTATCAGGCAAAGTAGTAATGAACGACGAATCGATCATATTCCATTTTTCTCTATCATTTTGTTGTTTTTGATACAAAATCTGATAGATTGCGCCACCGCTTTCGCCAACTGTAAATGAACCAAATTCCGTAAAAATATTTGGAACATCAACTTCGGCTTCGTCACAAGCTATTTTAATCTGATTGATAATTTCATCAATCATATATTGATAATCATATTCAAAAGCAAGCGAGTTTTTAATTGGGAAACCGCCTCCAATATTCAATCCGTCAAGCGTAGGGCATTCTTTTTTTAATGCAATGTATACTTTAATACATTTTACAAGCTCGTTCCAGTAATATGAAGTATCGTTTATTCCGGTATTGATGAAAAAGTGAAGCATTTTAAGCTCTAGTTTTTCATTTTCCTGAATTTGTTTTTTATAGAAAGAAACTATGTTTTTGTAACCAATACCAAGTCTTGAAGTATAAAACTCAAATTTAGGTTCTTCTTCGGCTGCAATTCTAATTCCGATTTTGAATTTTCCTTTAATTTCAGCCTGAAGCAAATCAAGTTCTTCGTAATTATCAATAATCGGAATAGTATTTTTATGTCCGTTATTAATTAATCGCGCAATATTGTTGATGTATTCGTCTCTTTTGAAACCATTGCAGATTACATAGGTGCTTTTGTTGATTTTACCATTTTCAAGTAAATTCTCTACAATATTAACATCAAAAGCAGATGAAGTCTCGATGTGAATGTTATTCTTGAAAGCTTCATTCATAATATATTCAAAATGAGAGCTTTTTGTACAATAGCAATAGTAATATTTTGCATCATACTTGTTTTTTTCCATTGACTTTCTGAACCAAGCTTTGGCTTTATTGATATTTTCAGAGATCTGAGGAAGGTAAGTAAATTTTAAAGGTGTGCCGTATTGTTCTACCAGTTTCATCAAATCGATGTTGTGGAACAATAGATTGTCTTTATTTAATTTAAACTCTTCTTGTGGAAAATAGTATGTTTGGTTTATTAGATCAGAATATTTTGTATTCATTTAGTTTTCAATATTTTAATTTGTTATTTAAATTTAGTAAAAATCTGTGCTAAATCTTAAATTCAAACTCTAATATTGGCAAATACAATCTGCAGTTTTTCGTGTTCGGCTTTTGAGCATTGAAAAACATCGAAACAAAACGGACTTTTACTATTGTAAAAACGGTTCAACATTCTTAGTAAAGAACTATTGAGTCTGTTTCTATAAGCATTGAAATGTCTTTGTTTTTTGTTCGTTTTCATCGAGGCAAATGTAAAAAATAATATATACCTAAAGCAATGCTTTTGATTAAAAAAAAATTAAGATTTATAATCTTCAAACGCTTCCAGAATCAATTTATTTTCAACAGATTGGTTAATTTTTATCTTTCCGATTCCTTCAATTAATGCAAATTGAATCATACCGTATTCATTTTTTTTGTCATGAATAAGCAATTCAAGAATAGGTTCGATATCATTTTCTTCAAAAACAATATCATCATAAATACCTTTAATAATGGTTTTTATTTCACGGTACTCTTCTGCTGTAATTAGATTTTTCTGCAATGAAATATAACTTTCTAAAATCATCCCGGCAGCAATTGCTTCTCCGTGAAGCAGAGTAGTTTTTTCTTCACTTTCTAAAAAGTATCCTTCTATGGCATGTCCTAAAGTATGCCCGAAATTTAAGGCTTTGCGAATATTTTTCTCTGTTGGGTCCTGAATCACGATTTCATTTTTAATTTCAACAGAACGATAAATTAATTGGTCTAATTCGTCAAATACAATAGATTTTAGATCAGAGAATTGTCTCCAGTATGGCGCATCGTAAATCAAACCATGTTTTAGCATTTCTGCCAAACCAGAACGCATTTCAGTTTGTGGTAAAGTTTCTAGGTACTGAGTATCAACCAACACCATCTGCGGCACGTTAATTACGCCAATCTGGTTTTTAAGATTTCCAAGATCAACTCCTGTTTTTCCGCCTACAGAAGCATCGACCATAGACAATAGGGTAGTTGGAATATTGATAAAATCGACACCTCTTTTAAAGGTAGAAGCAGCAAAACCTCCTAAGTCAGTAACAACACCACCTCCAAGATTTATGACTAACGATTTTCTGTCAGCACCAAGTTCAGTAAGTACTTTCCAGATTTCGATACAAGTTTCGATGTTTTTATTGGCTTCACCAGCTTCAAACTCGATAATTTCGATATTCAAATCGGTTTCAATAATAGGGAGAAGTTTAGGAAGACAATACTCGTTGGTTTGATCGTCTACAATTATAAATATATTAGAGTATTTATTTTCTCTTAGATGTTTATTTAAAGCTTCGTAAGCATTGTGGTTAAAATGCACGAAATAGTTATTAGCTTGAATAGACTGCATAATTTTTTAGTTAATTTAAAACCGCAAAATAAGGCATTTTTGAATTAATAATCCCTAAAACGAATCTATTATTGCATAAAAAACTTTGGAAAAAAAAGGATCTGAAAAAAGTATTACTTTATCAGATCCTTTACTATTTAGATAGACTATTTACAATTTTGTATTATTTGTGGTTTAGCATCGGGAAAGTTTTTAGAATTTGAGATTTCAAAATATTTACAGGCATTTACCTTATCATTTAATTTTAAATAACAGTTTGCTATAAAAAATTCTGTACGGCCTGAATTAAACTGTCTGTTTTTTAATGCATTTAAGAAATAACTCAAGGATTGCTTGTAATCTCCTGCATTAAAGTAATAGAAAGCCAGATACTGCATTACATCAGCATTTGTTGGATCTGCTTTGAGCGCTTTATTATAATATTCTAATGCTTTTACTTTGTTTTTTGCATTTAAAAAAGACTGGGCTTTTCCTATATAATCAACAGTTGCAATCTTGTTTTTTTCTTTTAGCAGTATAGTATCATTAGGAAATTGTTTTATTCCTTTATCTATAAACTGAAGCAGATTTTTATCATTATAATTTGCATTTTTAAGTTCATCAGCAGCCAATTTCCAAGCTTGCGGAATATTTCGATATTGTATAAAAGTTTTATGTTCTTTTAGGATTTCTGCTGTGTCTTTTTTAGCTCGTGCAAACTGAATTGACATCGTGTAAAAATTAATATTTCGCGGACGCATATAAAAAGCTTGTTTGCCATATACATATGCGCTGTCAATATTTCCTTTTTTGTTAGCAACGAGCATTTTGTAGAAAAAAATCCTTCCGAAATACGGATTTATTTTATCAGCTTTTGAAAGGTATTTTAAAGCCTGATCCAGTTTGTCTTCATTATAATAATAAATACCAGCATATTCATAAAATGATTCCGCTGTGGTAAGTGTATTTTTATATTTGGGAATCCTTTTTATGACTTCATCTCCTGTAAGTACAGTATTTTTATAGCCCGCTGCATTATCTTTCTTGATTAAAAATTCCAATTTTGAGGCTTTATATCCTAAAAATGCAAAGTATATCGTTCCTGCACTAATTAATGTAATCAACCAATAAAAGTTATTTTTAACCAATTTTGTATCTGGTTCATTTGAAGAACTTTCATTTATTATAGTAAAAATTATAATAAGACATAAGAAAATCATCATTGTAGCCCTAAACATCGGGAAGTTTAAAAGGGCATCCATTCCATACACTACCGTTACCATTAAAGTCAGCATAGCAAGAGACTGAATCTCAATTTGATCTGATTTGAAAAACCTTTTGGCATTAATAAGTACAATCAATATAAACAATGAAATATAAATCAAGCCATTGACAAAGCCCGTTTCGGCCATTATTTCTAAAAAATCATTGTGCGAATGCAACGAAATAGCAGAATCGTTATTTTGTGTTTTTTCAAACGGAATAGATTCTACTTTGTAATTTCCCAGTCCAAGGCCCAATAATGGTTTTGTTTTGGCTAAATCAAATGTATTTTTCCAGGTAACTAAACGGGCATTTGTAGCGGCATCTTTTGTATTAATCTGCTCAAGCCTTCCTGTTATTGAAGTATAACGACTATTGTTTTCTACCTTTTTTAATATAGAACTGCTTATCGCTATGGTCACTAGTATTGGAACAATTAAAATAACTGTTTTTAAAACAGTGGCTTTGCTGAATGAATTGATTTTAAAATTGTAGATAATAAAAAGTATATAAACTAAGGTAGTACTTATAATAGCCGTTCTTGCGGCTGTTAAAAGAATGGTTGTTGTAACCAGAAGAAGTGTAATAAATATAAAGATTCTTCTTTTTTGTAAATAATGCGTAAAACCCAACAATAAAAACGGAATTTTAATTGTTAAACTTGCCGCCAGAATATTAATGTTTCCTGTACTTAGCGATAATTCGGAAAGAGCAACTGACAGGGAAACTTTATCAAAGTTCATTTTAAAATGATAAAGTTCTAACGCTGACTGTAGAAATGCAGCAATGCATATAATGAAAACAATCTTTGGAATAAGATGGAGCCTATTTTTTAACAAAATAGTAAAATTGATTAAAATGCAGAATCCGATAATAAGTTCTATGATTTTTTCAAGTACTAATGTCGTATTTACAGCTGTAATAAATGATAACGCACAGAAAAGTAAAAAAGTAGTAAAGAGCCAGAAAACATATGATTTTTTGAATGACTTTATAACCTCTGAGCTTATAAATTTTGCTTTAAACGTCAAGTATATAGCCATAAATGAAATTCAGTCCTGCTAAATACAGAAATTGATTATAAATAATATCTTCACTTTCAGCATGTGGTAAAAAATCAATAAGAAAGAGTGCTACAACAAATATGATGACTATATTATCAGAAATACTTTCGAGACTTTTGTTACTACTTTTCATACGTAAATCGATTATAATTTTAATTTTTTGCAAAAATACACAAAAAATAAAGTAAAATCTTACTTTTTGAATTAAAATTTAATCGTCATTCAATTATCAAAACGAAAAAATAGTGAGGCCTTTAGTGAAGAATATTCAAAACAGTCTATATCTTTGCATAAAAACTAAACTTAATGGAAAAAATATTTGATAACACGCAAGTTGCATTTTCACTAAAAAGTGATACCGAACTAGACAGAGCTTATTTTCTTTTTAAGATGATTGACAGTGAGCCGCTAGTACGTATTGGAACTGCTGTAACTAATTTTGCAATTAAAGCACATCTTCCGGTAGAAGGATTAATTCGCGCTACTGTTTTCGATCACTTTTGTGGTGGTGTAAACGAGAATGACTGTCTTACTGTAGTAGACAAAATGTTTACAAAAGGAGTTTCATCTGTTTTGGATTATTCTGTTGAAGGAAAAGAAGAAGAAGCACAGTTTGATGCGGCATTGGAAATGACATTAAGAACAGTAGAATTTGCTAAAGAACGTCTTGCAATTCCGTTTGCGGTATTTAAACCAACTGGTTTAGGACGTTTTGAATTGTACGAGAAATTAGGAGAAAAACAAACTTTAACTCCAGCAGAACAAGCAGAATGGGATAGAGTAGTCGCTCGTTTTGATAAAATCTGCAGTGAAGCGCATAAAAAAGATGTTGCATTGTTAATTGATGGGGAAGAAAGCTGGATGCAAGATGCTGCTGATGATTTAGTTACAGATATGATGCGTAAGTACAATAAAGAAAAGGCAATTGTATTCAACACCTTACAAATGTACCGTTGGGATCGTTTAGAGTATTTAAAAGGTTTACATGAAGTAGCGAAAAATGAAGGTTTTTATATTGGAATGAAACTTGTTCGTGGCGCTTACATGGAAAAAGAAAACAAAAGAGCAGAAGAAAAAGGATATCCTACACCAATCTGTGCTTCTAAACAAGCTACAGATGATAATTACGATGCTGCTGTATTGTACATGATCGAACATTTAGATATGATGGCCATTTTTGCAGGTACGCATAACGAATTGAGTTCTTACAAGTTAATGGAATTAATGGCTCAAAAAGGAATTGCTAAAAACGATCACAGAATTTGGTTTGGACAATTATACGGAATGAGCGACAACATCAGCTACAACTTAGCTGAAAACGGTTATAACGTAGCAAAATACCTTCCGTTTGGACCTGTTAAAGATGTTATGCCATATTTAATTCGTCGTGCAGAAGAAAATACTTCAGTAGCCGGACAAACAAGCCGTGAATTATCAATGATTAAAGCTGAACGTAACAGAAGAAAAGGGAAATAAATTTTAGTTTTCAGTTTTCTGTCTCAGTTTACAGATATAAAAAAAGCTTCAATGAAAATTGAAGCTTTTTTTATTGGAATTTGGAATTTAAAAATTGAAATTTCCTTTTAAGAATTACTAAACTGTAAGTTACTTAGGTTTTTATAAATTCCATTTTCAAGGTTTATCAATTCCTGATGTGTTCCTTCTTCTGAAATTTTTCCGTTATCCAGAACTAAAATTTTATCGGCATTTCTAATAGTCGAAAGTCGGTGAGCGATAATAATGCTTGTTCTTCCTTCCATTAAAACTTCTAACGCTTCTTGAACCAGTTTTTCGCTTTCACTGTCTAATGATGATGTAGCTTCGTCTAAAATCAAAATACTTGGATTTTTAAGCAATGCTCTTGCAATAGCAATACGCTGGCGCTGTCCGCCTGATAATTTTACACCGCGTTCTCCAACCAAAGTTTCGAATTTTTCAGGGAAACCTTCTACGAAATTAAATGCATTGGCTTGTTTCGCAGCGGCAATAATTTCTTCATCTGAAGCATCTGGTTTTCCGTAAGCGATATTTTCTCTAATGGTTCCTCCAAATAAAATCACATCTTGCGGCACAATACTCATATTACCACGCAGATTTTCCAAATCATAATCGTGGATATTTTTTCCGTCAACTAGAATTTCTCCGGCTGTAATATCATAGAAACGTAATAATAATGATGAAATAGTAGATTTTCCGGCTCCACTTGGTCCAACAATCGCTATTTTTTGTCCAAATCCAGCTGTGAAATTTACATCTTTTAAAACTTCAACTTCTTTTCTAGATGGATAATGAAACGCTACATTTTTGAACTCTACATTTCCTTTTATTTTTTCTATAGAAGATGAAGTATGAGGATTTGCATTGATTTCTTCTGGTTTTTCTTCTAATAATTCAAAAACACGTTCTGTTGCTCCAACAGCTTTTTGAATCTGCGCATACATTTCGGCAATTCCTCCAAAAGAAGCTCCAATAAATGTAGTATACAGTACAAACGAAATCAAATCACCAACTCCTTCAACTTCGCCTCTAATTGTTAAAGTAATTCCGTACCAAACAACCGCAACAACACATCCGAAAAGACATAAAATAATAAACGAAGCAAAATAACCTCTGTATTGTCCGCCTTTAATGGCAATTTTTACGATTTCTTTAATCTTATTTTTATAACGCTGGATTTCGTACCATTCGTTTGCAAAAGCCTTAACATTGCTGATTCCCTGTAAAGTTTCTTCAACAATTACTTGGCTTTCGGCAACTTTATCTTGTGTTTTTTTCCCGTATTTACGAATAAATCTTCCAAATATTACTGCAGCAACAGCAACAACCGGAACGATTGCCAGCATCATTAAAGTCAATTTTGGGCTAATGCTTCCTAAAATCACAAATCCACCAATAATCAAGATAAACTGACGAAGGAATTCGGCAATCGTTGTGGTAAAAGTGTCTTGCAGTTGCGAAATATCAGCACTGATTCGGCTGTTTAATTCTCCAACGCGTTTTTGCGAGTAGAATGAGATTGGTAATTTTACCAAATTCTCATACAATGCAAAACGAATGTTTGACAATGAATTTTCGGTAAAATTCACAAAAAGTGAAATTCTGAAAAATGAGAAAATTGCCTGCAATGCCAGGATTCCCATTAAAGCAATCGCAATTTCATTAGCCTTGTCCAGATCTTTGTTTGTAACACAATCTACAAGCATTCCCATTAGTTTAGGAAAGGCGAGGGCAGTGGCGCTGGTTAATAAAAGAAAAATCAAGCCAAGGAAAAATTTCCATTTGTGATTCTTGGCATATTTAAAAATTCGTAGTGCTTTTTGAAGGGAGTTAGAGTCTAATTTAGCTTTCGGTAAATCGTTTTCTTGAAATCGAGCCATTTGAATATACTATTTAAGGTACGCAAATGTATGACTAAAGCAAATTAATACAAAGGGATATTATGATTAAGAGTTTCAAAATGCCATTTTTAACTAAATAATAAGAAATAACCATTTTTTGTAGCAACATTAAAAAGCTGAAAAATAGAGATCTAAATAAAAAGACTAAAAAATATTTCATTTTTTTTCAAATTACGCTTGTAATATTAAAATCTAGCTGTATATTTGCACTCGCAATCACAAAATGATAGCAGCCTAATAAAATAGGGCGATTAGCTCAGCTGGTTCAGAGCACCTCGTTTACACCGAGGGGGTCGGGGGTTCGAACCCCTCATCGCCCACAAATTTTCAAAAACTCCAAAGTCTTATGATTTTGGAGTTTTTTTATGTTTTAAATTTGTCTGATTACTAATTGCAAGTATTTTGAAATGAAAAAGTACATTACATCAAATATAATAGGAAAACTTTATCAGAATACCGAATTTTCTGATTGGTGGGAAAGTGAAGAAATAAAAATACCTCTTTTAAATAATGAAATGTTAAAAGTTACATTTTTGGATGTTGAGCCAGAACATGATGAAACATTTATAGAAGAAGCAGATGAGGCTTTGACTAATTTTCTTAGAATGAATATTGAAAACCGCAATTCATTGTCTGAATTAGCATATAATAATTGTATTGATTTTTTGGATTCGGTAGAATTTGATGAAGCTGACGAGCCTTTAAGAGAAATAAAAGACAAAAATGAAATTTGGAATTTTATTTATCCTGATGGAATTCATGTTTCTAGAAGAACTTATAATGATAAAGATATTTATATAAGCATTGTCTGCGAATGTGAGTGGGAGCAAGAGCATGGATTACAATTGGTTTTTAGACAAGGAAAAAAACTTACCAGAATTAGTGATCAGGATGGACATCTGACAGAAGCTGATGCCTATGCAAAACCTGATTCTCAAGATAAATTATTAAATGAATTTAATATCGAATATAAATGCTATTAATTTGAAATATATAAGAAAGATTAGCTCAGCTAATTCAAAGCATTCCGATTAATATGAACAAGTTATTACCACTCATAGCCATTCAAAAACTCCAAAGTCTTATGATTTTGGAGTTTTTTGCTTTAAATATCTTTGATGAATTTTTGTTTATATTCTGTATATTTGGACACAGGATGAGTCAGTCAACCTACTAAATAACTGATCATTTGTTCAAATAAATCAAACCCCATCTGAAAATGAAACAAAAATTAATTACTTTTTTAATTGTTTGCGCTGTTGTAAATGTTTTTGGACAGGCTCCTGCCGCTAAAACCAATTATTCTAATAAAACTCTAGCTGCAGAAGAAATGGTTACCAGCAAAGCCATGAAAACGCTTAAAAAAGTTCCATTAGACGAAGCATCGATTTTAATTTATGATTATGATGGTTCTCTTTTTTCATATGATTTAGAGTCTGAATCAATTGTATGGACTGTAAAAGCCAAAGATTCCTATACAGAAATGTGCGCCAATAAAGTAACTCTTGCCGATGGAGTGGTGTATGTTCCGTTTATTAATGGCGAAATTTTCGCGATAGACAATCAAACCGGAGACGTTTTCTGGAAATCAAGATTAGGAAATGTTGCTGATCAAATTGTTTTAAAAGATCAAACACCCATAATCAGCAATGGAAAATTATACATTACAGCTCAAAATCAGAATCAAAGTAGTAATTTATACGCTTTAGATATCAAAGATGGAAGTTTAGTCTGGAATTACAAATTAGATTCAGCCGATAATGACGTTACGCCTTTAGTTTTTGATAATAAAGTTTTTATTGGAAGCGCATCAAATTTCTATTGTTTTGACACAAACGGAAAAGCTTTAGGTCAGAAAACATTTCCAGAAGCTATGAGCGGAAAACCTGTAACAGATGGCGAAAACATATTTGTAGCAAATGCAAAAAACACGGTTTATGCTTTAAATTCTAAATTGGATATCGTATGGGAATTTAAATTTGATGAAAATCAATTTAATATCAAAGACCGAATGATTTGCAGCGATAAAAAGCTTTATTTTGGCGCACAAGGTACCAATGTAACTTCTTTGTATTCAGTAGATTCAAAAACAGGAACTCAGTTATGGAAAACGGATTTTAAAGACGATAACATCGAATATATTACCAAAGAAAATGACAATATTTGGGGATATACTCGCAAAGCAAGACTTTTTGAATTGGATGCTACGAATGGTGAAATTGCTTATGAGTTAAAATTAACTACTCAGCCTGTTTCAAATATTGAATTTCCAAATGATGATAACCTGCTATATTACTATTGTGATGCTGGTTTGATTCAGTTTGATTTAAAAGAAAAAGACGAAAATATGTACTATATGAGAACTTCTCTAAAAGAGAATATTTATAGTGCCTATTTGAAGATCATTAGATAATAAAAAGCAAAAAACTCCTTAATTTCTTAAGGAGTTTTTTTTATGATGCTGTGAATAATTTATTTCTCAATATTATTTCGACTTTATTTTACGCAATTCAGTAAGCATTTCATCCAGAAAAGCCTGTTGATTGGCATCGTCTTTAAAATAACGCTGGTAATTGACACTGCAGCTTTCTACATCGGCAATATTATCAAGATTAAACGACCAATCATTTGTATTTTTGATGGTGATGCCAATGCTATTATTACAGCTCTGCCATAATTCTGAAAACTTTGTTTTCTTGTCTTCAGTTAAGGCATCGAATTTAGCGTAAACAGTAAATCCTCGCATTTCAGAATTAAAGAATTTATCAATAGAAGTTACTGGAACTCCACCCCAAATTATGGTTTGACCTTCTGGCAGTTCTATTTCTTTTAGTTTTTCCTCGCTTAACATTTTATCCTGCTTTCCTTTTTTGAAAAGAGTTTCAACATAAATAAGTTTTGTTCCTTTTGGGACAGCAATTTTTTTAATTGTCAAAGGTTCAGTGGTAATGTAATACGGATAATCAGGAGTAGAATTTCCACCAGTTGGATTCATATTGCCCACACAACTCGTTATGAGCATTATTCCTAAATAAGAAAAAGGTTTTAATAGTTTCATAAACGTAATGTTTCTTTACGCTAATATAAGAAATATCTTTAATCGTGTTTTTATTATTTGTTTTTCTAAAATTATAGTAATCTATTTTATCCATTTTCTGCTTAAATATTTTCTCAACGGAATATCATACACAACCATTACCAAATAGGCGAATCCAACTAAAAAAATAATGGAAGGAACGATAATCAAAATCAGCTGATTTGTGTTTGGTTTATAATTGATATAGTAGTTTCCAAACATCCATAATACGGCGTAATGCGTCATGTATAACGGATAACAAATATTTCCAGAAAACACACAAACTTTTTTTAAAGCTGGTTTTAATACGGCTCCAGCGCCTAAAGAAATTAATAACGGGAAATAAAGCAAGACTATTAAAGGTTCTGTTAACCAATTCCATTCTGAAAAAGGCATTATAAAAGCCAATAATAACAAACCTGATAAACCTATAAAACCTAAATTGTTTTTGATAATCCAATTTGAGCGGTATATTAGTAATCCTGCCAAGAATGAATACGAAATTCTAGCAAAACCATCCCAAAATGTTGATCCGCTCCAACCGCCTAATAAATTACCTGAATTATAAGCTACAAAACATATCGCTGCTGCTGCAAGTATGGTTAAGAATAACAAATAATTACGTCGCACCCGATATAAAACCAAGGCATAAATGATATTGGCAATATATTCCCAAAACAATGACCAAGCAGGCGCATTAAAACTAAAAAGATTAAAACCACGATTTGCAATTACAGGCAGCGGAATCATAAATATAGAACAAATAAAAGCTAGAATGATTTTTCCGGTGCTGTACAATTCTAAATGTCCTCCAAAAGGATCAAATAAAAATGCCAATACTCCTAATATTGATCCGGCAATTACTAACGGATGAAGTCTGATAATTCGGGCTGTAAAAAACTTTCGAAGTCCCATTTTAGCAATTCGGTCATCGTAAGCATATCCAATTACAAATCCGGAAAGACAAAAGAAAAAATCAACGGCAAGAAATCCATGTCCGATAAAGTTCTGACTTGGATCTGTAAAAATCCATTCCATAAAATGAAAAATTACCACTGCAAGAGCGGCGATTCCTCGTAATCCGTCAAGAATTTCAAAATGTTGTTTTGCGGTTTGAATTGCAGAGTTTGGGCTGGTAGTCATTGATGCAGTAATTATTTCTTTTGAAGCTGTTGCAAATTATACAAATTAGTATTGAAATCAAAGTAGTACAATTGCTGCAGTTGTGAATTTTCTTTAAAATACAACTCAAATTAATTCACTAACTTAGTTATCAATCAATTTAAATAAAACTAAGTATATGGAAACTAAAATGATATGGGCAAATTTTGTTTCGCATAATTTGCAGCGAACGATACAATTCTATTCTGATTTAGGATTTAAACAAAACGGAAAAGAAACCGATGAACTGGTAAGTTTTGTATTTGGCGAACATAATTTTGTAATTAACTTTTTTGTGCCTTCACGATTGGAAAATGCTTTAAAAGGAAAACTAACCACTAAAAATGAGGGCAACGAAATCATCTTTTCGCTATCAGCAAAGAGCAGGGAAGAAGTAGACCTCTGGTATGAAAAAGTAAAAGATATTGGCGGTACTATTTTTGCCGAACCGGAAAATTTTGAAGTTGGTTATACTTTTGGTTTTACTGATCCTGACGGACATAAATTTAATTTCTTATTTTGGCCGGGAATGTAATTTATTTAAATAAAGTCACTTTTTGCCATATGACAAATTCTCTCTAAAAAGTTATTCCTAACTTTCAGGCATGAAACAATTAACAGATTACATATTGCAATTTGGCAATCTCAATCAACAGCAGATTGATTTAATTTTAACGAAAGCACAGGAAAGGGAATTTCCTAAAGACTCTTATTTTTCTGAAGCTGGAAAGATTTCAGTTGAAGTCGGTTTTATAATTTATGGAATCATGCGTGTTTGCTATTATAATAACAAAGGCGAAGAAATCACCAAATATTTCATAGACGAAGATAATCTAGTGGTCGATTTAGAAAGCTTCGAAAACAGCATTTGCTCTTCGGCATACGTGCAAGCCGTAACGGATTGTAAAATGATCGTTTTCTCTAAAAAAGACTGGGAAGATTTATTGAATACGATTGTGGGCTGGGACACGATTGTACACAAAATCATTTCAAAGGCACTTATCCAAAAAGTGGCCAGAAGAAGTCCGCTCGTTTCTGAAGATGCTACAACTCGTTATTTATCGTTTATGGAAATGTTTCCCAATGTAATTAACCGTATTCCGTTGTCGTATTTGGCTTCTTATCTGGGAATTACGCAATCATCTTTGAGCAGAATTCGGAAAAATATCCGTTAAAAACGCTTTTTGCCATATGGCAAATGTTTTTGTTTTTAATCGATGCAACTTTGCTTCAAATAATTTTAAAAGATAAAAAATGAAAACAGTATTAATTACAGGCGCAAATAGAAGTATAGGTTTAGAAACCACAAAACAACTTTCAGAACAAGGTTTGTTTGTGTATTTAGGAAGCCGAGATTTAGCCAAAGGCGAAGAAATCGTAAAAGACCTTTTTGAAAAAGGATTTGAAAACATCAAAGCCATTCAGATTGATGTTACCAACGATGAAAGTGTTCAAAAAGCAAAAAACATTGTAGAGAAAGAACAAGGAAAACTAGACATTTTAATTAATAATGCCGGGATTTTAGGCGATGTACCACAGGATTCTTCAAGCACTTCTGTAGAAAAAATCCAGCAGGTTTTTGATACTAACTTTTTTGGTGTAATCAGAGTTACGCAGGCGTTTTTGGATCTATTAAAAAAATCAGACAGTCCAAGAATCAGCAATATAACTTCTGGTTTGGGTTCGCTTGCCTTACACAGTGATCCAACTTGGAAATATTATGCCATTAAAGCCGTTTCGTATGTTTCTTCAAAAACAGCTTTAAATGCATTTACAGTTACGCTGGCTTATGAATTAAAAGATTTGCCATTTAAAGTAAACGCAATCGATCCTGGTTATACAGCAACTGATTTTAATCATTTCAATGGACCAGGAAGCGTAGAAAGCGCAGCAAGTTTTATTATTAAACATACAGTAACCGACGAAGATGGTCCGACTGGAAAATTCTTCAGTAATGATATTGAAGATGAAAGTGAGGAAAGTCCGTGGTAAAATAAAGTTGTTTTAAATAAAAACTGTAAATGATTCTTAAGTTTTATTTGAACTAAAAAAGCAAGCCTCCAACTATTTATGGAGGCTTGCTGCATTTTAAGAATTAGTTATTTTCAACTAATTCAATATCCATGGTTTTTATAAGTCCGTTTTGAAAATTATAAATATGTTTTACGAAACCATCAAGCATCAAATTATCCTGAAGGTCTTTTACAACCTGATGTACTTTTACTTCTAAACTGCCATTTTCTCTTTCTGTAAATCCTACAGGTTCTACTTTTGGATTAATTTCTTTCCATTGCCTTGTCCAATATTCCTTAATTTCATTATGACCAACGATGTAACCGCCTTCCCAAGCTTTAGACCATTGTACATCATTTTGCATAACCGAAAGCGCTTTATCTATATTTCTTTCATTAAAAGCGGCGTAAGCTTTATAAATTACTTCTTTTAACTGATTTACTTTTGTCATCGACTGAATTTTAGAAATTAAACTGCTAAAAAATTATTTTGAAAAACTTTTGTTATTAATAAACGGGTTCCCAGAGTTCTATTTTATTTCCTTCGGTGTCCATAATATGTACAAATTTTCCATAGTCATAGGTTTCAATATCATCTAGAACAGTAACTCCGTTGGCTTTTAGTTTTTCTAAAAGTCCTTCGATATTCTGAACACGATAATTAATCATAAATTCTTTTTTAGAAGGAGAAAAATACTCGTCTCCCTGCTTAAAAGGACACCATTGTGTAGATTCGATCTGATCTGGATTTTCTAAATTTCTAGATTCAAAACTGGCAGAACCCCAATCGTTTATTTCAAAACCTAAGTTTTTGGCATACCATTCTTTAGTTTCTTTAGGGTTTTGAAGAAAAAAGAAAATACCGCCAATTCCGGTTACTTTAGGGGTTAAATTACCTTTGTTATTATTTGAATCTTCCATATCGTTAGTTTTTTAAATAGTTATTGTAAATCACTAAATTAGAATACTAATATAAACTAATTTGATAGAAGTTAATAAGGACGAAACACAAAATTAATCTGCAAATCTTAAAAAAGAAAAATCAGGATTATGCATCAATTGTTCATTGGTATGCGTTTGTGACTGTGCTTCTTTTGCATACACAAACATTTGTTTTTCGAACGAGTTAACAGCATCTTCAATCGAAGCGAACTCACCATTAGTTAAGTTTTCAGAAAGAATCAAAGCATCCAAAAGCCCAATATTAACTCCTTGACCAGCAAATGGAGACATTAAATGAGCCGCATCGCCAATAAGCGTAATAGGCAAGGGGCGATTTGTATTCCAAAGGTTCTCAACTGAGACTTTTTTTGTCGGAAGACCTGCAAATATTGAAGTTGAACGAAACAGATTTTTATAAACATCATTCCAATCAGAAAATTTATTTAAAAGAAAAGCCTTGATGTTTTCATTATTTTCAAAAGACAATTCAAAGTTTTCGGGTGTTTTAAAAATCACATTATAACTTAATGCCTTATTATTCTTTGGATTAGCGACTAGCAAATTTCCGTTATACGAAGTCATTAAAATTTTATTGTCGCACAACTCAAAGAAATCAGGACAATCTATTTCGGGGTTCGTAACCTCGCCTTGAATCATGTAGGTTCCAGTAAGTTCTGGCTGGGTATCAGTTATGTGTTTTCTAATTTTTGTCATTCCGCCATTTGCACCAATTACAAAATCAGCGGTTGCAGAAGTTTTATTTTCGAAGTGTAAAAGCCATTTTCCGTTATGTATTTCAAGTTCTGTTAATTTGCTGTTCCAAATAACAGTTTCAGACTTTAAACCGTCAAGTAATAACGTTCTTAAATCATTTCGATTGATTTCAGGATTATCAAATTGCTCTTCATCTGAAGTTTCTTTGCTGAATACTATTTTTGCGTTATGATCGGCGATAATTCTGCCCATCGGAATCGCTTTTTCATAATACATTTCTAAAAGTCCTGCTTTCTGCATCGCATCTTGTCCAGAACCTTTATGAAGATCGAGTGTTCCGCCCCAGATTCTGGCTTTATCGTCTTTGTCTCTTTCGTAAACTTTTACATTTATTCCTTTTTGCTGCAGTAATTTAGCCATTGTTAATCCAACAGGTCCTGCGCCAATTATGGCGATTGTTTTATTTTCGAGTAACATAATTTCATCATTTAATTATGATGCAAAATTGGTACAGAAAAGTGTCATGAAATAGTAAAAATCAGCCGTTTTTTAAGTATCTAACTTTTTAATTGCCACAATATCCATAAAACGATCGTCTTTATTTTTACTAAGTTCTTTAGGTGTTACACCCGAATATTTTTTGATTTCTTTAATGAAATGGTTCTGATCTGTAAAGTTTTCTTCAGGGAAAAGTCGGCCTTCGCTGATGTCTTTGAACGAAGAACCAAAACGGAGAATATTGCAATAGGCTTTCAGCGAAACACCAAATTGCTGATTAAAGTAACGATTAATTTGCCTTGCGCTCCAAAACACATTTTCAGATAGTTCCTGAACAGACATTGAACCTTTGGAAGCATAAATGAATTCGAACAGCTTTTTCTTTCTGTTATCGATATTTTCGCTTGAAACTGCTTTTATAATTTGAGAAGATTTTTCGCAGAAACCTTAAAATCATTTAAATCGTCAGCGTTAAAATTCCAGATTTTATTAGAAATATTTTTCCCTCCATTCAAAACTTCTTTGATGGAATCGCCAAATAAGTATTCGACCGCAAGCAGTTTAAAACCAATTGAGAACATTTTAGTTCCTGCTGGAATATTGATTTGACTCGGAATAGTATCCAAACCTCTAATGGATATTTCCCACTCATCGGAATAAATATTCATTACAGCAAGATCGACCATTCCGTTTGGCAGAACAGTAGACGGAATGTCTTTTCCCGTTTTGTTTTCGAGCATCCAAAAACTGTGAACAAAATGCGAAATAGAAGAATCAGGCAAAGCAGATTGAATAATTAGACTCATTTGATTAACAAATAGATATACAAATTTAATTAAAATGATGCTTTAGAATACTTTTTAGGCTTTTGACCAATATGCTGTTCGAAAACTCTAGAAAAATGACTCAGGTTTGTGAATCCTAATTGATACCCAACTTCAGAAACCGATAAATGATTTTCCTTTAAAAGTCGGGCTGCCTCCTGCATTCTCACATTTTGATAATATTCAAAAACACCTTTACCAAAAGTCTGTTTAAAAAGTTTACGCATTTTGGGTTCGCTCATTCCAGCTTCTTTGGCAAGTGAAGCAATATCAGGTGCTTTATCTAAATTGGATTGCAATTGGTATTTTACGGCATAAATAGCTTTTATATCGTTGATATGAATACCGCTTGTTGGCGTTTCGTCCCGCTGCAATAGTAAAGCAAAAATATGACAAAGCAGTTCTTCGCATTTTAGTTTATAAAAATGATTTTCTAAAATCTCAGGAACTGTCTGGCGAAGAATTTCTCCAGAAGTTGCAATAATATTGGTAGAAATATCCGTTTCGAAAACAAAATTATCTTTGGCTTCTAATATACTTACGATTACAGGATGTTTTAAATCGCCGAATTTCTCTTTTAAATAGCTTTTTGAAGCCGCAATTGTCACACTTCTAAAAAATGTATTCTGAGGCATTTCCATTACAGAAGAAACAGATTGTGCACAGATAATAACATTGGCTTGTTCAAATGCCATCTGGTTTTTATCATTTGGGAAATCGAAAATACCGCTTAATAAAAAAATGACTTTATCAGAGGCTTCGGCGGCTTCATTTTTACGCTCAACCCGAATATCTTCTTTTAAATAATAGTTACGAATCATCATTCGCAGTTCATTTCCCCAAGTAAAACCAGTCATGTAGCCTTCGCCCAAATGTTCTGGAATATCAATAAAACGTCCGCGGATAGAAGCACCAATAGCTTCTGCGAACTTATATAGTATCCCTGAACCATTTTTATCTGTAACCTCAATTTTCATTTACGACTATTTTAATACCAAAATGAGTTATTTTGCCTCTAAAGGTACAACTAATTTTGTTTCACAAATTTAAAAGAAATAAAAATGTTACTAGATACTAAAAAAGTAGCCATAATTGGCGGAGGTCCAGGTGGATTAACTTTAGCCAGATTGTTACAAGAAAAAGGAGTGGACGTAAAAGTTTACGAAAGAGACGAAAATAAAAACGTTCGCCAGCAGGGATCAACACTTGATTTGCACGATGATACCGGTTTAAAAGCGATTACTGCTGCAGGTTTATTAGAGGATTTTAAAAAGAGTTATCGTCCTGGAGCCGACAAAATGAAAATTGTCAATAAAGACATGAATGTCGTTTACAATGATCACAGTGACAGGCCTATAGAAGATTTTGGAAATGAGCATTTTCGTCCGGAAATAGATCGAGGACCGCTCCGTGATTTGCTGATTGCTTCTCTTAAAGAGGAAAATGTAGTCTGGAATTCTAAATTTACAGAAATGAAACGAAGCGGTGAAGGCTGGGAAATTTCATTTGAAAACGGAAAAACTGTTTACGCCGATTTTGTAATTGCATCTGATGGTGCTAATTCGCGCATTAGAAAATACATTACAGATATTAAACCTGTTTTCTCTGGTGTTAGTGCTATCGAAATCAATGTTTATAATGCTGAAAAAAATGCTCCAAAATTATGGGAAATGGTTAACGATGGAAAAGTTTTTGCATTAGAACATGGAAAAACGTTACTTTTTAGTGCCAAAGCCGACGGAACACTTACACTTTTAATAGGTTTAAAAACAGAAGAAAACTGGATTTCACATTCTGGAATTGATTTTAAAAATAAAAAATCGGTTTTGGAATGGTTCAAAAAAGAATTTTCAAGCTGGAATACAGAATGGCAGGAAATTTTTGAAAAAGAGGAAATCTCAATTATTCCACGTCCGATGTATCATTTTCCTTTGAATCAAAGTTGGAAACCGCTGCCAAATCTAACCATGATTGGCGACGCAGCACATCGTATGCCTCCTTATGCAGGAGAAGGTGCAAACCAAGCTTTAGCAGACGCTCTTGAATTATATGAAGTATTGATATCTGATTCGTTTTCAACAATGGAAGAAGCAATAGGTTTTTTCGAAAAGAAAATGTGTAAAAGAGCTTCAGAAATCACCGAAATAACACTACAACAAACTAATTCGATGCACGATGACAATAATCTAAAGCTTTTATTGGATTTCTTTGATGAAGCGCTTCGCTTTTGATGTTTTTTTCAGTCTCAGTATTCAGTCTCAGTATTCAGTCTCAGTATTCAGTCTCAGTATTCAGTCTCAGTTTTCAGTCTCAGTTTTCATATTTAATTATTATGAATGAATACTGAAACTGAGACTAAATACTACCACTGTAAACTGCACACTGCGACTAAATACTGAATACTACAATGCTTTCCTCTCAGCTGGTCTAAAATACCAAGAAAGAACTGTAAGAACTAACAACAAAACAGGTCCAAAATATTCTATACCAGAATCTCCAACAGCAAAATGAGAAAAAACGGCACCGCTCATCGCAAAAAAGAAACCAGCGTATGTCCATTCTTTTAGTAAAGGAAATTTCGGAATTAGAATAGCAATTACGCCAAGGATTTTCCAAACTCCCAAAATGGTTAAAAAGTAAAGTGGATATCCTAAATGTGTCATCATATCGGCTTCTTCTTTTATTTTTAATACTTGAACAATTCCTGTAGAAGTCATTCCCAATGCCAGCCAAAGTGTAGCAATCCAATAGATAATTTTGTTTCTTTTACTCATGATATTTTATTTTTGTTGTTTTACAATTTCTTCTAATCGGTTATGAGCCATATTAAGCCCCATGGAAAACGGCAGTTTCAACTGATTGTTGCGGTGTTCAACTGATTTATAAACAATAAGAATATTTAATTTACTCGTTTCATCTGTCAGTTTTTCAAATTCTAAAAATTCCAATTGCGGAGCAAATCCCGTATTTTCCATTTCGAAAGTTCGCGTAATTCGCTCATTAAGAACATAATCGTGAATAACACCATTGGCGCTGAAAACTACATTTCCATTAGAATCTTTGGTTTCAAACTGCCATCCGCCGTGTTTTTTGTTTTCGAATTTTAATACTTTCGTTCCCATCCACTGTTCTACAATTTCAGCTTCGGTATAAGCTTTAAAAAGTAATTCTAAAGGCAGATCAAATTCTCTTGTAATCACTATTTCCTGCTGATTATCTTCAGCATGTACTTTGGTTTTGCGTTCCATAAATAGTTAGTTTTTTGGTTTATAGTTTTTCATAATATCTTCCAATTTATTAAAACGATCGTCCCACATTTTGCGGAACGGTTCAATAAAATCAGCAACTTCCTTTATTTTTTTGGCGTTTATATAGTAATATATCTCACGTCCGTTTTGCTGTTGTTCGAGCAGATCACATTCAGTTAAAATTTTAATATGTTTTGATATGGTCTGTCTTGACGAATCAAAATTTTCGGCTATGGTTCCCGGAGTCATAGCTTGTATGGCCACTAGGTTTAAAATTGCTCTTCGCGTTGGGTCGGCAATAGCCTGAAAAACATCTCTACGTATTTCCATTGTGCAGTTATTTGACTGCAAATATAATGCAGTTATTTGACTGCGCAATATTTTTTTACGAAAAATTTTATAATTTTAAAGAATATAAAATGAATCAAATGAACAACACAAAAATTTATCAATACTCATTTGCAAGCATTTACCGCTTGTATGTGGAGAAAGTAGAAAAAAAAGGACGTACAGCAGATGAAGTTGATACTGTTATTCTTTGGCTTACAGGTTACGATGAAAAACAATTCAGGGAACAAATTGATAAAAAAGCCGATTTAGAAACTTTTTTTACCGAAGCTCCAAAACTAAACCCAAATGCTTCTAAAATTACAGGCGTAATTTGCGGTTATAGAATTGAAGATATAGAAGATCCATTAATGCAGAAAATCCGTTATATGGACAAATTGGTAGATGAATTAGCCAAAGGCCGAAAAATGGAGAAAATTTTACGGGAATAAAAAAAGCCTTCGGATTTTCGAAGGCGTTTTTTGTGTATGTTTAATCCAGACCTGCAAACTTAAAAATAGGCGCGGCTTTAAAATTCATGGAAGATTCTCCAGAGTAATTTTCATTATTGGATAAACTCAGCTTTTTAACTTTTGCTTTTTCGCTAAAATCGAGTTTACTAAATTCTACCCAAACTACATTTGGATTTAAAACATTATCGAAATAATATACTAGATTTTTTTGATCTGCAACTGTTCTCCAGCGTGTTGACGAAATATTAGGTTCTGTTTCTGATGAAATTCCCAGTGGAACCGAACAGTTTCGAATCACACCAAAAACACTTGCTAATGCAGCGCGCGTATTATCGGTTTTTGGAATTGCATCGATATAGTAAGAAGCTCTCACAAAACGGTCAGCCGCGCGATTGGTTCCCGGCAGCATAATCGTTCCTGGAATTCCTTTCCAATAGGTATTTATAGCCAGTTGATGGTCAAAAATAGGAGAGTTGGTCATGGCTACATATTTCATATCATGATGAATAACCAGTTTTCCATCAATAAATTCAAAAATTGCATTATCTCCAGATGCATCAGAAAGTGATAAGTGAACTGTTGCAAAAATATTTGTCCCCGGAATATGAGACGAAACTACTGTGAAATCATTTTTTTCTAAAGCTTTTACAGCTTCTGAAACGGTAGAAAAATTGTCCAAAACATATTGGAGCCATAATGAAACGGCTAATCCTTGTATTTTTCCGTTTTTCTCAAAAGGCGGATAAGTAGATTCTACAAGCCATAAAAGATTTCCAACGAGACCTTTTTCGTTCATTCCATCAGAAGAAGCGATGTCCCAAGAGCTTGTAATGACACTCCCGTATTTTGATTTCCATTTAACCGAATTATTTCCAGCTTCTCCAAATCGTTCGATTCCTCTTGGAAATACCCATAAATTGGCTGGAATTTCTGTTCTCCAATCCATTGAACGTGCCGTTATTACCGTGCCGTTTAATCCATGATACACAATTCTGGTACATGAATATGCTTTTTGAGTAAAAACAGTAAGACTTAAGAAAGCTAAAATTGCTGATAGGATTTGTTTTAGTTTCATATGAGTGGTATTTTAATTTATAATTAGAGAAAAAGCTTTTGCAAACTTTTAAATTTATAAGTCTACAACTATAAAAAACTCCTCAAGAATCTTAAGGAGTTTTTTTATATTTTCAATTTAATGGTTATATGAGTTTTAAAAAGACTTATATTTTTTTGAGTTTAAGTTTCATCTCTTTCGTGTCTAATATAAGCTCATCGTTTGTGATTGTGCTTTCGCAAGGATATGGTGTTCCTACTTCATCTTTAATTACTAAACTTTTTCCGCCTTTTGTTAAGGCATAAGTTCCATTTGTAATTTCTTGGGTTAAAAATCCGGTTACATGTCCGTCTTCTGTAAAAGTTAGCGTTCCATCTCTTAAAATTACCTGTTTTAATGAGTCAGAAAGAGGCATTTTAGCTTCAACATCGGTAATTTTCCAAGAGTTTATCAGTTTATTTCTACCCTTAGAACATGAAATAATTAATACTGCAGCCAATGCAACTCCGAAGATAAATAATTTAGAATTTTTCATGATTTTGTGATTAAAGATTAGATAGGAAAAGATACAAAAAAAAGTATTATCTCTAACATTTCCTTAACACAATTTAAAAACAAAATATCTGATTTTTAGAACCTTATAAATTACATCGTAAAATTAAGATTACAAAAACAAAAAAGCTCTCGAAAGGCTTATATTAATTGAGAGTAAGCGCTCCCAAAATTTCCTCGTACATAAAAGGACCACCGGGATATTTGGCTGTATAATCTAAATTCATCCATACTTGCCCACGCTCATCAATATGATAATGAAGCTTTTTGCCGTAACTTTCCCGCGTAAAAAGTACATTCTTAATGAGATAATTGACTTTTTCCAAATCAATCATGGAACCAATTAATATTTCGGGATAAATATGTCCTTTGGTATGAATTAATCGTGGTGTTCCGCCTATAGAACGAATCGCAGCGGCCATTAAAATAGAGTGATCGTCGCAGTCTCCAGAGAAATATTCAAGTGATTCGCTGGCAGTTGCAATATAATCGCCATCTTTAGGGTCATTTACATAATTCCAGCGTCCGTTTATTTCTTTAAAAACGGCAAAACATTGAATGATTGTTCGATAATCTGAATATCCTTTGATTCCTTTAAAATTTTTATTGGCAGCCATAATGGCAAAGTTTCGCACTTTAGGGTTTTGATATTCTATAGCGCTTATAATTTTTGATCTATTGGGAAATGGAAGCAATTTTGCCACAATAATATCCTGCGGATAGGGATTATCCGACATGGTGTAAATCATCGAATTGTAATCTTCAGAAATTTCACTGAAGCCATAATTCCCAATGACCGAACCGTACACAAGAACCAATAAATACACGGCAACACATAATATTATAATGGTTCTGAGGTACATTAAGAGAAAAAAGATGGCCGCTAGAACGAATATGAAAATAAAAACTCGGTCTAAATTAAAAGGCCATTCTAAATCGATTAGGTTTTGATGCAGAATGATGAAAATAGGAATTGTGATTAAAAGACTCAACAACAATATAATAACCCTGTCCCAAGGTGATTTCACCTGAAGCTTGGATTTTAATTGCGGAAAGTCAATTTTAGGAAAATTCATCATAGAATCAAAAAGCAGTTTTTACAGCGCTTTTACCGTTTCAACAAAAGTACTTTTTTTATCAATAATTCCCAGATCAAATAATTGATTTTGAATTTTGATAAATGCTTTTTCAGTTAAGTGTTTCTTTGACCATTGCGTTAATTTTAGCCATTCTCTAATGTCGGCCGCTTTTTGATTGAATAAATCTGCCAATGTTTTATCGATATTAGGAATCTCGGCAAAATCAACCGTAGTTTTATTGATGATTTCCAGAATTTTTTCAATAATTTTTGGATTCTTTTTTAGGAATTCATCGCGAACGGCAATTACAAATGAAGGCCAAGGAGTAGGGCAGTCGCCAACTCTTCTAAAAATTCCTTGATCTACAAGCGGTTTCGTCATAAAACGTTCCCACATAAAATAATCTGCTGTGCCGTTTGTCAAAGCTTCAACAGCTCCGTCAAGCGTATTTATAATTTCAAACTGCAGGTCATCAGTATCCCAGCCTTGTTCATTGGCATTAACATACGCCATTAATTGAGAACCGGATCCAATTCTTGAAATGGCTGCTTTTTTGTTTTTCAAATCTTTAATAGTTTGAAAATCGGATTTAGCAGCAACGTGAATTCCCCAGATTAAGGGCGATTGAACGTAAATTTGAACAATTTTACTTGGGTTTCCTGCTGTGATATCTTTTACAATTCCTTCTGTTAATATAACAGCCATATCTGTTTCGCCGTCACGAAGCATTTGGCACATTTTTCCGGTTCCTTCTGGAATATTTTTCCATTGTAAATCAATGTTCTCGGCTTCAAATTCGCCATTTTCAATGCATAAATGCCATGGCAGATTGAAGTGTTCCGGAACACCCGCAATTTTTACAGTTTTCATGTACAGTTTAGTTTAAGTTTAGTTTGGTATGCGTATTCTTAAGTTTAGTTTTCTAGTTTTTTAATAAATCAGCCCTGTGTTTGTCTGATAGGCAGGGTTCTGCATATTCGATAATTTCTTCACCTTCATATTCATTCAAAACATTGCGAACCAGCGAATAATCTACATCTCTTACCACTTCAATAGCAAAAAATGTTTCATTTAATCCTTCAGACGGGCAGTTTATGACTTTTAATTTTTCACGGATAATTTCTTTGTCAAATCCTTTTTCAAGAACGAGAACCTGAACAATAGAATTCCCAGAGTTTTCGATTGTTTCTTTGTAAACGAAACGATCTTCTTTACTATCAAATTCGGCGTAAAATAAATCATCGGTTGCGATTAAAGGGCCGAAAAACGGAATATTGTCCAATTTGAAAAGTCCTTTTTCTAGATCGATAATTTCAGCCCACATAGTTTCTGAAACTGTATCTTCTAAATAATCGCTATAATATTTAAATAATACTTTTTTATGTGTTTCCTGCATTATTCTATTTCGTTTATTACTGCTTTTAATGGTGATATTACAATACGATAACCATCAGGATCCTGAATCATTTTTCCGTTTTCATTCCAAAAAGGATTAGCTGCAGTTATCGTTGAAATACCTTTATGTATAATCTTATTTATTAATTCGTTATAATCTGAAATTGATTTGGGATAAAGTACAATTACATCATCTTCATCAAAAGTATGACGGGCTTCTTTATTGGATTTTGTAAATTCAAAATGCCAGTCTAAACCCGACTTTCCAATAAAAATTCCATCATAATTATTATGATTCTGAAAATCTCCTAATCGTTCAAAACCCAAAATATTGACATAGAAATCTTCGATTTTATCTAAATCATCGGTGTGTCGTGCCACTCTTAAAAACATAATCTAAGATTTTATCTGGTTGATATGATGCTCTAAATGTTCTACGTAATCCGTCATTAAAAATTTTAAATCTATTACAGCTCCGTCACTTAGAATAATTTCATATTCTAAAGCCTTTTCATCAACAGATTTCATAATTCTTATAATCTGTTTGTTTACCGAAAGCCACAATTGAGTAAGCTCTCGAATATCCATTTGCTGATACTGATTTAAATTTACTAAATCTATTTGATTATACGGCCTGTGATGATAAGGTTTTTGAAGATAATTAATTTCTGTAAACCTAACCAGATTATGAATCGCAGAATCTGTTAAATGGCCCAAAATTTCTTTTTTAGACCATTTACCAGGAATTCTTGATTCTAATATTTCACTGCTTATTTCCGGAAAACAAGAGGCATTTTCATTCAGCAGCTGCTCAAATTTAAGAATAGCATTCTGCATTACTTATTATTAACTATTTTGTTTAGAGTATAACTAATCAATTCATCAACAGCTTTGTATGGATCTTCACTAAAAGTTCCCGAAGCACGGTTGGCAATAATTGCATTTAAAGATAATGCATTATGCCCTAACAGCGAAGAAAGTCCATAAATAGCTGCGGTTTCCATCTCTAAATTAGTGATTCTTTCGTCATTAAAACTAAAATTATCCATTTTATTATTTAATTCTTCGTCTTGAATGTTCAAACGCAATACACGCCCTTGCGGACCATAAAATCCTCCTGCTGTTGCTGTGATTCCTTTGAAAATTTTATCAGATTCTATTAATTGCTCCAATTTTTCTGAACATGAAATTGCGTAAGGTCTTCCTTTGCGGATATCCCAATTGGTATGCGTAATAAAAGCATCTTCAAGTGCCGCATTTGAAACGTCGTCAATTAAGTAGGAGCGAAGCATATTGTCTAATCCTAGACCAAATTTAGACATTACAAAGCTGTCAACAGGAATATCTTCCTGTAAAGAACCTGAAGTACCAATTCTGATGATGTTTAAAGAAGTCAATTCTTCTTTTGGCTGGCGGGTTTTTAAATCGATATTGACTAATGCATCTAATTCATTAATCACAATATCAATATTGTCTGGGCCAATTCCGGTTGACATTACCGAAATTCTTTTGCCTTTATAAATTCCTGTCTGGGTTTTAAATTCTCTTTTTTGCGTAGAAAATTCAATTGAATCAAAAAACTGAGTGATTTTTTCCACTCGGTTTTGGTCTCCAACAAATATAATATCGTTGGCAATATGTTCTGGACGAAGGTTTAAATGGTAAACGCTTCCATCCGGATTAAGTATTAATTCTGATGATTGTATCATTTTTTTAAGTTGCTAAGGTTCTGAGGTTTTTCAAATTCCAAATCTAAAACTCCAAATTCTAATTTTTAAATTCCAATTGAGCAATCTAAAATCTAAAATTTATTTTATCCACCTACACGTTTTGTTTTAAATCCTTTTTCTTTTAGGATTGTCATTATTTTATCACGATAATCGCCTTGAATGATGATGGATGCATCTTTAAAAGTACCGCCAACACTCAATTTGGTTTTGATTTCTTTGGCTAAAACTTTGAAATCTTCGTCAGATCCTTCGTAACCTTCGATAATCGTGGTTGGTTTTCCTTTTCGTTTTTCAAATTTACAAATCATAGGTTCTTTTTGAACATACAATACGTGTTCTTCTTCCTGGATTTCCTCTGGTTCGTTTGATTCAACGTGTTCTGGAAATAAGTTTTTTAATTGATCTTTTAAGTCCATAATTGTTTTATTCTAAAAATAAATTCCAAACCTTAGAGGGTTTTAAAAATTAAATTCCAAATTCCAATGAAGTTTGGAATTTGGAATTTTGATTTTTTGGAATTTAAATTACGTTTATTTTTTAATTAAACCTAATTCCACTAAACGTTCGTGTAAAAACTCTCCCGCTGAAATATCTTCGTATTTTTTAGGGTTTTCTGCATCGATACAATTTTCTAAACAATCTAGACGCATATCGCTTACTGGGTGCATAAAAAACGGAATAGAATAACGAGAAGTTCCCCATAATTCTCTTGGCGGGTTAACCACTTGGTGAATCGTTGATTTGAGTTTGTTATTGGTATGTCTTGACAACATATCTCCAACATTGATTACCAATTCATCATCTGCAGCAATAGCATCTATCCAGTCACCATTGTGATTTTGAACTTGCAATCCTTTTCCTTGAGCTCCCATTAACAAAGTAATAAGATTAATATCACCATGAGCCGCAGCACGAATAGCGTTTTCAGGCTCAGAAGTAATAGGAGGATAGTGGATTGGTCTTAAAATTGAGTTTCCTTCTTTTGCATATTCATCAAAATAAAACTCATCTAAGCCTAAATGTAAAGCCAGAGCTCTTAAGACATATACTCCGGTTTTTTCAAGCATTTGGTATGCTTCTTTTCCCACGACATTAAAACGAGGAAGTTCTGTAACTTCAACATTATCTGGGTATTCTGCTGCCCATTTTGAATCTTTGTCAACATACTGTCCAAAATGCCAGAATTCTTTTAAATCACCCTCTTTACGGCCTTTAGCATGTTCTTTTCCAAAAGATACATAGCCTCTTTGTCCGCCAATTCCGGGAATTTCATACTTATGCTTAGTTTCTATTGGCAAGGCGAAAAATTTTCTAATTTCACCATAAAGTTCGTCTACCAATTGATCATCTAAGAAATGACCTTTTAAGGCTACGAAGCCAATGTTTTCAAATGCACTGCCGATTTCATTTACAAATTTTTGTTTACGTTTCGGGTCGTCCGAAAGGAAATCACGTAAGTCTACACTAGGAATGTTTTGCATACTTTACATTTTTATTTAAGAAAAAAGGTATTAAACCTTTACTCACAAAGGTAGATAATATTTTAGATTTCAATTTTAATTCTGGCAATAAAATTGAAAAAATCAAACTAAAATCATCAAAATTGTTGGTTTTTTTTATCTTTGAGAAAACTAAACTCACTTAACCAATGATCTTTTACAGACAAAATCTTTCTGATGAAAAACTATTAGATTTATATAAAAAAATCCTGAAACCCCGTTTAATTGAAGAGAAAATGCTCATTTTGATCCGACAAGGAAAAGTATCAAAATGGTTTTCAGGAATAGGACAGGAGGCAATCGCAGTAGGGGTAACTTCTGTTTTAGACGATTCTGAATATGTTTTACCCATGCACCGAAATCTTGGTGTTTTCACTACCCGAAATATTCCGCTTCACCGACTTTTTTCGCAATGGCAGGGAAAAGCTAATGGCTTTACAAAAGGACGCGACAGAAGTTTTCATTTTGGAACTCAAGAATATAACATTATAGGAATGATTTCGCATTTAGGTCCGCAGCTAGGAATTGCCGACGGAATTGCCTTAGCAGATAAATTACGAGATAATAAAAAAATAACCGCCGTTTTTACCGGAGAAGGAGCAACTAGTGAAGGAGATTTTCATGAAGCTCTAAATATTGCTGCAGTTTGGAAACTTCCGGTAATGTTTATTATTGAAAATAATGGTTACGGACTTTCAACACCAACAAACGAGCAATATTCTTGCGAAAATCTGGCCGATAAAGGAATTGGTTACGGTATTGAAAGCTGGATTATTGACGGAAATAATATTGTAGAAGTTTACAATAAATTATCGCAGTTAAAGCAAGAAATGCAGGAGAATCCGCATCCGGTTTTATTGGAATTTAAAACCTTCAGAATGCGTGGCCATGAAGAGGCGAGCGGTACTAAATATGTTCCTCAGGAATTAATGGATCAATGGGAACTTAGAGATCCTGTTACCAATTATAAAAAATATCTAACCGAAATTGGAGTTCTTACAGAAGAACTTGATGAACAATTTCGTTCTCAAATCAAACAAGAAATTGACGAAAATTGGGCAATGGCAAATGCCGAACCTGAAATAGAACCTACTTACAGCGGAGAATTAGATGACGTATACAAACCATTTCAATATGAAGAATATACCCATGATTCTGAAACCACAAATATTCGATTTATTGATGCTATTCGCAACAGTTTAGAGCAATCTATGTGGCGCCATAAAAATCTCGTTATTATGGGACAGGACATTGCTGAATATGGTGGAGCTTTTAAAATTACAGATGGTTTTGTTGATGCTTTTGGAAAAGACAGAATACGAAACACGCCAATTTGCGAAAGCGCTGTTGTTTCCGCAGGAATGGGATTGTCTATAAACGGATATAAAGCAATTGTAGAAATGCAGTTTGCTGATTTTGTTTCTACAGGTTTTAATCCGATTGTGAATTTGTTAGCAAAATCGCATTACCGCTGGGGCGAAAATGCCGATGTGGTGGTTCGTATGCCTTGCGGAGGCGGAACTCAGGCAGGACCTTTTCATTCGCAGACAAACGAAGCTTGGTTTACCAAAACACCTGGTTTAAAAGTGGTGTATCCAGCATTTCCGTATGATGCAAAAGGATTGTTGAATACTGCTATAAATGATCCAAATCCTGTTTTATTTTTCGAACACAAACAGCTTTACAGAAGTATTTACCAAGATGTTCCAACGGATTATTACACCATTCCATTTGGAAAAGCAGCTTTGGTAAAAGAAGGAAAATCGGTTACTATTATTTCTTTTGGTGCGCCGGTACACTGGGCACTAGAAACTTTAGCAAAAAATCCAGATATCGATGCTGATTTAATTGATTTAAGAACCTTACAGCCACTTGATACTGAAACTATTTTTGATTCGGTTAAGAAGACAGGAAAAGCTATCATTTATCAAGAAGATACTATGTTTGGCGGAATTGCCAGTGATATTTCGGCTTTAATTATGGAAAATTGCTTCGAATATCTTGACGCTCCAGTAAAAAGAGTGGCCAGTTTAGATTCGCCAATTCCGTTTACAAAAGCATTAGAAGATCAGTTTTTAGCTAAAAATAGATTTGAAGAAACTTTATTAGAGCTTTTAAAATACTAATATTTTTTTAAAGTTACTAAGCTTCTAAGATTTTAACTCTGTTCTTAGAAGCTTAGAAGTTTTTTTAAACCATAACTACCAGTCTTTTGCCATCTGGAACTTCTGTATTCCACATTTTTTCAATGTCAGCTATATTCACTTTTTCGATATTTATTTTTAATTTATTTTGAGAAGCTAAAAGAAAAATTTCTGGAAGTATTTCAGAAAATAATAGTTTCACTTCCTCTTTTTTCCAGCTGCCTAATCCCGATCCAGATAACTGAAGATCAACACTTCGTAAGATTTGTGCTGATAATTGAATTGTATCACCAGACATAGAACCGATTGAAACGTATCTGGTTTTGTGAGTAAAATTCCCGTTTCCTTTTAAAACAGAAAGAATTAATTCAGCTGAATACCCCCATAAATAATCCAAAACAATATCAATTGGTGTATTTTGATGAATTTCCTTCAGCTGAGAAACAAAACGTTCATCATCTTGTTTCAAATAAAGAATTTCATCGGCTCCTAACTCTAAAAGACTTTGCAATGTTTTTTCATTTCTGCCGGTTACAATTATTTTCTTTGCTCCGTAATATTTCGCAACCTGAACAGCCATTTGACCTGTAAAACCAGTTGCTCCGTTAATTAAAACAGTATCTCCCGGCTGTATTTCGGCTCTAAAACGAAGCGCCATTGCTGAGCCCGCAACTGCATTTGGCATTGCCGCGGCTATTGACAGATCGATTCCATCAGGCAATACAACCATTCTATTTTTTTCGACGAGAGCCTTTTCTGCAATTGTTCCCGAAATTCCTCGAGCATATACTTTTGTTCCGTTTTCTAGTAAACCAACGGCATCGCTGCCAATTACAGTGCCGTTTTGATTTTCATTTTCTGAAGAATAATGTTCCCCACTGACAATTCCCTTATCTAAATTTGTAATAGCAACTGCTTTAACCGAAAGTAAAACTTCGTTTTCATTTGCTGCGATTGGATTAGAAAATTCTACAAATTTTGGCAGACTGCCTTTTTTATACACTACTGCTGCTTTCATAATTTTATACTATTAAATTTTATGAAGCAAAATTACCCTGCTCTTTATGGGCATGCGATAACATTTGTTATCAAATGAATTCTGTTATTTTTTTTGCAGTAATTGACTTTTGATTCGGCTTAAATGAACTGTGCTTACTCCCAAATAAGAAGCAATATAATGCTGAGGAACACGCTGAACGATTTGCGGTTTTTCTTCAATCAAATTGAGATAACGTTGGGTAGGGGAGTCCTTTATAAAAGAAAAAAAGTGCTTCATGTAATCAAATGTTCTTTGAAAAAGCATATCAATCAATTTATCTCTAAGCTGTGGAATTTCTTTAATTTCTTCTATAATTTTATCTAGATCGTTTTTATGGATCCACCACAAAACAGAAGGTTCAATTGTTTCTACGACAACCGGACTTGGAAATTTTTTTATAAAACTTTCAATCGAAGCTACGCTTTGGTTTTCAAAAAAGAACTGCGAAGTCAAATCTTTTCCATTATTATTAAACCAGACTCTAACGCAACCTTTCTCAATTATAAAAAGTTTTTTAGAAACTTCGCCTTCATCTATTAGTACTGTCTTTGTAGAAACTTCTATACGATTGAAATAACTAATGTATTCATACCATTTCTCATCAGTTATAGGGAATTTATTTCGGAATTGATTAAACATTATTAAATAATTAAATTCTGGACCTCTTTATTATATCAATTTAAGTTCCTTTCCTAATTCTAAATTAGTTGAAACCAGTAAATTATCGCTCATTCCATAAGCTTTTTCCTGATGCACATCTTTAAATTCTGAAGCACTTAGAATAATTGAAGATTCATCTTCTAGTTTTAAAATAAAAGCCTGAGGATAAATAGTTTTTGGTGGTACTTCTTCCCAGACAATATTAAAATCAACAATCTTTTTTCCGAGAAGATTTATCCACATTTCAGTATTCGAAACATCCCATTTCTGTTCATAATCATTAGGAGTTTCTTCTAGATCAATTTCTTTTGCGCGAAGTCCATAACAATAAAATTTACTGTCCCAAAAAACATAAATTGTTTTATTTTGTGTTTTAAAGTAAATAGAGTAATCTAAAGTATCAATTTCTGGATATTTAGTTGAGTAAGTAGGTTCCTCGGCATTACCTTCTTCAAATACAAATTTTATTTCTCCGTAAATAATTCCTTCAATAGTTTCTCGTAAAAATATTGTGCGATTATAATTTTCAAAATCTATGTGCTTTTCACTTAAAATCATTAGCAACTTAAATTGATAAATTTCAGATTTAAAATCTTTTTAAAACTTTTCTATCTGAAAAAATATCTTTCCATATTTCTATTTTATAAAAATCTTCTGGATTTTCAGAATAAGCAGATTCTAAATTCTTGAAATAAACCCGAACTCTGTAAATTCCTATTTCAATTTTTTCTTCTAAAACAAGATTTGAAAATGGACAGTCATTAATTTGTAAAAAGCCTGTTTTTATTTCTAAAGATGCTTCTACAACATGATCAAAATAGCTGAAGTCTGAAATCAAACTTTTAGAGTTCAAAATTTCGAGTTCACATTTTACTATTCCTTCGCTGTTTTCTATGGAAATGCCTAAAATTCCTTTTTCTACAGCAAGTTTATCATTCAAGGCTTCATCTGACCAAAAATCTTCGCTACCAGTATCTCCTTCATCTTTATCATTCAAATAGAATTGACCGTAATCTGTTGTAAAATTTAAACTAAACTTCATTTAAAATTTTATTTTTTTTATTCTTATTCTAAGAAAAATCAGAACCTTAGAAGCTTTATTTAGCCTCTACTTCAAACAATTGCACTTGATTTTTTAATCTTTCAATTAATAAATTCATCATGCGTTTATTCAAATCTGATGAGTTTTGAATATACGTATTGTATTCTTCCACTGTAAAAAGTGCCATGATGATTCCTTTTAAAGAATTTCGGAACTTGATATCTTTTTGAATTGAGTTTTCGATTGTCTGTAGTTTCTTTTCAACCGAATACGAGTAAAAATCAGCTTTGTTTTTATTTACGTAATTAATAAATACTGCCACAAATAAGTCGTTCTGCAGTTTTAAAATCGGCCTGATCGTCTGGTTTTGGAAGATCTCATCTGGTGAAGATTGAGCACTTACGGTTCCTAAAGTTTCGCCTCTGAATTCTCTTAAAAAAGTGTCTCTATCTGCCATGTTTTTTATTTAAATTTAAGAAAAAATAAAATAGAAAAAAATCTATTTTTGTTTTAATAACTAAAAAACTTAAAGTCTATAAGTCACATCTATAAAATTAAGTTTTCTATAAACAAACTTAAACGGCTTGTTTAGCTTTTAAAAGATTAGCAATGAACAAATTATCTTTTATTCTTATCATAACAATTATGATTTCAGTAATTTCTTGTAATTCAAAAGAAGGGAATTACAAAGAAGTACACTATCAAGCCATAAGCGGAAACGACACGGCAGTTATTGCTTTAAAAATCAGTGACAAACGTTTTTACGGACGTTATGAAATTTCGTATTATAAATTCGGAAAAGATTCTGGCGATGTTCGTGGTGATATAAAAGGTGATACTTTAAGAGGTGATTTTCATTATATTTCTAATGGAGGAAGCTGGAAAAGAATTCCATTAGCGCTGCTTAAAAAAGACAACAAACTAATTCAGGGATCTGGAATAATTGGTACGTATATGAGTCTTCCGTGTTTTCTTCCAGGAACGCTTACCTACAAAGATCCAAAGTTTGTTTTTGAAGAAAAGAAATAGTGGATTTTTGTTTCAAGTTTCAAGTTCGTATTACGCACTAGTTAAAACTTGAAACCTGAAACTTTAAACTAAAGAATAAAAAATAAAAAAACTACCTATCAAGGCGTCCAATCTGCGATGGAAGTTCAAATATTTCAAGATCGAAATATATTACCGAAGCCATAACATGATCGAAAATATCCGACATAATATATTCGTAATTTGCCCAGCGTTTATCACTTGAAAACACATAAATTTCTAATGGAACTCCATGCGCTGTAGATTGCAGCTGACGGCACATAATGTGCATATTCTTATTTAGTCCCGGATGATCTAATAAATATTGCATAATATACTTTCTAAACATCCCTAAATTGGTCATGTTCCGACCGTTAAGCAATAATGATTTATCAATTCCGCGAAGTTCATTATACTTTTCAATTTCGGCTTGTCTTGTCTCAATATAAGATGTAATCAACTGAATTCCTTTCATATGATTCAGATCGTCATTGTTTAGAAAACGAATACTGCTGCTTTTAATCAAAACATGTCTTTTAATACGTCTTCCGTCAGATTTCTGCATACCGCGCCAGTTCTGAAATGAATCCGAACTTAAAGCATAGGTAGGAATAGTGGTAATGGTATTATCAAAATTTCGGACTTTTACGGTCGTCAGGTTGATTTCAATTACATCACCATCAGCACCAAATTTATCCATGGTAATCCAGTCGCCAATACGAACCATATCGTTAATCGCAACCTGAACACTCGAAACAAAACCTAATATCGTATCTCTGAAAATCAAGATAATAATCGCCGAAAGTGTCCCCAGAATAGTCAGTAATTCTCCTCTTTTGATTCCGAACAAGGTCGAAATAATCATCGCCACCCCGAAAATCCAAAGCACGATCATTATAACCTGAATAAAACTATCAATAGGTTTGTCGCTGTATTCTGGTTTTTGTTTTAAGTAATCTCGTAACGAATTAAAAATGGTTCTGATGATCCATAAAGTGATCAAAACAATATAAACACCGACAATTTTTCCGAACATCAATTCCCAATATTCATATTTATCCAGAATAATGGGAACTGCTTTATAAATAAAGAAAAACGGAATTAAATAAGCAGTATATTTTGTGGTTTTATTGTGTACTAAATAATCGTCAAATTTAGTTTTGGTCCGCTGTGCAAAAACTGCCATAAGCGTAACCAAAACAAACTTGGCAATATAATAAATAGCATAAGCCAGCGCCAGCATTATGGCAATATTGATAACGAGACTGGTATAAGAGGCAAAGTTGCGGCTCATTCCCCAATCTCTAAAAAGCGGATATAAAAAATTGAATATTTTATTCAAAAGATTAGGCATTATTTTCTAAATACTTTTTCTCAACATAAAAAGTCCCAAACGGAACAAGAGAAGCTATAAGTATAATGGCAAAAGTTTTTGCATCCCATTTTTGAGATTTTAACAACGAGAAAGCCAACACAATATAACCAATAAAAAGGATTCCGTGTGTCATTCCTAGTGGACGAAGTAATGTATGATATAATTCAGGGTTGCTGTTTTTTATAATAAGCATGTTGGCAAATAATACCAGATAAGAAATACCCTCTAAAATAGCAGTAACTTTAAAAATCTTGAGCATGTAAGTGTCGTTTTTGAGATTATTGAAACAAAATTAAGTATTATGGTTGGTTTTTAAGTTATGTGTCAGGAAAGTAATTTATTTTTGTATTCTTAAACTTTGATAATGAGCAAACGCGATTTAAAAAAATATTTAACGGCACTAACCAAGGAACAGCTTGAAGAACAGCTGGTAGAATTGTATGAAAAATTTAGTCCTGTAAAAGTGTATTATGATTTCGTTTTTAATCCGAAAGAAGACAAATTACTTCAGGAAGCAAAAGTGAAAATCTCACACGAATATTTTCCGGTAAAAAAACCTAATGCAAGATGGCGCCCGAAAGCTAAAATGCGAAGATCTGTTGCTCAAAAAATCATCAAACATTTTATTTCTTTAGGTGTTGACTCGTTTATTATTGCCGATTTGATGCTTTATAATATCGAAATTGCACAAACCTATTCCTCAAATAATTTTATTAAACAAGAATTGTTTTACAAAAGTATATTCAATTCATTCGAGCAAGCCGTAATTTTTTTAATTTCCAGCGGAATTTTTCATGAATTTAAAGCAAGAGTTCAGGCAATTTACCAAGAGACTTTGCAGCAAAAATGGAAAAACAGGTATGATTTTGAAGCAATTCTAGATAAAACAGAGATTTAAAAACACTTCCTATAAAAAATCTTAGTTTAAAAAAAACATTTATTTTAGGTTAAAATAAGATGAATAACTGTTTTTTAGATGTATTTTTGCAAAAATCCAAAAATAAACAATGTCTCAAAACACTTTAGAAATAGAAAGAGAAGATAGGAAAGAACTGTATGCCTACCAAAAAGGTGATATTGATGCTATTTTCGATCGCTTAGACAATGCTCCCCCAAAGCATCATTTGTTGTATCAGTTACCTACTGGAGGTGGTAAAACAGTAATTTTCTCAGAAATTGTGCGTCGTTATTTATCTAATAATGACAAAAAAGTGGTGGTTTTAACACACCGTATCGAGCTTTGCAAACAAACCTCAAAAATGTTGAAAGGCTTTGGAGTTTCAAACAAAATCATCAACAGTAAGGTAAAAGAATTACCAGATCAGAATGATTATTCTTGTTTCGTAGCTATGGTTGAAACTCTAAAAAACCGTATCAACGACGAAAAATTACACCTAGATAATATTGGTTTAGTAATTATCGATGAGGCGCATTATAACTCATTCCGAAAATTATTAAACTCATTTAAAAATGCATTCATATTAGGTGTAACCGCTACGCCTTTGAGTTCAAATATAAAATTACCAATGCACCAAAGTTATGACGAGCTTATCGTAGGTGACACTATTGGTTCATTGATTGACAAAGGTTTCCTTGCTAGAGCAACAACTTACAGCTACGATGTAGGTTTGACTTCATTAAAAGTGGGTATCAATGGTGATTATACAGTAAAATCATCAGATGATTTGTATACCAATTCATTGATGCAGGAAAAACTACTTCATGCATACACAGAACGTTCTTTGGGTAAAAAAACCTTGATTTTCAATAATGGTATCCATACTTCATTATATGTATATGATACTTTTAGAGAGGCTGGTTACGATATCAGACACCTTGATAATACAAGCAGTTCTGAAGAACGTAAAGATATTTTACAATGGTTTAAGAAAACTCCAGATGCAATTTTAACTTCAGTTGGAATCTTAACAACTGGTTTTGATGAACCTACTGTAGAAACTATCATTTTAAACAGAGCCACTAAATCATTAACACTATATTTCCAGATGATTGGGCGTGGATCTCGTAAATTACCTGGTAAAGACGAGTTTACAGTTATTGACTTAGGAAATAATGCCGCTCGTTTTGGTTTATGGAGCGATCCGGTAAACTGGCAGCACATCTTTAAGTCTCCTGAGTTTTATCTTGAAAATCTTAGAGATGATACTGAAATCGAAATGTATTTCAAATACAGCATGCCGCCAGAATTACGAGCAAAATTCAGTAAAACTGCCGATGTTACCTTTGATGTCGATGAAGAACATAAATTGGCCATCAAACAAAATCTACGTTCTAAAATTGTTTTAGACAAATCATTGGAACAACACGCTGCAATGTGCGTAGATAATACGGAATTACTGCCAGAAGCAAAAGCACTTTCAAAAGAACTTGAAGATGATATTGAAGATCGTATCAAACGTTTTGCAAAATGCTTAAGCCAATGCAGTAAAAACTATCGTGAATGGCTTCTGGATGATTACAAGCAGAGATTGACCTTATTAATAGGTAAAAAATACCGCGAAAAAATCATGAACGAACCAGATTGATAAATTCCAGTTTATAAAGAAAATTATATGATCTTTGTCAAAGCTTTAAACTTTGACAAAGATTTTTATTTTAACGTCATCATAAAAAAATAATTTAATTCTTGAGCAATCTGTAATATATCTAAAATCAGAACTCTAAAATCTAAAATACATGTCTAAACCATTCTCAACATTAGGAATTTCAGAACCAATTTTAAAAGCATTAAGCGAATTAAATATTGTTGAACCCACAGAAATTCAACAAAAAACAATTCCGCTTTTATTGTCTGAAAATCATGATTTGGTGGGATTAGCCAAAACTGGAACTGGAAAAACAGCAGCATTTGGACTTCCATTATTGCAATTGGTAAATACTGAATTACCTGTTGTTCAGGCTGTGATTTTAGTACCCACAAGAGAACTTGGACATCAGATTTTTAGAAATTTAGAAGATTTTTCGAAGTATATTCCAAATATATCAATCGCATCTACCTGTGGTGGAATCCCAATTAAACCTCAAATTGAACGTCTTACAGCACCAACACATATTATTGTGGCAACTCCAGGTCGTTTAATTGATTTAATTCAAAGAAAAGCAGTTGATTTAAGTCAGACACAATATCTAGTTTTAGATGAAGCCGATGAAATGGTTTCAATTTTAAAGGAAAGTCTTGACGAAATCATCGCAGAACTTCCTAAAAAGCACCGCACTTTATTATTTTCTGCCACTTTACCTGGAACAATCAAACAACTGATTCAGAATTATTTGCATAAAAATGTTGTTCAGATTAGTGCCAATATGGAAATTATTGGAAACCAAGGAATTGATCATAAATATATTGTCGTTGATCCGATTGAAAAATTAGATGTTTTAATGCATTTTTTAAATTCGCGTGATGGAGAACGAGGCATTATTTTCTGCAAAACGAAAGCTGCTGTCAATAAATTGGCCAAAAATCTAGCCATAAACCGATTCTCGTCGGGAGCTCTTCATGGAAGCTTGACGCAAGGAATCCGTGATCGAATTATGGAACAATTCCGCGAAGGACACATCAATATATTAGTGGCTACCGATTTGGCGGCGAGAGGAATTGATGTTAAAGAAATTTCATATGTTGTCAATTATCATCTTCCAGATGCTTACGAGACTTATGTACACCGAAGCGGAAGAACGGCAAGAGCTGGAGCAAAAGGACTTTCATTAACTGTTTTGCAGGAAGAAGAAGTTTTTGAAATAGCTGACTTCGAAAGAGAATTAGGGCTTACATTTTCAAAATTCGAAAAACCTTCTGCCTTAAGTATTGAAGAAAATAATACCCTTTTATGGGCCAAACAGATTTTTAAAACAAAACCAAATCACGATATTTCATCGGAATTAAAAACGAAGGTAAAAACTGTTTTTCATCATCTTACAAAAGACGAACTGATTGAAAAATTGTTAGCTAATTATGTCTTACAAAATAAAATAGAAGTAACCGAAAAACCTGTTAAAAAATTTAAAAAGTAACAAAGATGACTTTTGTCATTGCATATTAAAGTTGTATATTTATAAGGAATTATTTTATAATCCTTCCAAATACAACACATATGAAAATAGTCATAATAGGAGGCGGTTTCGCAGGAATAAATCTAGCAAAAGAGCTTGTAAACCAGCCTCAGATACAAGTAACACTTGTTGACAAAAACAATTATAATTTTTTTCCACCACTTATATATCAAGTTGCAACGGCTTTTTTAGAGCCTTCAAGCATCAGTTATCCCTATAGAAAGTTCTTTGCAGGCAAAAAGAATCTTCAGTTTCGTTTAGGCGAATTACAATCTGTTGTTCCTGCTGAAAATAAGATCATTTTAAACAACGGTGAGTTAACTTACGATTATCTGGTATTTGCCACAGGAGCAGAAACCAGTTATTTTGGTATGGAAAACGTAAAGAAAAACGCTATTCCGATGAAGACCTTAAATGATGCCATCGAAATGCGTAACACACTACTCAAAAACCTTGAAAAAGCTGCGATCTGTAAAGATATGCGCAAACGTCGTAAACTATTAACGATTGTAGTTGCTGGAGGAGGACCAACAGGAGTGGAGGTTTCAGGAATGTTTGCTGAAATGAGAAAAAATATTCTCCTAAAAGAATATCCTGAATTAGACACATCTGCTAGCAATGTATATTTAGTAGACGGCGGCGATGCACTTTTGGCACCAATGAGCAAAGAATCACAAAAAGATACTTTAGAAGCATTAACTAAACTTGGTGTTGTAGTAAAACTAAATACGAAAGTAGTTGATTATGTAGATGACACAGTATTCTTTGAAAGTGGAGAAACAATCAAAACCAAAAACTTAATTTGGGCTGCGGGAGTTTCTGCTAAAGTTTTCGAAGGAATTCCTCAGGAAAGCTACGGCCGCGGAAGACGTATGGCAACCGATCAATACAATAAAGTAAACGGATTAGAAAATGTTTACGCTATTGGTGATACAGCTATTTTAGCTGGAGATAAAAATTTCCCTGACGGACATCCGCAAGTTGCACAGGTTGCGATTCAACAAGGATTAAATCTAGCGAAAAACTTTAAAGCTATGGTTAAAAATCAAGCGTTAAAACCATTTACATACAATGATAAAGGTTCTATGGCAATTATTGGAAAAGCCAAAGCCGTGGTAGATTTACCAAGTCCGAAATGGCATTTTAAAGGATTCTTTGCCTGGATTATCTGGTTGTTTATCCACTTAATTTCATTAATCACGTATAGAAACAGATTAAATACTTTCTGGAACTGGATGGTAGCGTATTTTGCAAGAGACCAGTCTCTTAGAATGATTATTAGACCTGATAAAAGATCTCAGGAAAAGTAAAAATTTCAATATTTAAATTCCAAATTCCAAGTGATTGAGATAATATTAAAAATCCAGAATCAAAGATTCTGGATTTTTTATTGGAATTTGGAATTTCAAAATTGGAATTTACATTCATTTAATGCGCAACTATATTATCATCATCAGCAGATATTTCCACTTTATTTTTGATAAATTTCTTTCCGATATTTAAAACTATAAAAGCGATAATTGTTGTAATAGTCATAATCAAAACCATTGGCGCTACAGAATCTTTTACAAAAATTCCAACAGCAAACGAAGCCAAAGATCCTAAACCTAATTGAATAGCACCCATTAAAGCCGAAGCGCTTCCGGCATTTTTCGCAAATGGTGCCATAGTAAGTCCAGCAGTATTTGGATTTGAAATTCCTAGACAACCTAAGAATACAAAAAGTACTGCAATAGTTTCATACAATCCTAAAAGGTTGTTTAATGAAAGTACAAGGAAAACAATACTTACTACAGATTGCAGAATTAATGCTCCAAAAATCATTTGCTCGCTTGAGAATTTCTTCAATAAAACCGAATTTAACTGGCTCGAACCAATAAAACTAACTGACATAAAGGCGAAAATCCATCCATATGTTTTAGCATCAACATGGTAAATATCCATAAAAATAATAGGAGAAGCCGCTACATATGTAAATAATCCCGAAAAAGCGATTGCTCCTGTAAAGGCATACGTATAAAATTGAGGCTCTTTAAGAACTTTTAAAAAGTTTGAAATAATGGGTTTTGGTTTTAAAGATATTGAGGTATCTGGTTTGTAACTATTTGGCAGACCAATTTGAGAAGCTAATAAAATAGCAATTCCCATACACATCAAAATAAAAAATACAGTATGCCAGCCATAATCTTCAGTAACATAGCCGCCAATTGTAGGCGCCAGCATCGGCGAAAGCCCAAGAACAAGCATTAAAAGTGAAAATACTTTCGGAATATCTTTTACAGGAAATAAATCACGAACCATGGCAACAGAAGCAACCGTTGCAGCACAACTTCCGATAGCTTGAATAAATCTTAAGAGTATAAAATAATCAATATTAGTTACATACACACAACCAAGCGAAGCTAAAACATAAACCGTAAGGCCAATAAACAAAGGCTTTTTGCGACCAAAACGATCTAAAAGCGGACCATAAAGCAATTGTCCTGCAGAAATTCCAATAAAATAGCTTGACAAACTCATCGAAACTTTGGCTACAGAAGTGTGTAAATCTTTAGCAATATCCGAAAAACCAGGCAGATACATATCGATCGAAAAAGGACCAAGGGCGGTTAAAGAACCTAAAATAAGGATAAGCTTAATATATTTTTTTGTTGTCATTTTCTTAAAAAAGCACTTTAAATTTTCTGCAAAGGTAAAGATTTCATATCTTGTTATAGTATTTAATGCATTTAATAACTGAAACAAAACATTATTAATCTCAAAAAATTAAAAATTATGAAGAAGTATATTTTGTTATTATCGATCATTTTCACATCGGTTTCATTCGCTCAGACAGTTACATCAAAAAAAGAAGATGTCACAGTTGAACAGTACGAATTACTAAAAAAAGTCAACCAATATTATCCGGATATCACTTTGAACAAATCCATAACCAATTTTTATGTTGACGGTAAAATTATCGATTCGCAACAAGAATTTGATTTAACTGGAACAAAGTTCACAAGTTATAAATTAGGAATCGAGCCTGATAATAAAAAACTCCTGTTCGAATATGTTTCTGATGAAACTGGGAAAATTTATGGAGATGTTTCGCTTTTTAAAGGAAATGTACTGCGAACAACTTTCAACGATAAAACAAATCAAATTGAAGTTTCGCTTAACGGAAAATCCGTTTATTTGAAAAAATTAAAATAATTTTTCAAATACGAGAAATTTAAAGCATCACATATACGTGATGCTTTTTTTATGGATGCGTATAAATCCGTTATTTAAAAAATTTTAAATTGATTTTCAAAATACGCGAAATTTAAAAAACAAAAACCGCTTAGTGAAAATTCGATATTTAGGAAAAAATAAAATTAATTTTCAAATACGAGAAATTTGAAGCATTTCAAAACGAAAGGATTTTTTACCATATATTTGAATTATAATTTCTGTACTTATAATATTTATGAAAAAAATTGCCTTAGTATTAATTCTCATAAGCTTTCAATCATATTCACAAATCAATAAGTTTACCGGCACATGGGGTTCACAAAAATGCAAAGATTGTAAAAAAGAATATTTTTTTAGGATTACAATCGCACAATCAAATTATTTGATTTCTGGAACTGCAGAAGTTACAAGCGAACATAAAGAATTAAATTCTGGAGTTCTGGATGTTACAGGATATGTTCATTCATTAAGCGACAGAGCTGAAATAAAACTAATTGAAAAAGATGGATCAAGTTTTGGTGGAACATTAATTATTGAAGATGATAAGCTGCAATTTACTGCACGAGGCAGAGGAGATTTAGTTCCTAAAGAAGTAATATTAAAGAAATTATACGAATAAATACTTTATTTTATCAATTTTTCCAATTTCTCAATCATTTCCTTTTGTTGCTCAAGCATACGCTCGTAAAGTTCTACCATTTTATCTAAAGGATTAAACGTGCAATTGAAATTTGCCTGTGAACCATCTGTAAAAGTATTGGCAACAGCGCTATCATGAAATGTATTTGCTATAATATTAATTGCAGAATCTTCATCAAAATTTTCAATAGCTTCAACAGGAACTTTCAAAATTTTAGCAACCTGAGCTAAAATATTATTTTCAATCAATTCTTTTTGCTCCAAAAGAGAAATTTTCTTCTGATTCCAATCTTCACCTAATTCATAAGCAAGCGCTTCTTGTTTGATCCCCAGCATTTCACGGAAACGCTTGATATTTCTACCTTGATGTATTATTTTCTCTGTCATATTGATAATATCATAATTGTCAAATATAAGATTTTTAGTTATAATAACTATGACAAACTGATAAATGATATTTCTAAATTATGCTTTAATTAGGATAAAATAGATTATCACGGATATTTAGAAAAATAGGTTGAAACCAATTCATGAGAATTTTTCTTTACATTATTTGAAAAAGAAAAGGAGGAATTTATTAAAAAAAGCAAAATCACGAATGACGAATAAAACAAACAAAGCCATTAAAATCAATAAATTAGTACATTTAACACATACATATATTGAACTATAATTTATATTATGTAAAATAGAAAATTATAGAAACTCCTACACAATCTGCAATCACTATATCCGTTCTTATATGAATATTGGATTATAAAATATTCTTAATTTATAAATTGAGAAATTAGAAACTACTCTCATTCTAAATGATTCAAATAAAAAATATCTAATTATAAATCAAATAATTATGTAACTTTAATACATCAAAAAGCTTTTCAAAGCCTTGAATCTAGTAAATCTTAACATTTCTTTAAAATATTCAGATTCTGGTACAGATGCTTTCATTGTAAGACTTTATTTTATTATTTTTACATTCGATACTTTAAAAAAATTATCAACTATATGAATACTATTGCTGAGCATATTGCAGATTTTTTAAAAGAATACCCGCCATTTGATAATTTAACTTTTCAGGAATTATCAGATATCGCTACCAACATTCGTGTTATCAATTTAGAAAAACATGCAGTACTGTTTCAAAATAACGATCCGCTTCATGACAGCTTTTATGTAGTTGCATCTGGGGTTATTAATTTAACTACCATTGCCGATGCTGAAGAAACTATTATAAATAAATGTCACGAAGGCGATATTTTTGGTCTGCGACCTTTTTTTGCTAAAAATAATTATATGATGACGGCAAAAGCACGTGAAGAAAGCATTATTTATGCTATTCCAATCGCTGTTTTTAGACCTTTTGTGGCTAATAATTCTGATGTTTTAAACTTTTTACTGGAAAGTTTTGCTATGAATTCAAGACACACTAAAGACAATGCACGTTCTCACAGTAAGTTAGATCCTGAAAATGGCTTTATTGACCAACAGTCTGAAATACAATATATTCAGTCTCTTACTTATAATAATTCGCCGCTGACAACAGAGTCTCATCATATTGTAAAAGATGTTGCTTTGTTAATGACTGATTCTATGGTCGATAACATTGTGGTTTGCGAAAAAAATCATCCTATTGGTATTGTAACCAACGCTGATCTTTCTTCTAAAATCGCAACGGGACGCTATCCTATTACAGAAACTATTGACAAAATTATGTCTTCGCCTGTTGTAACAGTTATTGAAAACGTTTCTTTGGCCGAAGCTCAGCTTCTTATGCTTAAATACAATGTTTCGCACTTATGTGTTACAAAAGACGGTACCAATAAATCTGCTGTAAAAGGAATAATTTCCGAGCACGATCTTATTGTTGCTCAAGCTAGTAACCCAGGTGTATTAATTAAAGAAATTAAGCGTTCGCAGTTACCAAAAGATTTAAAACAAATTCGTGATCGTTTATCAGATTTGATTCAAAATTCGATTCAGAAAAATATACCTATTTCACATGTTAGTAATATTGCCAGCGAGATAAACTTAGCGATTATTAAACGTGCTGTTGAGTTATCAATTTTAGATTTAGGCTCACCTCCTGCTCGTTTTGCATGGTTAAGCATTGGAAGTCAAGGTCGTAAAGAACAATTATTACTAACGGATCAGGATAGTATTTTAGTTTTTGAAGATGTGGCTCCTGAAAAATATCGTGAAGTAAAAGATTATTTTTTAAGATTAGCAAAAAGAACGACAGCTATTCTTGAAAAAGTAGGTTACGAATACTGCCCTAATGGACATATGGGAAGCAATATGCTTTGGTGTAAATCATTGAGCGACTGGACAAAACAGTACAACAGCTGGATGAATACTCCAGGTGAAAACAGTAATGATTTGAGCAGCATTTTCTTTGATTATGAGATTGTAATTGGAGAACCAAAAATCGAAGAAGTTATTGAAAATGTGGTTTTCAAAAATGCGGTTAACAATACGCTATTCTTTGACTTTTTAGGAAACGATGCTTTGAAAAGAAATTCTCCTTTGAGTTTTTTCAAAAAATTCATTGTTGAAGAAGAAGGTCCGCATAAAGATAAGTTTGATATCAAAACCCGTGCTCTGATGCCATTAATTGACAGTGCACGTTTATTAATATTAAGTGCTAATATCAAAGGAATCAAAAATACTTATTTAAGATTCAAACAATTAGCTATTACGGATTCTAAAAATGCAGAAATATACTTGAGCTGTGCCGAGGCATTTTTAACTCTTTCAAAATTCAGGACAGTTGAAGGTTTAAAAAATGATGATTCCGGACAATATATCAATTTAAGAGAAATGTCTAAAACAGACAAAGAGAAGTTAAAAAGCGCTTTAGCCCCGATGAAAGACCTTGAGGAATTAATAAAGAGTAAATTTCAACTTACACAATTCTCGTAAATATGCTAGACTGGATTAAAAACATAAACAAGGATCATCCAGAATTCTGGAAAGAGTACTTATCGAAATTTGAAGCAAAGCCAAACAAATTTGTGGTTTTAAGCACTGAAACATCTGGCTTAAACCCAAATAAAGATGTTATTCTATCTTTAGGTGCTTTTTCGGTCATTGATAATGGCATTGTGATTAAGGAAAACTTTGAGGCTGTACTTCTTCAGTATAAATTCCTTGAAGATCACGGACTTTCAAATGAGTTCATTATTGAAAGCAAAATGACCAAAATGCCGGAACCTGAAGCAATTGAAGCTTTTATCAATTTTATTGGCAACGCAGTTCTTGTTGGTCATCATATTAATTTTGATATTGAAATGCTGAACGCTGCTCTCGAAAGATTAGATTGCGGCCGAATTAAAAATGAAGCTCTCGACATTGATGTCATGTACCGAAAATTAACCGATATTAATGACAAGCAGTTTTCATTAAACGATTTATGTGAAATTTATAAAATTCCAAAGAGCGATCGGAATTCTTCTGCTGAAGATGCTTATAAAATCGGATTATTATTTTTAAAACTAAAATCTCGTTTAGGAATTAAATAAATCAAAAAATAAAAGTTTTTAAAAATCCAAATTCCAATAAAATAATTACATATAAAAAAAAGCCTCTTTAATAGAGGCTCTTTTTTGCTTTTTATAATTTCACAATTAAGAAATTCTGTCTTTACTAATTTCTTCAACAATTTCTGGATTCAATAATGTTGTGGTATCACCAAAATTTGAAAAATCTCCTTCAGCAATTTTACGCAAAATTCTACGCATAATTTTTCCTGAACGTGTTTTTGGTAAACCAGAAACAAATTGGATTTTATCTAATTTAGCGATTGGGCCAATGTGATCCGCAATGTACTGATTGATTTCTTTTGATAAATTTTCTTTATTTCTAACTTCTCCAGTTTCTTTTAGAATTACATAGCCATATAAAGCATTTCCTTTAATATCATGCGGGAATCCAACAATTGCAGATTCTGCTACAGCTGGATGCTCGTTGATTGCATCTTCAATTGGCGCTGTTCCTAAGTTGTGACCAGAAACAATTACCACGTCATCTACTCTACCTGTAATTCTGTAATATCCAACTTCGTCTCTTAACGCTCCGTCACCTGTAAAGTATTTTCCAGGGAAAGCAGAGAAATATGTTTCTTTGTAACGCTCGTGGTTATTCCAGATTGTTCTTGCGATTCCCGGCCATGGAAATTTAATACATAAACTTCCAACTACTTGATTCCCTTCAATTTCATTGCGCTTTTCATCCATTAAAACGGGTTGAATTCCTGGTAATGGTAATGTCGCATAAGTTGGTTTTGTTGGCGTTACAAATGCAATTGGCGAAATCATGATTCCACCAGTTTCTGTCTGCCACCAAGTATCCACAACTGGACATCTCTTATCTCCAACGTGGTCATTGAACCAGTGCCAAGCTTCTTCATTGATTGGCTCTCCAACAGATCCAATAACTTTAAGTGATTTTAGAGGATATTTTTGAATATAATCTAAACTTTCTTTTGCTAATGAACGGATAGCCGTTGGCGCTGTATAAAATTGTGTGATTTTATGTTTTTCGATAATATCCCAAAAACGGCTGAAATCTGGATAAGATGGAACTCCTTCAAAAATTACGGTTGTTCCTCCATTTAATAATGGTCCGTATAAAATATAAGAGTGACCAGTAATCCATCCAATATCAGCAGTACACCAGAAAATATCATTTTCTTCGTGGCTGAAAACATTTTTAAAAGTATAAGCTGTGTAAACCATATATCCAGCAGTAGTATGAACCATACCTTTTGGTTTACCTGTTGATCCTGAAGTATATAAAATAAACAAAGGATCTTCAGCATCCATAATTTCAGCAACACTATTATCAAGAGCAGCATCTAATAAAGGCTGTAACCAAATGTCACGTCCTTCTCTCATGGCAACTTCGGTTTTTGTTCTTTTTACCACTAAAACTTTAGAAACAGATGGACAAGTTTCTAGAGCTTCATCAACAATTCCTTTTAGGTCTATTGTTTTGTTTCCTCTATAACCTCCATCAGATGTAATTACCATTTTACATTCGCAGTCAATAATTCTTGCAGACAATGCCGAAGCAGAAAATCCTGCAAATACTACTGAGTGAATGGCTCCAATTCTAGCACAAGCCAATACAGCAACTGCTAATTCAGGAATCATTGGCAAATAAATACATACACGGTCTCCTTTACGAATTCCCTGCTCACGTAATACGTTTGCCATTTTAGAAACTCTTTCGTAAAGTTCGTTGTATGTTATATGTAAAGCTTCTTCAGAAGGTTCATTCGGTTCAAAAATAATAGCCGTTTTGTCTCCTCTTTTGCTTAAATGTCTATCGATACAATTTTTGGTAATGTTAACTTTTGCGTCTGTAAACCATTTTACTTCAGCATCGGCCATATTAAAATCAACAACTTTTTCCCACTGTTGATACCAAGTAAAATTTTCTTCAGCAATTTTTCCCCAAAATTTTCTTGGCTCTCTTATTGACTTATTGTAATGTTTAAAATATTGTTCTAAATTTTCTATTTTATAATAACTCATAGTTTTGTGGAATTTTTTTATAAATGTATTAAATCTGCTTCTATTCTTAAAATTATTTAATTCATAAATTTTGAATAAAAAAAACATATAATAAATAAAATATACGTTTTTTTTAAAGTTATTCTAAAAAAACATGTTTTTAGAAAAAATCTAAATCACAAAAAAGGTATGACAAAGAAATTATCATACCTTTTAATTTAACAAATTTCAATAACAATTAATTTTGTAATTCTGCATTACAATACTTTACCTATTTTGAAAATAGCAGCATCATTATTAATTAAAATAGAAATTTCAACAAAGTATATTTTCAATTAAAATATACCCCTTTTTAGGGACTAGCTTCACTTAACTTGCTAAGTCTCACTTGAAGTTAAGTGAACGCATATGCATCTATATCTATTTTTCTTAATAAGTGCTTACTAATTCAAAATATTAATTTAAAACATTGATACAGAGCAACTCCACTACAATCAAATGAGTGGAAATTCCCAAATTTATTTATCCAATTTTTTTCATTGCTGTCATAGACTCTCTTAACCAAGCTCCTACTTCTTCAATAGGATGCTGGCGGATTTCTTTGTTAACAGCAATTAATACCGTATTATCTACTCCATTAGAAGTTGAAAATGGTTTACCAATAATATTAGTTTCTACTTTTTTCATGAATTCAGTCAATAATGGCTTACAAGCATGATCAAATAAGTAACATCCGTATTCAGCTGTATCAGAAATTACACGGTTCATTTCGAATAATTTCTTTCTAGCGATAGTATTGGCAATTAATGGCAATTCGTGTAATGATTCATAATAAGCTGATTCTTCGATAATTCCAGCTTCTGTCATTGTTTCAAAAGCTAATTCAACACCAGCTTTAACCATAGCAATCATTAAAACTCCATTGTCAAAATATTCTTGCTCAGAGATTGGTGCTTCTTGTGGAGCTGTTTTCTCAAAGTTAGTTTCTCCTGTAGCTGCTCTCCATTTCAATAAGTTAACATCATCATTGGCCCAGTCAATCATCATAGTTCTAGAGAATTCGCCAGAAATGATATCGTCTTGGTGTTTTTGGAATAACGGACGCATGATATCTTTTAATTCTTCAGCCAATTCGTAAGCCTCAATTTTTGAAGGATTGTTTAAACGATCCATCATATTTGTGATACCTCCATGTTTCAATGCTTCAGTGATAGTCTCCCATCCGTATTGAATTAATTTAGAAGCGTATGCAGGATCAATTCCTTTTTCAACCATTTTATCGAAACATAAAATAGAACCCGTTTGAAGAAGACCACAAAGAATAGTCTGCTCACCCATTAAGTCTGATTTTACTTCAGCTACGAAAGATGATCTTAAAACTCCTGCTCTATGTCCTCCAGTTGCTACAGCATAAGCTTTTGCTTGATCTAAACCAAAACCGTTTGGATCGTTTTCTGGGTGAACTGCTATAAGTGTTGGTACACCAAATCCTCTTTTATATTCTTCACGTACTTCAGAACCTGGACATTTAGGAGCACACATAATAACAGTAATGTCTTTACGAATCTGCATTCCTTCTTCAACAATATTAAAACCGTGAGAGTACGCCAAAGTTGAATTTTGTTTCATTAAAGGCATAATAGCAGTAACTACAGCAGTGTGTTGTTTATCTGGAGTTAAGTTGCAAACTAAATCAGCTGTTGGAATCAACTCTTCATAAGTACCTACTTTAAATCCGTTTTCAGTTGCATTTTTATATGAAGCTCTCTTTTCAGCAATTGCATCTGCACGCAATGCGTAAGAAATGTCTAAACCAGAATCTCTCATGTTTAAACCTTGATTCAAACCTTGTGCACCACAACCAACAATAACAACTTTTTTTCCTGCTAATGCTGCAATTCCGTCTGCAAACTCTGACTGCTCCATAAATTCGCAAACTCCAAGTTGCTCTAATTGTAATCTAAGTGGTAATGTGTTGAAATAATTTGCCATTTTGTTTTAAAATATTAATGAAATGAAATTTAATAATTAATTGTATATAAATGATTGCGATATCGTTATATCACATTTTATTTTTTTATTTGAAGGTTTCTAACAATGATGAAATCTGCATCTTTTCTTTAGAAACTGAAATTCTTCCCGAACGCACAAACTGCATAATTCCATATGGTTTGAATTTATCATAAAGTTCTTCAATTTCTGAACGTCTTCCTGATTTTGATATCACAAAGAAATCTCTTGAAACTGTTACAATCGTAGACTGGCTTTCTTTGATGATATTTTGAATTTGTTTTTCATCAAATAACAAACTTGAGGCGATTTTGAACAATGCATTTTCAAGATAAATAGTCTCTTCATCTGTATGATAAAATGCTTTTATAACTTCAATTTGTTTTTCAATTTGTCCTACAATATTCTGAACCCATTTCTCTGTCGTATTCACTACGATGATAAATCTTGAAACATTCTCTATTTCTGATTCAGAAACATTTAGACTTAATATATTAATGTGGCGCTTTAAGAATATTCCTGATATCCTGTTTAACAAACCCACGTTATTCTCTGAGTATACCGATATGGTAAATGTTTTATCTTCCATTTTTTCTTTTAGTTTTATTTGTTTCAAGCCTAAGGTTCCAAGTAAAACTTGTAACGAGAAACTTGAAACATGAAACTTCTTCTTAACTTAATCTAATTTCTGACACACAAGCTCCTGTTGGAATCATTGGGAAAACGTTGTTTTCTTTTTCGACAACCACTTCTAAGAAATAAGAATCTTTTGAGGCTAGCATTTCTGCAACAGCAGCGTCAAGATCTTCTCTTTGTGTCACTTTTTTAGATTTGATATGATATCCTTCAGCAATTGCAATGAAATTTGGATTAATCATTCTAGTTGAAGCATATCTATTATCAAAGAATAATTCCTGCCATTGGCGAACCATTCCTAAGAATTCATTATTTAAAACCACAATTTTAACTGGAATTTCAGTTTGGAAAATAGTTCCCAATTCCTGAATAGTCATTTGAAAACCTCCATCACCAATAATAGCCACTACTTCACGCTCTGGTTTTCCCATTTTAGCTCCAATTGCAGCTGGAAGAGCAAATCCCATAGTTCCTAAACCACCTGAAGTAATGTTACTTTTAGTTGAATTGAATTTAGCGTAACGGCAAGCAAACATTTGATGCTGCCCCACATCAGAAACAATAATTGCGTCTCCTTTTGAGTGTTTATTGATCATTTCAATAGTTTCTCCCATTGAAATTCCTTTGCCATTGGTTGGATTTAATTCTTCTTTTATTACAGAATCAAATTCAATTTTACTTAATTCTTTAAATTCATTATGCCAAGCATCGTGAGATTTTGCCTCAAGAAGCGGTAATAAAGCAGCTAAAGATTCTTTAACATCACCCAAAACAGCGATTTCGGTTTTTACGTTTTTATCAATTTCAGCTGGATCAATTTCAAAGTGAATGACTTTTGCTTGTTTGGCATACGTATTTAAATTTCCAGTAACGCGATCATCAAAACGCATCCCAAAAGCAATTAAAACGTCACATTGGTTTGTTAATAAATTAGGAGCATAGTTTCCGTGCATTCCTAACATTCCAACATTTAAAGGATGATCGGTTGGTAATGCAGATAATCCTAAAATTGTCCAAGCCGCAGGAATTCCCGATTTTTCAATCACGGCTTTGAATTCTGCTTCAGCCTGACCTAAAATAATTCCCTGACCAAAAACAATAAGTGGTTTTTTGGCACTGTTTATTAAAGCAGCTGCTTCAGCAACTTTGTCTAATTTTAATTTTGGAACTGGAACATAACTTCTAATTCCTGTACATTTTTCATAACTAAAATCAAACTCATCAAACTGAGCATTTTTAGTAATATCGACCAATACTGGCCCTGGACGTCCTGAACGCGCAATGTAAAATGCTTTTGCCATTATTTCAGGAATTTGAGAAGCTTCAGTTACCTGAAAATTCCATTTTGTAACGGGAGTTGAAATTCCAATAATATCTGTTTCCTGAAATGCATCAGAACCTAATAAATGTCTTCCCACTTGGCCTGTAATACAAACTAACGGAGTTGAATCGATCTGTGCATCAGCGATTCCGGTTACTAAGTTAGTAGCTCCCGGTCCTGAAGTAGCAATTGCCACTCCTACCTTTCCTGTAGCTCTGGCATATCCCTGAGCCGCATGAGTTGCACCTTGTTCATGGCGTACTAAAACATGGTGTAATTGATCTTGAAATTTATATAATTCATCGTAAACTGGCATTATAGCTCCTCCCGGATATCCATAAATTAAATCTACTCCTTCTTCTAACAAACATCTTATAACGGCTTCTGCCCCTGATATTCTCATAGTATATTGTTTTTATCAATTTCAATGACAATGTCAAAAATCAATATCAAATTCAAATTTTAAATTGACTTTTGATATTTATTTTTTATTGCGATTGAATTTTGTCATTGACATTATTGTTGAAATTGATTTTTGATATTGTTATTTTAAAATTAATTATCGGTAACGCAGCCTGTAGAAGCACTTGACACCGATCTAGCGTATTTAAGTAAAACCCCTCTGTCAACTTTTAATGGCGGCTGAACCCAAGCCGCTTTTCTAGCTGCAAATTCTTCATCAGATATCTTCAGGTCGATTGTATTTTTCACCGCATCGATAGCAATTATATCTCCATCTTTTACTAGTGCAATACCACCGCCATCATATGCTTCTGGTGTTACGTGTCCTACCACGAATCCGTGTGAACCTCCCGAGAATCTACCGTCTGTAATTAACGCACAGGTGCTTCCTAATCCTGCTCCAATAATGGCAGATGTAGGTTTTAGCATTTCAGGCATTCCCGGACCACCTTTTGGTCCACAACCTCTGATGACGACTACATTACCTGGTTTAATTTTTCCGGCCTGAAGACCTGGAATTACTTCAAATTCACCTTCAAATACCACTGCTGGCCCTTCGAAATATTCTCCTTCTTTACCGCTGATTTTTGCTACAGCTCCTTCAGAAGCAAGGTTTCCGTATAAAACTTGAATGTTTCCTGTAGGTTTTAATGCTTTTTGAATTTCATGAATTACTTCTTGTCCGTCTTGTAAATCTGGAGTTGAAGCTAAGTTTTCAGCAACTGTTTTTCCTGTTACAGTTAAACAATCTCCGTGAATAAGCCCCACTTTCAATAGATATTTCATGACACCTGGAATTCCACCAACTTCATGAATATCTTCCATCATGTATTTACCACTTGGTTTCATATCAGCTAAAACAGGAGTTCTGTCGTTAATAGCTTGAAAATCATCCAAAGTAATAGTAATTCCAACAGAATGTGCCATTGCAATTAAGTGCATAACCGCATTTGTAGAACCTCCTAAAACTGCTACAATGGTAATCGCATTTTCGAAAGCTTTGCGAGTCATGATGTCTCTTGGCTTAATATCTTTTTCTAATAATATTTTGATTGCTTTTCCTGCTTCCAGACATTCGTCTCTTTTTTCTTGGCTTAAAGCAGGATTCGAAGAGCTGTATGGTAAGCTCATTCCTAATGCTTCAATTGCAGAAGACATTGTGTTTGCAGTGTACATACCACCACAAGCACCGGCACCCGGACAAGCATTTTGGATAACGCCTTTAAAATCTTCTGGAGTAATTTCGCCTTTTACTTTTTTTCCTAAAGCTTCAAAAGCTGATACAATATTTAGGGATTCTCCTTTCCATTTTCCTGAGTGAATTGAACCTCCGTAAACCATCATTGATGGACGGTTTAATCTTCCCATTGCGATTAATGCGCCCGGCATATTTTTATCGCAGCCCGGAATTGCAATTAAACTATCATACCACTGTGCTCCCACAACAGTTTCAATAGAATCTGCAATTACATCTCTAGAAACCAGAGAATAACGCATTCCTTCAGTACCGTTTGAAATTCCGTCACTTACACCAATAGTATTAAAAATAAGTCCGACCAGACCAGCATCCCAAACACCTTTCTTCACATCTTTTGCTAAATCATTTAAGTGCATGTTGCAAGTATTACCGTCATAACCCATGCTGACAATACCAACTTGTGCTTTTTTCAAATCTTCTTCAGTTAAACCAATTCCGTACAACATTGCTTGCGCCGCAGGCTGTGTTTGATCTTGAGTGATGGTTTTGCTGTACTTATTTAATTCCATTATTGCTTTGTTTTTTACTTTATTTTTATTCAAAAAAAAACCTTCCAGTATTTGGAAGGTTTATAATATAGTTTTTCAATTATATTTATACCATTCCCGCTGCAGATGTGCTAAACACATTGACAACAACGACAGAAATAATAATAATTGAGATTTGCATTTCCTTATTTTTTTAGTGTTACAAAAGTACAAAAACTTTAAGAACTAAAAAAATAAAATCTCAACATTTTCAATACTTCTTGTTATTTAATCTATTATTTTAATAAAAAATCTAAACAATTGTTGATTGACCAATCGAAACATTGTCATTATTAAAATATAGTAAGTCATCTTTGCTGAAAATGAAATTGGAAACAAACTCCCCTACTTCATTTGTGCCGAATTTTGAATCCGGTTTTAAATCAACAGTAACTACTTCGTATTCAATTGCTTTTTCTATCGCTTTATGGATCATTTCAGCTTCTGTAAATAATCCGAAATGTTCCAGCAGCATGGCCGCTGACAAAATAGAAGCAATTGGGTTGGCAATATTTTTTCCTTTTGCCTGAGGATAGGATCCGTGTATTGGTTCGAAAAGTGCATTTTTTTCTCCTAAAGATGCAGAAGCTAATAAACCAATTGAACCTGTAATTACACTGGCTTCATCTGATAAAATATCTCCAAATAAATTTTCAGTCAAAATAACATCAAATTGTTTTGGGTTTAAAATCAGCTGCATTGCAGCGTTGTCTACAAACAAAAAGTCTAAGATTACATCTGGATAACTTTCTCCCACTTTCTGAACTACTTTTCTCCACAATCTAGAAGTTTCCAACACATTAGCTTTGTCCACCATAGTCAACTTCTTGCGTCGGTTTTGGGCTGATTTAAAAGCCAAATGTGCGATTCTCGTAATTTCCTCTTCTGAATATTCACATAAATCCGAAGCATGAGTACCTTCTTCATTTAATGTTTTTGCTCCAAAATATGCTCCACCAGTTAATTCTCTGAAAATAGTAAAATCAGCACCTTCGATAATCTCTCTTTTTAAAGGAGAAGCACTCACTAAGGCTTTATAAGGTTTAATTGGGCGAATATTTGCAAACAAACCTAATTCTTTACGCAGTTTTAATAATCCTTGCTCCGGACGAACTTTTGCATTTGGATTATTATCGTATTTAGGATCACCAATGGCTCCAAATAAAACAGCATCAGTATTCAAACAAAGATTTAAAGTCTGCTCCGGGAGTGGATTTCCAGTTTTGTCTATGGCAATCGCACCCATGAGTGCTTCTTCAAAAACAAATTCATGATTATACACTTCACCAATAGCATATAATGCTTTTTTGGCTTGTGCAATAACTTCTGGTCCAATTCCGTCTCCTGGTAAAACTGCTATTTTCAAATTCATAACGTCTCGTTCTTTATGTATTTAAATCTTTGTTTCTATTCTATTTTCTTTATTCTTTCTTCTATCCTCTGCTATAACTAGCTTCTGATTAATTCACCTTCAATTTTGGAAGCTTCTATAATTTGATGAATATCTGCATCTACTACTTCTTTTTTAATATCGGCAAATTTCAAGAACTCAATGTAAACAATATCTAATTGTGTTTTTGTAAGCTCATAACCTACTTTTTTAGCTCGGTAAGCTAATGCTGCTCTTCCGCTTCTAGCAGTTAAAATAATAGAAGATTCGTTTACACCAACGTCAAGTGGGTTCATGATTTCGTAAGTAGCTCTGTTTTTGATTACACCATCTTGATGAATTCCTGAACTGTGTGCAAAAGCATTTGCTCCTACGATTGCTTTATTTGGCTGCACAATCATTCCCATACTTTCAGAAACCAAACGACTCATTTCATTTAATTCTCTTGTATTGATGTTTGTATCTAAATTTAAATAAGGGTGTTGCTTGAAAATCATTACTACTTCTTCAAGAGCTGTATTTCCTGCTCTTTCTCCAATACCATTAATAGTACATTCAATTTGTCTTGCACCATTAATAGCCCCTGCAATTGAGTTTGCAGTTGCCATTCCTAAATCGTTATGACAGTGGCACGAAAGGATTACATTTTCGATTCCTTTTACGTTTTCTTTTAAGTATTTAATTTTCGCTCCGTATTCTTCAGGAAGACAATATCCTGTTGTGTCAGGAATATTTAATACAGTTGCTCCAGATTTGATAACTTCTTCACAAACTTTTGCCAAGAACGCATTGTCTGTTCTACCAGCATCTTCTGCGTAGAATTCAACATCTTCTACATACGATTTTGCATGTGCTACAGCATATTTTGCTCTTGCAATAATATCTTCAGGCGTAGTATTTAATTTGTGGAGTATGTGAGATTCAGAAGTTCCGATTCCGGTATGGATTCTAGGTTTCTTAGCATGCTTTAAAGCAGCTGCTGCAACATCAATGTCATTTTTAACGGCTCTAGTTAGTCCGCAGACAGTGGCATTTTCTACAATTTTACAAATCTCAGAGACCGATAAAAAATCGCCCGGACTTGACACAGGAAAACCAGCTTCGATAATATCAACTCCCATTTTGTCTAGTCGTTCTGCGATTACTAATTTTTGCTTAGTATCTAACTTACATCCTGGAACTTGTTCACCGTCGCGTAATGTGGTGTCAAAAATTTGAACTTTCTCTCTATTCATATTCATTTATTTAATGTAATTTCACATCTTGATAACAAATATATATTGTACTTCCTCAGTACGAAATTCATTTTAATGAAATTATACTGTTCATAAAACAATTTATACAGTGTTAAATATTTAATAATCAATACGTTATATTATTATTTTTTACAATGGCTAACCATCAAAAAGATTTCTTATTTGTTCTTATAAAATCACTTTCGAAATCTGAAAAAAGACAGTTTAAAATTTTTGCAAGCCGATTAGAGACGAGTTCGAATACAAAATTCATTGAATTGTTCAACATTTTGGATAGATCTGAAACCTATGATGAAAAACTAATCCTGAAAAGCGGAAGTATTAAAAAAGTACAGCTATCGAACTTAAAATCATACTTATACAAGCAGATATTAGTGAGTATTCGTTTGAATATTCCCAGCCAGAATATTCGTTATCAATTACGGGAACAGATAGATTTTGCTGTTATCCTATATAATAAAGGTTTGTACAAACAGAGTTTAAAGATTCTGGACAAGACAAAACAACAGGCTTTGGAAAACGACGAAAAATACATGGCGTATGAAATTGTTGAATTCGAAAAGCTGATAGAATCGCAGTACATTACCCGAAGCATTCAAGGAAGAGCCGATGAATTGGTTGTTCAGGCCAAAGAATTGAATTACCGTAACACTATTTCGAGTAAATTATCGAATTTGTCGCTGCAGCTTTACGGAATCATGCTGAAGACTGGTTATGTAAAAAGCGATGAAGAATATAAATATATCGATGATTACTTTAATAAGCATATTTCCAAATTAGACGAAAGTAAATTTGGCTTTAGAGAGAAGTACTGGTTTTACAATGCTAATCTTTGGCGAAGTTTTCTGGTTCAGGACTTTTTAGCAAGTTACAAGTTTGCTTATAAATGGGTCCGTCTTTTTTATGATAATCCAAATATGATTTATCTAAATCCCGTATTCTTTTTAAAGGGGAATCATTATTTTTTGGAGTCATTATATATGTTAAAGTATAAATCAAACTTTAAAAAATATCTTTCACTTTTAGAAGAAACCATTCAAGACGATAAATTTCCTGTAAACGATAATATTGCATCATTGTCATTTTTATATGTATACAACAACAAATTAAACCTGCATATTTTAGAAGGAACATTTGAAGAAAGTGAATATCTAATTCCTGAAATTCTGGAGAAATTAAAAGTTCACAGCGAACATTTGGATGAACATCACGAAATGTTGTTTTTCTATAAAATTGCTTCTATTTATTTTGGGAATGAAAAATACAATGAATGCATCAATTATTTAGATAAAATCATTAACAACAAGAACTTAACAATGCGTGAGGATTTAATGTGTTTTGCGAGATTATTATCGCTTATTGCACATTATGAATTAGGAAAAGATTATTATTTAGAAAATCATCTTAAAAACACGTATAAGTTTTTATTAAAAATGAACGACTTACACGAAGTTCAAAAAGAAATCATCAAGTTTTTAAGAAACTTAAATAATTTTTATCCTGCCGATATCAAAAAGGAATTCAAAAAAATGCATACACGTTTTGTAGAACTCGAAAAGAACACATACGAAAAAAGAGCTTTTTTATATCTAGATATTATTTCATGGCTTGAAAGTAAAATTGAAAACCGAAAAATTTCTGATATCATTAAAGAGAAGGCGAAATTAAACAACAGATAAGTTTTTTAAACCCCAATAAAAAAAATCCCAAATTCCATTTTCTTGGAGCTTGGGATTTTTTATCTTTAATTCCTCTTAAGTTTGGAATTTGTAATTTATAAATGGAATTTCTTTTTAAAATTTATTCCACAATATTAGAACTCGTTACATAAAAGTCTTTATCAACTTCTAGTTTTCTGTCTTCGTTAGTTGTTTTTTCTGACTGCCATTCTGTTGTTGGTTTCAGCCAGGTTTCAACTCCATTTAATTTCACTCGAACCGGCATATCAAATTTCGCAACACAGTTTGTCCAATGATATCCAAAAGTGCCGTTTTTAAACATATATTCAAAAACCGGAATTTGAGTAGTTGTTAAATATTGAGCAAAAACTCGGTTGAAATTAATTCCAGACTGCTCATTAATATAATCCTGAATTTGTTTTGAAGTAACTGTTTGATGGTAAAACGTTTTATTCATTCCTCTCAAAATAGATTTCCATTTTGCATCATCATTAATCACCTGACGAATCATGTGAAGCATTGTGGCTCCTTTTGGATACATATCGCCAGATCCTTCATTATTTACATCATAATGTCCAATGATTGGAGTGTCGTTTTTAATGTTTTTTCTGCATCCGATTATATATTCTGCAGCTGCATCTTTTCCATAGTAATATTCAAGAAAAAGACTTTCAGAATAATTCGTAAAACTCTCGTGAATCCACATATCTGCAATATCTTTATACGTGATATTGTTCGCATACCATTCGTGTCCCGATTCGTGGATAATAATAAAATCAAATTTTAATCCCCAGCCCGTTCCGCTTAAATCACGTCCTAAATATCCATTTTTATATTGATTTCCGTAAGTTACAGAACTTTGGTGCTCCATTCCTAAATACGGAACTTCAACTAATTTATAACTGTCTTCGTAAAACGGATAAGGTCCAAACCAGTTCTCGAAAGCTTTCAGCATTTTTGGAGCATCTTTAAACTGCTCTTTTGCCACGGCTAAATTATCTCTAAGAACATAATAATTACAATCTAAATTTCCTTTTTCCCCTTTAAAAACTTCAGAAAAATTAACGTAATCACCAATGTTGATGTTTACACCATAATTGTTAATTGGATTTGAAACATACCAATTGAATGTTTTAGTTCCGTCTTTTTGTTTTTTAACGCTCTGAAGTCGTCCGTTTGAAACCTCTGTTAAGTCACCAGGAACATTTACACTGATAAGCATATTCTCAACTTCATCGTACATATGGTCTTTACAAGGCCACCAAACACTGGCGCCTAAACCTTGGCAAGATGTAGCGATAAAATCTTTTCCGTTTTTATCTTTTTTCCAAGAAAAACCACCATCCCACGGAGCTCTAACCGCTTCTTTTGGTTTTCCGTTAAAGAAAACTACGATTTCTTTTACATCGCCTACTTTTTGTTTTTCTGTTAAAGTAATGAAGAAAGCATTTCCATCTCGTTCAAATTTCAATTCCTTACCATTCTGAGTTACTTTAGTAATATTCATAGGTTCCTGCAAATCGATCTGCATACGATTATCTTCTGTTAAAACCGTATAACGGACTGTATTTGAACCCGAAATAAATTTTTCTGCCGGATTAACCTTTACGTCAAGGTGATAGTATTTCAAATCCCACCAGGCTCTTTCTTTTGTAATGCTTCCGCGTAAAGTATCCTGATGTGTAAAAACGGTTTCTGACTTGTTTAAAAGTCCCTGAGCATTGGCAGTAAGACCAATTAGAAAAGCAGTTAAAATGCTTCCAAAGTAATTTTTCATTGGTAGAATTATAAAATAAATAAAGTATTCGAACTTAATCTGCAACAAATGTAAACATTCGAATTAAGATTTCTAAAATTTTATGATTTCTTCATAAAAACAAACCCAATAAATATGAACTTTATTGGGCTTTAATGAATGTTTTACGAAGTTTAGTTTGTGATATTAAATTCGGTCACATAAAAGTTTTTATCAACGGCCAAAATAGATTTATCATCTTTTACATTTTCAGCTTTCCAGTCGGTTGTTGGTTTAAGCCAAGTTTCAACACCATTTATGGTAACTTTTAAAGGAAGATTGAAATTTTCCACACAATTGATCCAATGGTAAATCAGTTTTTGATTTTTAAAATAATATTCAAAAGTTGGTATCTGAGTAGTTCTTAAATATTGATTAAAAACTGGGCTAAAATCAATTCCCGATTCTTTACTTATAAAATCTTCAATCTGTTTTGTGGTAACGGTTTGATGATAAAAAGTCTTGTTCATTCCTCTCAAAATCGATTTAAATTTGGCATCGTCATTAATCACCTGACGAATGGTGTGAATTATGTTTGCTCCTTTTGGATACATATCGCCGGAACCTTCAACATTTACATCATAATAGCCAATAATTGGTTTTTTATTGGTAATCACTTTTCTAATCCCTCTTATATATTCATTTGCAGCATCTTTTCCATAATAATACTCAATAAAAAGCGATTCAGAATATGTGGTGAAACTCTCGTGAATCCACATATCGGCAATATCTTTATAGGTAATATTGTTTGCAAACCACTCATGTCCAGACTCGTGAATAATGATGTAATCAAATTTCAATCCCCAGCCTGTTCCGCTCATATCATTACCTTTATAACCATTTTGATAGTCATTCCCGTAAGTAACAGAACTTTGGTGTTCCATTCCGAGATACGGAACTTCGACCAATTTATAACTGTCTTCGTAAAAAGGATAAGGACCAAACCAGTTTTCAAAAGCTTTCAGCATTTTAGGAGCGTCTTTAAAATGATCTTTTGCTTTCGCTAGATTATCTCTTAAAATGTAGTAATTACAATCTAAATCGCCCTTTTCTCCTTTGAATTTTTCAGAGAAATTAACATAATCGCCAATATTGATATTTACTCCGTAATTATTAATTGGGTTTGAAACATACCAATTAAAAGTTTTAGTGCCATCTTTTTGTTTTTTAACACTTTGCAGTCTTCCATTTGAAACATCAGTTAAATCACCTGGAACGTTTACACTAATCAGCATATTCTCTACTTCATCATACATATGATCTTTACACGGCCACCAAACACTGGCTCCTAAACCTTGGCAAGACGAAGCTATAAAGTCTTTTCCGTTTTTATCTTTCTGCCACGTAATTCCTCCATCCCAAGGCGGACGAACAGCTTCTTTTGGAACACCTCCAAACGACACTACGATTTCTTTAGTTTCGCCTGCTTTTTGATTTTCGGTTAAAGTAATGAAGAAAGCATTTCCATCTCTTTCAAACTTTAATTCTTTTCCGTTTTGTGTTACTTTGGTAATGTTCATTGGTTCCTGCAAATCGATCTGCATGCGATTGTATTCTGTTAAAACCGTATAACGTATCGTATTAGATCCCGAAATTGTTCGGTCTGACGGATTTACTTTAATATCAAGATGATAATATTTCAAATCCCACCAAGCTCTTTCTTTTGTAATGCTTCCGCGTAAAGTATCCTGATGTGTGAAAATGGTTTCGGATTTCCCCATAAGTCCTTGTGCATTAACACAAAAACCAATAAAAAAAGCTATTATAAAACTTCCAAAGTATTTTTTCATCATTTATAAATTAAGTTTTGAATTAGTTAAACTATTAGTACAAATTTTTATTTTTTGTTACAATACTTGCATTCATATACAATATTGTTCTTTACTTTAGCTAAAATTTTCTTGTTTTATGAAAGTCAGTTCATTTTTATATTTTTTAGTATTCTTATATTCAATAAATACTTATTCTCAAACATTTCCTATTCATAAAACAAATGATAAAATAACAATCGACGGCGATTTGACAGACTGGAAAACACCTTTTCTGGGTCCGTTTGTAATTCATAATTCAGGGGAAAAATCCACACAAAATACTATGGTTTCACTTTCGTGGAATGATGAAAACCTCTATATCGCTTATCGTTCTAAAGATTCGAAGATTATTGGAAAATCACAGCCAAAAGATTCTAAAATCTATGAAACAGATGATTTGGTTGAAATGTTTATTGATCCTGACGGTGATGGAAAAAACTATATTGAAATTGGCGTAAATGCCTTTTCAACGTATTATGATATGCTTTTAAAATGTATTTCTCCTGAATGCGGCGGCTGGAATACTTCTATGGAGTATACTATTTCGGGGTTCGAAGCAGTAAGCAAAACAACTACAGAAGGGTTTAACACCGAAATTAAAATACCATTTTCTAGTCTGGCAAAAATTGAAAATGGGAATTTTACAAAACCCAAAACCGGTACAAAGTGGAAAGGAAATACTTTTAGAATTGATTACGGTAATACGACCGAATATCTTGCATTACAATCTTATAAGAGTTTGAAATTTGGTTTTCATCAACCAGCAGAATTTGCAGTTTTTGAGTTTGTAGAATAGTTTTTCGTTTACTTTTTCAGCAATACTCTTTTAATATTCTTATGTAATTCTAATGCATATACAATCCAATAAATACCAACAATAGGAACTAAAATTGTAAATATTAGGCTGTATATCAAAAAATAAGAAACTATACCCATTAGAATAAAAAAAACTCCCAGAGCTACGGATTGTTTAATTTCAATTTTATATTCTTTTACAGCAATAGCATCAACCTTTTTAATTAAAGAGGTTAACTCATAAGGAATTTCTATGTCGGCATCTTTTGTTGTTAAAACTAAAAGCTCCTTTAACTTTATGTATGCATTTTTACTGTAAACTGAGTCTTTTAAAAATTTACCATTTTTTAGTACATCTTCTGCAAATTCATAAACTGCAAGAAACTGGTCTTCTACATACGTAGTGTTTTGTCCAATAGAACGTTTTTTTATAATTTTTTCAATTTCCATTTTCGCTCAGCTTAATAGTTAAAAAGCTTTTTAGCATTCTGATAATATTCAACTATAACATAGATCTGGATAATTCCTATAATAACAATTGTGGCACTAATTGCAAAACCAAATAGAAAATAGCAAACAATGCCTAATAACAATACTACGACACCAATGTTTCTATGGAATTGATAAAATCTTTTACAGCTTTCAAACCCTATCGAATCGACTTTAGCAATCTTATCCTGAACAGATTGAGGAATATTTACATTTTTTAACTTCTCTTTTAAATTAAAAAAATGCGTCATCGTATGAATCGTTTTTTTTTCGCTACCAAATTTCCCTTCTTTCAAAACATAATTTGCAGTATCATCCAATAAGACCAAATATTTTTCAGCATCAGAAAAATTACTTCCATTTGCTATTTTTTCTCTTATTCTCTCAATTTCCATTTTTAATCGTCATTTAAATCAATCTTCTGCAAATTAGAGAGTTGATTTATTCGTTTAAATAATATTATAAAACCTTGTAAAACTAATGCGACATCAAGTAAGATTAATGCCGTTCCAAATTCATCATGATATTTGAAATAGCCCAAAATACCAAAAAATATCATTAGAACCCCCAGCAATACTCCAGTTCTTAATTCTCTCCTGTTTATTTTGTATTCATAAGCAAAAACTATCTGAGCTTTTCTCTTTAATTCTTCAGGTATTTCAATATTACTTTTTAATAAATTAAACTTCAAAACATTATAAATCTCGTAACTCTAAAACGATTTTGGAGAGCGATCAAATTTTCCTTTTGCTAAAAAATTATCTACAAGGTTTTCAAAAAGTAAGACCAATTCGTTTTCGGTTAATTTTTTTTTGGCGAAAAAATCTTTTCTTACTTGTTCTATATCCACTTTTTTTATTGCAAAAATAAGAATAAAGAAAGTTACTTCGTATTTTTTAACAATACTTTTCCGTTAAAATTGTTCAAAATAAAAAAGACAAATCAAATTTGATTTGTCTTTTTGGAAACAGCTTCTAGAAAACTATTTAATACTTATAATTTACTTCTGACGTGTCTTTAAAACTTCCACAACATCATTTAATTGATACCCTTTTGCTTGTAATAAAATCAGATAATGAAAAAGTAAATCAGCACTTTCACTAAGGAATAAATCATCGTTAGAATCTTTGGCTTCAATAACTACTTCAACAGCTTCTTCACCGACTTTTTGAGCTATTTTATTAATTCCTTTTGCAAATAATGAAGCTACATAACTTTGCTCAGAATCAGCATTTTCTCTACGGGTTTTAATCGTGTTTTCTAACTGGGAAATGAAACCATAATTAGCCGAATTTGGTTCTTGCCAGCAAGTGTCTGCCCCCGTATGACAAGTAGGTCCAACAGGTTTTGCCTGAATCAAAAGCGTATCGCCATCGCAGTCATTTTTAATACTCACTAAGTTTAAAAAATTACCACTCTCCTCGCCTTTTGTCCAAAGCCTTTGTTTAGAACGGCTAAAGAAAGTTACTTTTTGCGTTTCTATAGTTTTTTGAAGTGATTCTTCATTCATATAGCCCAGCATCAAAACATTTTTTGTCTCTGAATCCTGAATAATCGCCGGAATTAATCCGTGTGCACTTTTGATATCGATTTCCATTTTAATTTTAGATTTTAGATTTCAGATTTTAGATTTAATTTCTAAACTCAAATTATTGGAATTTGTAATTTAAAAATTGGAATTTCTTTAAATTCTGACTTCTATATTGTTATTTCTTAATTCTTGTTTCAACGCCTTAATCTCGATTTCTTTAAAGTGAAAAACGCTTGCCGCCAAAGCTGCATCTGCTTTTCCTTCTTGAAACGAATCTACAAAATGCTGTATATTTCCAGCACCTCCCGAAGCAATAATGGGAATATTTACCAACTCTGAAAGTTTAGCCAAAGCTTCGTTTGCAAAACCATTTTTAGTGCCATCATTATCCATCGAAGTGAATAAAATTTCTCCTGCGCCACGTTCTGCAACTTCAACAGCCCAATCGAATAAATTTAATTCTGTCGGTACTTTTCCGCCAACTAAATGCACAATCCATTGTCCGTCAATTTGTTTGGCGTCTATTGCAACCACAACGCACTGACTTCCGAATTTCTGAGCCAAATCGTTAATCAACTGCGGATTTTTAACTGCCGATGAATTGATTGAGACTTTATCTGCACCATTATTCAGCAGAATATCAACATCTTCTACAGATGAAATGCCACCGCCAACCGTAAACGGAATATTGATTTTCTCCGCTACGCTTCGCACCATTTTTACAAGCGTTTTTCGTCTTTCTTCAGTTGCCGAAATATCCAGAAAAACCAATTCATCCGCACCTTCAGCCGAATAAATTGCAGCTAATTCCACAGGATCACCGGCATCACGTAAATCAACAAAATTAACGCCTTTTACGGTTCTTCCGTTTTTGATATCTAAACAAGGTATAATTCTTTTTGCTAACATTTTTTTAATGTGTTAATTAGATAATTAGTCAATTAGATAATTATTTTTCGTCACGAATAAATTATCTAATTATCAAATTTTCTAATATTTAATGTGTCAATCTGACAATTAGACAATTAGATAATTTTACGCAGTTGCTAAATAATTATCTAATTGACTAATTTTCTCATTTTCTAATTATAAAATCCTCCAGTTGTTTCAGCGTGATTCTTCCTTCGTAAATTGCTTTTCCTATGATAGTTCCTTCACAACCTAATTCTGCTAATTTTGGCAATTCGTCGAAAGTTGAAATTCCTCCAGAAGCGATTAGTTTAATCTCGACTCCGTTCGATTTGACATTACAATTTTCTAAAATTTTGCTGTATAAATCAAAACTCGGTCCTTGAAGCATTCCGTCTTTGGCAATATCAGTACAAATGACATACTGAATTCCTTTTGATTGGTAATCCTGAATAAACGGCACCAAATCTTCATTTGATTCTTCTAACCAGCCAGAAACTGCAATTTTCTCATCTTTTGCATCTGCGCCTAAAATGATTTTTTCTGTTCCGTATTCTGAAATCCATTTTTCGAAGATCACTCTGTTTTTAACCGCAATGCTTCCGCCTGTGATTTGATTCGCACCACTTTCAAAAGCAATTCTCAAATCATCATCTGATTTTAATCCGCCGCCGAAATCAATTTTTAAACTGGTTTGTGTCGCAATTTGTTCTAATATTTTATAATTGACAATTTTGCTTGATTTTGCACCGTCAAGATCTACTAAATGCAGATATTCGATTCCGTGTGCTTCAAATGATTTCGCCACTTCAAGCGGGTTTTCATTGTAAATTATCTTGGTATCATAATCACCTTTGGACAAACGAACGCATTTTCCTTCAATGATATCTATGGCTGGTATTATTCTCATTTTGTTTATTTTAGATTTCTGATTTTAGATTTTAGATTTTTCTAAAATTGAAATTTGATTGATTTTTGAAATTGTTATTGAATTGGAATTTGGAATTTAAAAATTGGAATTTACATTTTTAAGAAGTTTCCAAGGATTTTCTCTCCAACATCACCGCTTTTTTCTGGGTGAAACTGCGTTCCGTAAAAATTATCTTTTTGTAAAGCCGATGCGTATTCAAGATCATACTTGGTTTTAGCGACTGCATATTCGCAATTTGGCGCATAAAAACTGTGAACCAAATACATGAATTCATTTTCAGAAATATCTTTGAACAAATCCGTTTTTAAATCATAAATCTGATTCCATCCCATTTGAGGCACTTTTACGTTGTTTGAAAATTTCAAAACGTCAACGTCAAAAATGCCTAAACCTGTTGTGTTTCCTTCTTCTGTTTTGTTGCACATCAATTGCATTCCCAAACAAATTCCTAAAACAGGCTGTTTCAACTGCGGAATCAAACCGTCTAATCCGCTTTCGCGAAGTTTTGTCATCGCTGAACTCGCTTCGCCTACACCAGGAAAAATCACTTTATCTGCAGCTTTAATTTCGTCTGGATTATTACTTAAAACAGCTTTAAAGCCCAATCTTTCAATAGCAAACATAATGCTCTGAATATTTCCCGCTCCGTAATTTATAATTACTATTTTCATTTAATTTTTGTTTTTTTTGTTTCACGTTTCAAGTTGCGCAATAGAACGTGAAACGTAAAACTTGAAACATTTTTTCTCTACAAATCAGTGTAATGAGCAATCATCTTGTTCACCAATCCTTCTTCATTAAAAAACATAACTTCAACCGCTTTTTTATCCATTATTGATTTATAATACAATGCAACAGAATTTACACCTGAAGTAACGTCAATCAATTCAAACTTTAAATCTGGAAATTTCGATAGTGCTTTCCTCCAATAAGCTGCTACGTTTTCTTTTCCAGAAAGTGAACCACTTTCAATACCTCCAGCCAATTTAATCATTGGTGTTGTAATCTCAAGATCGTCGGAATAATGACTCATAATATCGTTTAAATCATGAGAATTCCAAGATTCAATCCAAACTTTAGCAAATTTTTTAGCGTCCATGTTTTCTAGTTTTTTTTTGTTTCACATTTCACGTTTCAAGTTACTCAGCAAAACGTGCAACATGGAACTTGAAACCTGAAACAAATTTTAAAGCATTCCTTTCGTTGAAGGCAAAATCATTTTTTCGGTATCTCTTTTTACGGCTACTTTTATGGCTTTCGCGACAGCTTTAAAAATTGCTTCAATTTTGTGATGCTCGTTGATTCCTTCTGCTTTGATATTTAAGTTTGCTTTTGCCCCGTCTGTGAAGGATTTGAAGAAGTGATAAAACATTTCTGTTGGCATTTTACCTACCATTTCACGTTTGAATTCCGTTTCCCAGATCAGCCAGTTTCTTCCTCCAAAGTCAATTGCAGCCTGCGCTAAACAATCGTCCATTGGCAGACAGAACCCATAACGCTCGATTCCTAGTTTATTTCCTAATGCTTTCGCGAAAACTTCTCCTAAAGCGATTGCAGTATCTTCGATTGTGTGATGTTCATCGACTTCTAAATCGCCTTTTACGGTAATTTCTAAGTCCATTTGACCATGACGTGAGATTTGGTCTAACATGTGATCGAAAAATGCAATTCCGGTGTCGATTTTGCTTTTTCCTGTTCCGTCAAGGTTTAAGTTGATGTAAATATCTGTTTCGTTTGTTTTTCTGGTAATAGATGCTGAACGTGCTTCTAGTTTCAGAAACTCATAAATTCTTTTCCAATCAGTGGTCTGTAAAGCGATTGTCTCATTCAATTCGTCACGTTTAGACGAAATTTCATTGCTTCCATTTCCATCTGTCATATTCATGAAAATAGCTTTTGCTCCAAGATTTTTAGCCAATTCTACATCGGTTAAACGATCACCTAAAACAAAAGAGTTTTCCAAATCATATTCAGGATTGTTTAGATATTTTGTCAGCATTCCGGTTCTTGGTTTGCGTGTTGGTGCATTTTCTTCCGGAAAAGTTCGGTCTACGAATATTTCATCAAAAACAACGCCTTCGTTTTCAAATGCTTTTAGGATAAAATTCTGTGTTGGCCAAAATGTATCTTCTGGAAAACTATCCGTTCCCAAACCATCCTGATTGGTTACCATTGCCAATTCGTAATCCAATTCATTAGCAATTTTAGCCAAATATTGAAACGCTTTTGGATAAAACTCTAGTTTCTCTAAGCTGTCTAATTGGTAATTTTCAGGTTCTAAAACAATCGTTCCATCACGATCGATAAAAAGTACTTTTTTCATGTGTTTTATTTTTCTTCCACGAATTCTCGAATTATATTTATTCCAACTTAAAATCCTTGACATATGTGCTAATTGCACTAATTGCCAAAAATTAAATAAAATTCGTGAATTCGTGGCTAATATATTTTTAGCTTAATGACTTCAATTCTCTAATTACAACTTCATTTTCTTCTTTTGTTCCGATGGTAAAACGAAGACAATTTTCGCATAAAGGCTGTGTTGTTCTGTTTCTGATAACGATTCCTTTTTCAATTAATTGATCGTATCTTTTGTTAGCGTCATCCACTTTTGCTAAGATAAAATTAGCTTCTGTGGGATATACTTTTTCAACAAAACTCACTTCAAGTAAAACTTTAATCAACTCCTCTCTTTGTTCTATAATAGAAGCTATTTCTTGTTTTATTTTATTAGAATCTTTTAAACGCTCGATGGCTCTTTGCTGTGTTAATTCGTTTACATTGTAAGGCGGTTTGATTTTATTCAAAATTGAAATTACGGCTTCAGAGGCGTAACAAATACCTAAACGAATTCCAGCCAAACCATATGCTTTAGAAAGTGTTTGCGTAATTACCAAATTTGGATAAGCATCAATTTCTACCAGCCAGCTTTCTTTATCCGAAAAGTCAATATAAGCTTCATCGATCACCACTAAGCCTTTAAAGTTTTGAAGCAATTTTACCACGCTTTCATCTGAAAAAGAGTTTCCTGTTGGATTATTTGGCGAACATAAAAAAATGATTTTAGTATTCTCGTCAACAGCTTCCAGAATTTTTTCAACTTGTGGCTGAAAATCTGCTGATAGTAAAATTTCTCTATTTTCGACCGCATTAATATTTGCCAAAACACCATACATTCCGTATGTTGGCGGCAATGAAATAATATTGTCTTTATTCGGTTCGCAGAATGCTCTAAAAAGCAAATCTAGAACTTCATCGCTTCCGTTTCCTAATAAAATCTGGCTTTGTTTTGTCAAATTATTTTTAGCTAAAATGGCTTTAACCGAATTCTGCTGCGGATCTGGATAACGATTTACTCCATTTTGAAACGGATTTTCGTTGGCATCCAAAAAAATCATTTCGGCTGTGTCAAAATCTTCAAACTCATCTCTTGCAGAAGAGTATGGCTTTAAAGTTTTTACGTTTTCACGCGTTATTGTATTTATATCGAAGGTATTCATTGTTTTATTTTTTATGTCCTGCAAGGTTTTCAAAACCTTAGGTATTATATTTATTGCCGTAATATTTTAAACCTACGAGGTTTTCAAAACCTCGCAGGACTCCAAACGTAATGTCACTGCATTTTTGTGCGCTTGCAAACCTTCGGCTTCTGCCATTGTTTCAATTGCTTTTCCGATGTTTTGAATTCCTTTTTCAGAGATTTTTTGGAATGTCATTGATTTCATAAAACTATCCAGATTCACACCGCTGTAATTCTTGGCATAACCATTTGTCGGTAAGGTATGATTGGTTCCAGATGCATAATCGCCTGCACTTTCAGGAGTGTAATTTCCAATAAAAACAGAACCTGCATTTACGATTCCGTTACAGTAGAAATCATCATATTGAGAGCAGATTATAAAGTGTTCAGGTCCGTATTCATTAATTAAATCCAAAGCTATTTGATCGCTTTCAACATAAATTAATTTTGAATTTTCGATTGCTTTCTCTGCGATAGCTTTTCTTGGAAGCACTTCTAATTGAGACTGAACTTCATTTTCAACTTCATTAATGAGTTTTTTTGAAGTAGAAACCAAAATTACCTGACTATCTGTTCCGTGTTCTGCCTGAGAAAGCAAATCAGAAGCTACGAAAGCAGGAACTGCAGTGTCATCGGCTACAATTAATAATTCTGAAGGACCGGCAGGCATATCAATCGCGACTCCGAATTGTGTTGCCAATTGTTTTGCTACCGTTACAAATTGATTTCCTGGTCCAAATATTTTATACACTTTCGGAATAGATTTTGTCCCGAAAGTCATTCCTGCAATTGCTTGAATTCCACCTGCTTTTATAATTTTAGTTACACCGCATAAATCGGCTGCATATAAAATCGCTGGATTAATTTTTCCTTTTTTGTCTGGCGGCGAACACAATACAATTTCTTTACAGCCTGCAATTTCTGCTGGAACAGCCAGCATTAACACCGTCGAAAACAAAGGCGCTGTTCCACCCGGAATGTATAAACCTATTTTCTGAATGGGTCTTTTTTCCTGCCAGCAGTTTACTCCCTCTATAGTTTCAACTTCAATTCTGTTAGTTTTTTGTGCACTGTGGAATTTATAAATATTGTTTTTTGCTAGTTGAATAGCTTCTTTTAATTCATTTGGAATTAAACTAATCGCTTCTTTGATTTCCTCTTGCGAAACTTCGTAATTGTCTAACGAAATCCCATCGAAAATCGAAGTGTATTTTGTTACAGCTTCATCTCCTTTTTTCTGAACTTCTTTGAAGATTTCTTTTACAGTAACTTCAATATCATCAATTGTTTGGGTTGGTCTTTTTAATATTTCAGACCAAGTATCTGGTTTTGGATTATCTATTTTATTCATAATATTTCATATTAAATTCCAAATTTCTAAAATTCCAAATTCCAACACTATCCTTGGGATTTGGAATTTAAAAATTGAAATTTTCTTTTACAGTACCATTTTCTCAATTGGGCAAACTAAAATTCCTTCTGCACCTACTTCTTTTAATTGATCGATTACGTCCCAGAAAGTATCTTTGTCGATTACGGAGTGAACACTGCTCCAACCTTCTTGTGCCAGCGGAAGAACCGTTAAACTTCTCAAAACTGGAAGAATTTTTCCAACAGCATCAATTTTGTCGTTTGGAACATTCATCAAAATATATTTTGAATTTCGAGCTCTTAAAACCGCTTGAATTCTGAATTTTAAAGTATCAATGTGTTTTTGGATTTCGGGAGAAACTTTTGGAGAAACCGCTAAAACAGCTTCACTTTTCAAGATTACTTCAACTTCTTTTAAGTTGTTTTTAAACAATGTACTACCACTTGAAACGATATCTACAATTGCATCTGCAAGACCAATATTAGGAGCGATTTCTACAGAACCGGAAATCTGGTGGATATCTACTTTTAGACCAAATTTATTAAAATATTCAGTAACCGTATTTGGGTATGAAGTTGCAATACGAAGATTGGCTAAATCCTGAATAGAGTTGTATTCGAAAGTTTTTGGAACTGCTACTGAAACTTTACATTTCGAGAATCCTAATTTTTGAACGACTTCAATTCCTTTTCCTTTTTCTACTAGAAGATTGTCGCCAACGATTGCTAAATCTACTACTCCATCGATCAGATATTGAGGAATATCTGAATTTCTAAGATATAAAACTTCTAGAGGAAAATTTGAAGCTTCGGCTTTTAACTGGTCGATTCCGTTGTTGATTGAAATACCACAGTCTTTCAGGATCTGAATGCTGTCTTCGTTTAAACGACCTGATTTTTGAATTGCAATTTTTAAAGTACTCATTTTTTAGTTGTTGTTTGATTAATAGTTTGAGTACAAAGAATTGGCATAAAAAAACCCGTTTGATGTACTCAAACGGGTTTTAAAATATGATGATTTACACACATACCATTAACACATCGCTTGAGAGCAATAATGTAAATGATGATGATGTAATTGATTTGAAATCATTGTTCGGTTTATTTTATAATTCTTTGATTCGTTTGCAAATATAATAGATAAAATTATAAAAAAGCAATTTTTATTTTAACTTAACGATAGTTTATTGTTAAAAAACAATTTCACAGTCATTTGAAATGCTATTTTTTGAATCATTTTAACACTTTCTGATATTCTTCAAACCCCAGTAAAACTTTGGTTCCAACACCTATTTCGCTTTCTATTTCAAAATCAATCTGAAGTAAATCTGTCATTCTTTTTACGATAAACAAACCTAATCCAGTTCCTTTAATATCAGAATGATTTAAAGAATCTGATCTGAAAAACGGATTTAAAATCGATTCTAAATCTTTTTTAGCAATTCCAATTCCCTGATCCAAAACGACACAATATATTTTATTTTCCTTTCTTAATAATGATATTTTAATTTCACTATTTTTCTTCGAATATTTCACGGCGTTTGAAATTATATTTCGAAGAATCGTAACCACTAAATAATTATCTGAATAGGTATAAAAATCCTCTGAAGCATCTAATACGACGTTAACTTTTCCAGACTTTATCTTCTCAGAATTCAGCTTCAAAACATCTAAAATAACGGCATTCAAATACACGTTTTCTTTTAGAATATTTTGTTTTTGATTTTCAAAACGAGCCATCATCAAAAGCTGATCTACCAATGAATTTAAATGATCAACTTCGTTAATGCAATAATTTATTTTTTCTTCGTATTCTTTACTATCTCTAGGTTTACGTATTAATACTTCAAGTGTTCCTTTAATTACAGTCAGCGGTGTTCTAAGCTCATGCGAAGCGTCTGAAGTAAATTGTTTTTCGCGATCGATTGCGTCTTCTATCCGATTTAATAAATTGTTGATTGTAGTTGAAAGCACAAACAATTCATCTCGTGTTTTAGGAAGTGGAATTCTGGTTTTCAAGTTATCCTTTGTAATAATTTTTGAAGTATTGATGATCTCATTTATTGGACTTATACTTCTTCCAGCCAAAAATCTTGCTATAAAAAAGAGCAATAAAAGGATAATTGGAAATGTAATTAAAAGTGTGTCTAAAAGATTTTCTAAAACCTGCGTAGAATCAGATAAGGACATTGCAATAATCAAATATCCTATTTTTTTTGATTTTATGTGAAGCGGCACCTGAATCTGCCTGATTTTATTGTCTAATAATTTAGTGTCAAAAAGTTCAAAACCTGATTTTCCTTCATGAAATACCAGTTTTTCATTTTTTAAATTAGGCGATTTCTCAATTATTTTCTTGTTCAAGTCTAAAAACTGAACAAAAACTGGATTAACATCAACCGAATTGTGCTCACGTTCTTCCCATTCTTCGGCATCCATCAAAATAACCGCTTTCTTTTCAACTCTGATTTCACTAAGATGATCACGGACTTCTATTAAAAGATTTTCATCAATATGATTATAAACCGTTAGTCGAACAATAATATAAATAGCCGAAAACACTGCTAAAACCAACAATCCTGTAGTAATAATGTAGTTTAGTGCAATTCTGTTTTTAAAGGAAAGCTGTGTCATTACAAATCGTTTGCTATATATCCGATGCCTCGAACTGTTTTTATGTAATCTTCTTCAATTTTAAGATTGAGTTTTTTTCGAATAGCGTTTATAAAAACGTCGATTACACCCGTATCATATTCAAAATAAATTTCCCAAACGTCTTTTAAAATCTGGTTTCGGGTACATACTTTCCCTTTATGCTGGACTAAATAAGTCAAAAGTTCAAATTCTCTCTGCGTAAGCGAAACTTCTTCTCCGCTTTTAAGTATCAAATGTTTAGATAAATCGATAGTTATAGTACCAAGCGTGAGCGTTTCAGTTCGTTTTTTGGTTCTAAAATGTACTTTTATACGTTCAACAAGTTCTTCAAAACTAAAAGGTTTCTTGATATAATCGTTAGCTCCAGCTTTCAATCCTTCAATAGTTTCCTGAACAGTATCTTTTGCGGTTAAAAAAATAATTGGAGTCGTTTCGTCTTTTACACGTATGGCTTTGCATAAATCCAGTCCGTTAATTTTAGGCAGCATCCAATCTAATAAAATCAAGTCAAATTTCTGATTTTGAATTAATTCAAAGCCTTTAGAACCATCATTTGCTGTGGTTATTTCATATCCTTCTTCCTGAAGGCCTTGTTTTAAAAACTGAACAATTCCTAATTCGTCTTCTACTATTAAAATATGCATTTTTTATATTTAGTTAAGATCAACTCTTGATTTCAATTATCAAAGATAGAAATTTTAAAGAATGACAGCTAAAATTTAAATCTACAGAAAATCACCACCTTAAGCAAATATTAAGATAGCGTTAAGTGAAGTCAAAGTTCAGCTTAATCTGAAATTAATCTTTCAAAAGTAATTTTGTAAAAAAATATTCAGATGGATTTTTACAAAAAACTTTCACCTTTTTACAATCTTGCGATTTTTTACTTTGTGATCAGTTTTATATTGCGAATTGTTCTTTTCTTTCATCCTATAACACAGACTTCATTTACTTTTTCTGAAAGCCTGAAAATCTTTAGTTTAGGATTAATTTCTGATTTCTTCGTATTTATAATTGCCAGCGGTTTTCTTTGGCTGTATTTGATTTTTATTTCTAATTCTAAATACAATAAACCAACTGGTTACATCATTCTGGCATTTTTATGCGGTTTGTTTATTTATGCCGCGTCAGGAAAAAGCATTTTTGATGAATATGGCGGGGCTTTGCCTAAAATTGTCATGATTTTTATCGGAATTAAAACAGTACTTTTTGCAGCTTTATTATTTCTTCCGCAGTTAAGAAGCAAAATTAGGTTTGGTCTTTTTGTTTTTGTGATTTTCCTGTATGTTTTGCTTATTCTTCAAAATGGTTTAAGTGAATATTTTTTCTGGAACGAATTTGGAGTAAAATACAACTTTATTGCGGTAAACTATCTTATTTACACCAATGAAGTTATTGGAAACATCATGCAGTCGTACCCAGTAGTTCCCATTTTTTCAGCATTATTTCTTATAACAGCTGTTATTACTTATTTTATTGTAAAAAGTTCTAAAAATTATTTAACCGCTATTCCAAGTTTCCGTGAGAAGTTAAAAATAAGCATTCTTTATATTGGTTTGTTTTTAGTTTCATTAATTGCAATTCCAGATTTGGCAAAAACAGAAAATTCTAAAAATGTTTTTGTTAATGAATTACAATCGAACGGATTATATAAATTTTATTTAGCGTTTCAAAATAGCAAATTAGATTATTTCGAGTTTTACAAAACAATGCCGGAACAAAAAGCTTTTGCTATTCTAAAACAGCAGATGCCATCAATTACTGGAGAAAATACCGTACAGCAAATTAAAAATGATTCAACAGAAAATCGAAAAAATGTTGTTTTAATTACCATTGAAAGTCTAAGTGCCGATTTTATGAAAATGTATGGCAATACTCAAAATATTACTCCGTTTTTAGACAGCTTATCACAAAAAAGCCTTGTTTTTACGAATGTATACGCGGCAGGAAACAGAACTGTACGCGGACTTGAAGCGGTAACTTTGTGTCTGCCTCCAACTGCTGGGGAAAGCGTGGTAAAAAGAGAAGACAATAAAAACAAATTTTCTACAGGAGCAGTTTTTAAACAAAAAGGATATAATGTGAAATTCCTTTACGGCGGTGATGCTTTTTTCGACAACATGCAGGATTTTTATTCTGGAAATGGTTATCAGATTGTAGACAAATCGAGTTTCAAACCTGAAGAAATTACATTTTCGAATGTTTGGGGTGTCTGTGACGAAGATATGTACCACAAAGCTATTAATGTGATGAATGCCGAATCTAAAGAAAACAAGCCATTCTTTAATCATATTATGACGGTAAGCAATCATAGACCATTTACGTATCCTGAAAATAAAATTGATATTCCAGGAAACATTAAATCTCGTGACGGCGGTGTAAAATATACAGATTATGCTTTAAGAAAATTCTTTGAAATGGCCGAAAAACAACCGTGGTATAAAAATACCGTTTTTGTAATCGTAGCCGATCATTGTGCTTCGAGTGCCGGAAAAACTCAACTTCCGCTGGATAAATACAGAATTCCAGCTTTAATTTTCAGTCCAGATATGAAACCTGAAAAGTATTCAAAATTAATGTCACAAATTGATCTCATGCCCACTCTTTTTGGTTTACTTAATTTTGATTACGAAAGTAAATTCTATGGACATGATGTTTTTAAAGCAGATTATCAGCCAAGAGCATTTATTGCAACTTATCAGGATTTAGGGCTTATAAAAGACAATGTACTAACCATTTTATCACCGAAACAACAAATAAAACAGTTTGAGTTAAAACTAAATCCGAAGGATAACGTTTCACCAGAATGCCAGATTTATTATGATGAAATTCCTTTGAAGTCACAAAAAACTGATTTGGTTAATCAAACCGTTTCTTATTATCAATCAGCTTCTTATTTATTAAAAGAAAAAGAATACCAGTTCAATGATTTAAGTTCGAGAGCTAAAAACGGTAAGTTATATGCAAAAGACTAAACATCATATTTGATCATTCTTGCGAAGGATTTATTAATTAAAAACCCTCAAGTTCTTATAGAATTTGAGGGTTTTAAGTTTTAATCTCCTAAACTGAAAACTAAAAACGGAGACTGAAGACTTTTATTTAGTCGTTTTGATTTTTCATTCCGAAAAGATCTCCGCTTTGAAATAATTTTAAATCATCTTTTAAAGATTGATTGTTTCTTTGTGTAACTGATGCTGCATCTAAATCACTTAAATCAGGTTTTCCAGCATTTACCCAAGCAGTATACCAAAAACTTGCTGTTGCAGAAATTGCTTTCTTCATTTGGCTTTCCACCATTCCGTTTAAGTCTTTGTGTAATTTTTCAGCATATTTATCAGAGAAAACAGCTGTATTGTATTTGCTCTTCTGAATTTTCCCTTCAGCATCCATTTTAAACACTTCATTTTCTGGAGTTGAAGTTCTTAGTTTTTTATCAATATCTAATAATGGTTGTGCTAAGCTGTGAGTATCATTAATCATATCCCAAACTGCTTTATGCACATCAGGATAGTATTGTGCTTCAGGAACATTTAATTTGTAGTTTTTAACAAATAACTCTGGCAATCTGCTTTCCCAAAGTGAGTGAATTCCTTTCTGATCGCTTAATTGTCCGTCGTGATTGGCAGAAGTATGCAGCGGCATATGGGCATCTCCAACATAATGACCTAAATCGGCAGCAAGAAATAAAATCTCAGCTCGGTTTTTATCTTTAAATGCTTTAGTTAATTTGGCCATCATATCTTCAATATACCAAGGCAAGATGCCGTTGTCGCTCAAAAATTTAGCATCATATTTTTGTTTTGCTTCTTCCAATGTCTGCGGATAACTGCTTGCATCGCCAAAGTTTTCCATATCAAAATAATGTCTTGGACCTTCTTCTTTGTAGCTTAATGCATATTTACGAATATCAGGAACAGAAGCTTCCTGAGTAATAAAATCAATGTGATTGTAAAAGAAAACCTGAAGAGGTTTAGGTAAAGCCATTACAGCTGCTTTGTTAATACGTTCATGGCCTACAATTCCCCATGACAAGGTAAAAAAACCAATAATTAATGCACAGAACGTGATTAATTTTGGCCTCATTTTGAAGTTTTTCATTTTTGTACTTTATTAGGATACAAACTTACTATATTTAAGGAAAATTCAAAACAACCGTGTTTAGTTTATGGTAATTTAGTTTTTTATGATTTTTAAACCCCATAAGCAGCATAAGTTCACATTAACAATCATTTTCTTTATCTTTGTTTTTATAAATACCATTTTATGCGCCCTATTATACTAAGCTTTGTTTTGCTTACTTCTTTTTTCTGTTTCGCCCAAGAAGCCGACATAAAACTTAAAAATGTTAGTGACACTATTCTAAATCCAAAGAGAATTCTTAAAATCGCTGATCCGCTGGATGGTGTTAAAACAATGCAGAAGTTATTTCCTGGAAGTTTAAATCGTTTTTCTGATAAAAATACTTTTATAAGCTGGAAGTGCCAATCATGTAAACCTTCAACTTTTCTAGATGTAAACGGTGTGGAAGGTGACCAGTTATTTCCTTATACCGATGGTGTCGCCACAAGACTTTTAGCCAATATTGATTATTCTGATTCAAAGGGAAATCAATTCAAAATATTAGCTTTCAATCATTCTGTTCATGACGAAGATGGTTTACAAACCGGACGTTTTTCTGGCGGTTTGCTTGGTTTAGCCAAATTTGCCAAAAATGGTAATGTCTGGGAAATGAGATCATTTCAGCCTGCTGTTGCTGCATTTGGAGCTTTTGCTCAATCTCCAACGCCAAAACTAGTTGAAATTGGAGAAGATCAATTTGCTTTTACGTTAATACATGCAAATGGCGGCGCTGGCGGTGCTTACGAAGGTTATCTTTATCTTGTTGCAGGTTTTGATGGCAAATACCAGCCAATTTTAGAAGCTAATAATTATCAGTTAACGAATTCTTCCTTTATTTCATGGTCAGGATCGTATACAGTTGTAAATGATTCTGCTAAAAAGCATTTTAGAGATATTATTATTAAAACAAAAGGATCATACAACAAAGCTGCCAGAGCTAAAGATGATTTTGATGTTGAATTTCCTGAGGAAATAGCAGAAATGGGAAAAACAAAAAAATCATTTAATTTTGAAATTGAACGACGTTTTTCGTTTAAGGGAAAATCATATAAATTGATTGATAAACCTGTTGTGAAATTTTCAAACGTAAAATAATCAACCAAAATAAAGAATTGATACTAACGCTAAAGCTGCAATAAAAATCCAAAGAAAAATTCCCTGCAATAAAGGCTTCACTCCTACTGATTTTAAAGTATTTATATTTAATGTTGCCCCAATTAAAAACAGTGTTATAGTCAATCCGATTTTAGCAACATTTACCACATAAGGGGCAAAAACTGAAACTTTGGGAACATATGAATTCAGAAGCATTGCCAATATAAACAATCCAATAAAATACGGAATTTTGATTTTACTGCTTTTGTTTTTAAAAATTACAGCGGTTAAAAGTGAGATGGGAATAATCCATAAAGCTCTTGCTAATTTTACAGTTGTGGCGATTTGTAAAGCTTCGGCTCCGTATTTATTGGCTGCACCTACTACCGAACTTGTATCGTGAATTGCAATGGCGCACCATATTCCGAAATCTTTTTGTGACAAACCAAGCTGATGCCCAATAAATGGGAAAGCAAATAATGCAATAGAATTCAGTATGAAAATCACACCCAAAGCTATTGAAGTTTGGTTTTCATTAGATTTAATCACTGGAGATATCGCTGCAATAGCACTTCCGCCGCAGATTGCAGTTCCGCATGAAATTAAATGCGATGTATTTTTCTCCGTTTTGAGCCATTTTCCCAACAGAAAACCAAAAATCAGTGTACTGAAAATAGAAGCTATAGTTAATACAAAACCTTCTTTTCCAGCAGAAAATGCGTTTGATGCATTCATTCCAAAACCAAGACCTACCACAGAAAATTGCAGTAAAAACGTGATTGCTTTATGATTGAATTCGATAAATGGATTTCCAAATACATTTACCATTACCACTCCAATTAACAAGGCAACTGGAGGAGAAATTATCGAAGCGAAACACAGCAATAGTATAACAATAAAAATTGCCCGCTGTAAATAATGATTAATTTCAAATAATTGTGATGCTACGTGCTGACTTGTTTTCAAAATAGGATAATGTATAATTACCCTGCAAAGTTCTGATGTTTATGTGTGATTCGCCAATCGTAAAATACAATCCGCTATAACTTCAAGTTATAATGAGATGATATATTCTGAATAAACAATTCTGATAAAGGATCTGATTTTCCTAATAAAGTAATGATGTAAAAGTATCTTTCAATTGCCATATTCTCTACATCCAAAACAATCAATTCTTTATTTTTCAATTCTTTGCTTACTGCGTGAATGGACATAAAAGCAAAACAGTCAGAATTTAGCAAATAAGATTTTATACTTTCTGTGCTTCCCAACTGCATTTCAATCTCTAAATCAGAAAGTTTTAAATTTATGTTTTTTAGAGCAAATTCTATAACTTCAAGTGTTCCTGATCCACGTTCGCGGGTGATGAACTTCATTGATTTTAAATCATTTACTGAGATTTCATTCTTCTTAGCAAACGGATTTTTATTACTGCAAACCAGAACTAATTCGTCTTTTAAAAATGGAATGTATTTTATAGATTGATTTTTAGATTGTCCTTCAACAATTCCTATTTCTATTTCTTTGTTAATCAAAGCATTTTCAATCTGCTCTGTATTCCCGTTCAATAAATTGACTTTTATATCTTTTTGTTTTTGATGGAAACGAGCTAAAACGGGAGAAATGATATACTGCGAGATAGTTGTACTGGCTCCAAGCCTTAATAATCCTTGACGTTCACTGATAAAAGAACTCATTTCGAAATCTATTTCACGGTAAATTTCAAAGATTTCTTTGGTATGTTTTAAAAGAATTTCTCCGGCAAGAGTTAAAGCGATTTTAGAGCCATTACGTTCAAATAACTTGGTTTTATAAGCTTCTTCAAGTTCTTGAATATGTTTTGAAACGGCAGGCTGTGTAATATACAATTCAGTTGCAGCCTTAGTAAAGTTGAGACGAAGTGCAACGGTGTAAAATACTTTTAGCCTGAAATCCATAATTTATTTTTTGTTTCAAGTTTGATGTTTCAGGTTGCAAAACTTTGAAGTTTTATCGCTCTCTGAATCTTCTTAATTAAAGCAATCCATTATATTTTCTAACAAACCATTCGGTTGTTAATAAAACTGCAATTAAAATCAGTAACCAAACCCAGTCAATTATTGGAGTTTTACTGGTCACATTTTTTTCGATCGATTTGTATTCTTTATTTTCTAAAAGTGTATTAATCAAATCTTCTGCTTGGTTTTCAAAGAAAGCTTTTCCGTTGGTTTGTAAAGCCAATTGTTTGAGTTTTAAAACATCAGGATTTACAAATTGTTTTTCTATATCAAAGTCTAAAATCTCAAAATGACTGGAATATGAAGTATTTGAATTTAATTCTTTTACCGTAAAATTGTATTTTCCAGCTGTTAATCCGTCAAGGTTTACTGAAAACGAATTATTTCCTTTTAATAAATCGTAATTTTTACTTTGTTTGGTTTCAGCATTTGTAACCGAAATGGTTAATCTTGCTTTTTCGTCAAACTCATAATTTTTATTGAAATACTGCGCATTGATTACAATTTCATCTCCTGAATTATAGAAGTTTTCATGTGTGACCACCAATGATTTTTTAGAAGCAGAAGTTGCTAAATACTGAATTATTTTATCTACAAAAACATCATATTTTTCAAATGATTGATTGTCGACATGACTTTGCAAACGCCATTTCCAGCTGTTTTCCCCTAAAAGAAAAGCGGTTCTTTTTCCTTGATTTTCGGCAAAAGCCAATAATGGTGCATTTGTAGAAACATTTCTTATTTTGGACGAAAGTAAAACAGATACATCTCCGTTTGTTGTTATTGTTCCAAAAGCATTTTGTAATGGCGGGAAATTTTCAAAACCTATATTATCAATGGCAAATAAATTAAACTGTGATTGAAATTCAGACAAATAATCTTCAATTTGTCCACTCATTTTAAAGATCAGGTTATTCTGCTGTTGATTCAGAAAGTTAAAATCTGTACTGTTTCCAGTTATAATAAACATGTTTCTTCCAGCAGCTTTGTTGTTTTCAAAAACTTGTCTAAAAGCAGTTGTTGGCTGATACAAAACTAAAACAGAAGCTTCTTGTAACTGACTAATATCATTTGGTTTAACCAAAATTACTTTACGTTGCGCATTAACTTCTATAGAACGTTTTAATGCGGCAATATCTGGATGATTTATGGAAGAAACGATTGCAATTGTAGATTTTTGATCGATAATTTCAACCGCAAAATTTTTGATATTGTTATATGAATTTTTCTCTTTTGCTCCAGAAGAAATATTGGCTCTAAAAATCTGCAATCCTACTTTATCAGCAGGTAAAAGTAAATTTAAAGAAGCTGTTTTTTTTGATGGTGAGAAAGAAACTTTTTCTCTGGCTACCACTGAATTCCCTTGCGAAATTGTAAAATTGGCAGTTGTTGGTTTGGTTCCTGCATATTGCAAAAATACTTCGACAGGAAATTTATTTTTATGAAAAGCGTATTTGTTTACGTTTAACTGATTGATTTTTAAATCAAAAAAAGTGGTTGTATCTCCCACAACCAAAGGATAAACTTTATTAGCAGGATCAAAACGATATACATAATCGTTTCCTGTAGTCTGATTTCCATCGGTAATTATTACGGTTGGAAAAGTCAGGTTTTTATTAATGCTTTTTAAATTCTTAGCAACTTCATCTAAATTGGTTTGATTTCCTTTAAAATCAAATTTATTAGATGTTTTAAAATCGGCATCGAATTGATAGGATTGAATGTCAAATTTTTCCTTTAATGCAGGATTTGAGATTAATTTCTGATATAGTTCGGCTGCTTTTTTATCTGATTTTAATGCTGTTATTGAGCTTGAATTATCTACAGCAATTGCCAAAGGAGTTTTGGTTATTTCAAGCGAGCTTTTAGAAATTATTGGGTTTATCAACAATACCAGTAATCCGAAAATCGCAAGAAAACGTAAAAAAGCCAAAAACCAAATCAGATTTGATTTGTTTTTGGCTTTGAAAAAATATTGAAAATACGACAAACCACCCGCTATTACTAAAGAAAGTAATAATAAAAGAATTGTGTTTGTAGTCATAATTTAGTATTCAGTATCAGTTTACAGTCTTCAGATTTAAAAAAGTGTTCAGTTATATCCTAGAATCAGAATATACTGAATACTAAAATCTTTGAACGTTTGCTGCTTAGTACCTCAGTACGTTAGGTTAGCATTCCTCCGCAAACGTTAAGAACTTGTCCTGTAACGTATGCACTCATATCAGAAGCTAAGAATAGACAAGCGTTTGCTACATCTTCTGGCGTTCCTCCACGTTTTAAAGGAATACCTTCTCTCCATCCTTTTACTACATCTTCTGATAATTTTGCAGTCATTTCAGTTTCGATGAATCCTGGTGCAATTGCGTTACAACGAATATTACGAGACCCTAATTCAAGAGCTACTGATTTTGTGAATCCAATTGCTCCTGCTTTTGATGCTGCATAGTTTGTTTGTCCTGCATTTCCAGAAACTCCCACTACTGAACTGATATTGATAATAGAACCAGCACGTTGTTTCAAGAAAGTTTTTTGAATAGCTTTCGTCATATTGAAAACTGACTTCAAGTTAACATCAATTACTTGATCGAAATCGGCTTCAGACATACGCATTAAAAGGTTGTCTTTTGTAATTCCGGCATTATTGATAAGAATATCTACAGTTCCAAAATCAGCTAAAACAGCATCAACAAAAGTCTGCGCTTCGTTAAAATCAGCTGCGTTTGACTGATATCCTTTTGCTTTTACTCCTAATGCATTTAACTCAGCTTCAAGAGCTTCTGCAGATGCAGCAGATGAACTATATGTAAATGCTACATTTGCTCCGTGTTTAGCAAAAACTTCTGCAATTCCCTTACCAATTCCGCGGCTAGCGCCTGTAATGATTGCTACTTTTCCTTCTAGTAATTTCATATTAAGGTATTCGTTTTTATTTTTTGAATTACAAATATAGAGTATTTGGGCATTTAATAAAATTTGAAATGTAAAAAATGGCTTAGAATCTTTGTTTTCGTACCAATAAAAAAAGCAGCCCTAAATGGGCTGCTTCCTCCAAAATAAAAAAACTAAAACTAAAATTTTGATAAATGACTTTAGTTAGTCATAAAAAATAAAAATCCTAATATTATTAATTAGCTCACATTATAATCACAATTTTAAGTTTTAATAGTTTATAGAAAACAGCTCAAAAGGATTTGAGCTGTTTCATTAAAATAAAATTTAAAACTAAATATTACTTGTTATTGGAAAGCGTATGTAGTCATTCTAAAGTTACTAGTAGCGCTTGTGAATGTATAGATGTTGTTGGTAAATTGAATTTTGAAAGCTTCTTTTTTCACATATAAACCACTTGGATTCATAATTTCTTTATCAATGTTTTTAAGTAAAGCAGGTTCTGCAATTATAGCTCCAGTATTACTTTGCCAAGTACCAGGAACTAATATAAGTGTTTTATTAACCGCATCTTCTTGTACTGTAAAGTTGTGATACATTAATGCTTTTCCTCCAGTAAAAGAGTAAGTGATATAGCTTTCGCCAAAAGCATCATTAAATGTAAATTGTATACGATTTACTTTTTGTGTCGATGGCAGGTTTGCGTGTATTTCTTTAATTAATGAATTAAATAATGCTGAATTAGTTGGTGCAGTAGCTAAGTTAGCATTAATATATGCATATCCTGTCTGCGGTGCCTGAAGCATTACTTTATAATCATCCGTAATAATAAGCGGTTTAGTAGAATATTTAATTACTGCACTAACACCACCAGTTCCAGTTGCAGTAAAACTTCCATCTGCATCATTATATACAAAATTTGAAAGTTTTTGTCCGCCTACTTCAACCGCTGGGCTAACAACAATTCCAGTTGGAGTATAACCAACTCCCATATTGTAACTTACAGAATATCCGGCCTCTATAGAATTTGATTCAGCGAAACGAGTTACAGGACTGAATGAAAAATCAAATTTATGAACTGTTGTTCCATCTGTAGTTTCTAACAATCTGAACAATGGTCTTTCATTACTTCCAATAACATTATCTTCCATTTCTAGGTTTTTAGGAAGATCTGCCCAATCTGCTGCAGTTGCTTTTACAAAACGAATTTCTGTTCCGTTTCTATTGGCTTTAAAAATAATTTCTCCGTTTTCTTGCCCATAGTATAAGAACTGGAAATCTCCTAAATATCCTTTTGCTCTTAATGCAGGAATTGGATAATTATCTGATTCTGATAAAAGATGAATTCTGTTTTTTGTAGTGAAAGTTAAACTTACAGTGCTTCCAAGTTGAATTTCATATTCACTTTTGTATACATCTGTATCTGAATCAAAATCTGAAGCCATTTCTACAGTCCCGTCTTGAGCAAATCTGAACAAGTGTGTATAACCACCTAAGACTGTATTGTCTGTAAAATAAACTGTTTTCCATCCAAACTGTGATGAAAGCAATGCTTGACTAAGTTCTGATTTCTGAATGTTTAAACGTTCAGTTGGTGTTTTATCAAATAATTGTTCAGCGTCAGTATTATTGTTACAGGCGCTTAAATGCAGTATCAAAATTGCTGCAAATAAATACTTATATATGTTTTTTATTTTCATGATACTTGTTTTTAATTGTTTATTACACCTGTTGTGTTTTTCTCTGCTTCATCTCTCAAAGCATAAAAATCCATGTTGAATGCTTCTTTGAAGTATTTAACAACCAAAGCTTCTTTCGTTTTTAATGCCTGATAAGCAAATGGACTTTGGATTCCATCAAGGAATGCTTGATAATCTGCTTTTGTATAAATCAAAATCATTGAAGCTGTTTCTGCGAAATCTTCGTTGATGTTTGATCTTGCGTAACTTGTTATAAATCCAATTTCATTAGATTCTGGAATATCATAATTGTACCAATCTGCTGTATATCCTACAGGAGTTACAGCTGCCCATGATTTTTCGTCGAAAGGTTTGTTTTGGTTCAAAATGTGAATGTATTCGTGCTGGATCGTATGAATAAATTCTGAAACATTATCACGATCAGTTTGATCAATATAATCTGTTTCAAATAATGTTACTCTTTGTCCTCCTTCGGCTAAACCTAAAGTTCTAGTTCCTACACTATTTAAATTGACTCCTCCAACTAAAACAATTTCTCTTGGTGCAATTTTTTTCACAAAATCAGCTCCTCCAATAGTTGAGTAACTTTTAAGCCAGATTTCTTCAACAATTTCTAAGGCTGGCTTTACTTTATCTATTGTTGGCGGAAATAAATAACGGCTGTTGTCAACTGTATTTTGGTTCCATTTATATTGTACATTAATGTTAAAAGGATTCAAATATGTAGTTGTAATCCAATTATCTAAAGCCGTTTTTGTTGGCTGTGTAAAATCTAATTGGCTTTCTCCCGGCTGATCTTCACTTCCACATGAAATTAACGCTGCAGAAACCACGGCCATAATGGCTAGTTTATTGTATTTGAATAGTTTCATAAGTTTTTAATTTTAAAGATTATCTAGGATTTAATTCAACTCCAGTATTTGAGGCATGCAACGGAATTTGTAATGCTCTTCTGTTATCATCTTTTACCAAAATGTTTGTTGGTTTGTTGGTTGTTTCGTGATTCACTACGATGTTAAAACGTTTTACATCAAACCATCTCATTCCTTCGTGTACAAAATCTCTTCTTCGTGCTTCTGCAATTGCTTTAACGTAAGAGGTTTGCACTGGTGTCATAGTATAGAATGGTGTATATTCATCAGCAATTACTGGATATTTTGCTACAATTTTTGCTTCTGTCAATTTATCTGAGGCAACATACCCTACCGTTCTTGTTGATAGGAAATAGTCTAATTCATCATTTGCTAAGGCAATCTCTCCTTTCATTACATGTGCTTCGATTCTGTTCAAGAAAAATTCATCATTGCTTAATAAAACTTCTGCTACATAAGGATCTCCAATTCCAGCAGTTACGTTAGAATATTTAAAGTACTCATAAAACTTAGGCATAAATACTGTGATACTACTGTTTGATGAATAAAAGTTATAATACCATGGTTTATTATAAGGACTTACTCCCGATCCAAAAATTTCAGGGTATCTTGCTCCCGAAAGATAAAAGCGATTTGAATAGTACGATCTGCTCACAATTGAATTTGCTGAAACGATTAATAAGTTTGTTTCGGCATTGCTATCTGCGTAAGCTAATCTTTGATCAACGGCGCTTAATAAATCATATGATGGAAAGTCTCTTAATTTTCCTTCTGGTTTAGAACCTAAATCATTAGATAATTCGATTACTCGGTCCCAATCACCTTTTACTAGATAAAATCTGCTGGCAAAAGCTTTTGAAGCATTTACGTTAAAGTGGAATTTTGGTTGTTTGTAATCATTGGTTACTAATTTTAAGCCTTCTTCAATATCTTTTTGAATAAAATCAAAAACTTCAGCAACTGTGTTTCTTTTGTACTTTGTTACTAATTCTGTTTCTGGTTTTGTAACATAAGGAACTCCTAAATCTGATGCTGCCGTGGCAGGATTATAACGTTTAGACCATAATGAAACCAGCATATAATGAGAGTAAGCTCTTGCCATTAAAGCTTCACCTTTTTGAGGATTAAGCGTTGCAGGGCTTCCTAGATCTTCAATTGCTTCTAATGCTTTGTTTGCATGAGCGATTGCTTTGTAACATGCATCCCAATAAAAAGCCTGAGTATCTATATCTGTAGTTTCTGTTTGTATTTCCCAGTTATAGCTTTGCTCATTTTTTATTAAAGTCTGTGGCATGCCACTGTCAAAAACGTTATCAGACATTGTTTCTGCAATATCAAAATAACTCATTTGCGGATAAGCCTCAACTAGTAATTCTGAGATTTTTTCAGGAGTGTCAATTTCTGTTCTGTTATCTGGTTTTTCCGAAAGGAAATCATCACAGCTAGTAATACTTACCAGTATCAATAGGGATAAAGCTATTTTTAAGTTTTTCATATTTTTTTGACTATTATAATGAAAGATTTAAAGTAAATGTATATTGAGAGGTTACCGGTAAAGCAACTCCTCCAGAATTACGGAACTCAGGATCCTGACCGTTTAATCTTTTATCTGAGTAAATTAACCATGGATTAACTGCAGAACCTTTTAATGTAAAAGTGCTTAATCCTAACTTTCTCTTGAAATCTTTAGGGAATTCCCAGCTTAATGAAATGTTTTTCAAACGGATGAAATCACCATCTGCAATACGAGCATCTGAATAGTTGTACGTATTGTAAGCTCTTGCAAGTGTACGTTCTCCACCATAATTAGCATTTAAACGTCTGTCTGCAATAACCGGAACATTTGTAAAGTTTTCATCTCCTGGATTAATCCATCTGTTTGTGAAATCTTTTGTAAATACCGTTAAATCGTCATATGTACTATCGTATACAGGGTTTAAACGAACTTTGTTTCCGCCTGACCCCACAAAAAACACATATAATGACCAGTTTTTGTATGTAAATGTATTGGCTAAACCAATAGATTTGTTTGGCTCAATTGATCCTTCATATTTTAAATATTTTGTAACATCTAAATTATCTTGAAAGTTCGCATCGGTAATATTATTATCTGCACCCGGCTGTAAAATAAAGGTTGGAAGACCTTGGTTATTTAAACCTGTAAACTGATAAGAATAAATAGAGTTTCTTGGATGTCCAACTGTATTTCCTCCATTTGAATCTACTAAGTCAAATGCGGTAGGCGTGTTTTGTAACTTAGTGATTTCTTGGTGATAAACTGAGAAATTAAGAGACGTTGTCCATTTAAAGTCTTTTGCATCGATGTTTTTAGTTGTAATTCCAACTTCAAGACCTTTAGTTTCCATATCGGCATTGTTTCCTTGTCTAACTCTCTGACCTCCAATTCCTGAAGTAATTACATAATCTACTAAGTCAAATGCCTTACGACGATAAACATCTGTAGTCAATTGCACTCTATTGTTGAACATTCCCAGATCAAGTCCAATGTTAGTTTCGAATTGTTTTTCCCAAGTTAAATCACCATTTTGTAATTCATCAATTCTAATTGAAGTTTCTCTGTTGTCTAGATTAAAACGATCTGTGATATAACTTTTGTAAATCGCTAAAGAGTTTGTTGCAGGTCCTGCAGTTGCAGTTAAACCGTAAGAAGCTCTAAGTGCCAAAGTATTAATAGATGCTACATCTTTCATGAATTTTTCTTCGGCAACGTTCCATTTTCCACTGAAAGTGTAAGTTGGCAGCCATCTAGAAGAATCGCTATTCCCTTGTCTGTTAGATCCATCATAACGTCCTGTAACAGAAGCTGTATAACGACGATCGTATGTATACCCTACTTTTCCGAAGAAACCTACTGTTCTTTCTTTTTCTTCATTAAACCCATAGTAAGAATCTCCACCATTAATGATTTTTTCAATGATTCTAGGATCTGTAAAAGCAGTCAAACCTCTGTCGTATTGTAAACCAGCAGCTGTAAATTGATCGCTAGTTCTGTCTACAACTCTCATCTCTGTTCCAAATAAACCTTCAACTTCATGTTTATCTGCGAAAACATTTCTGTAATTAACACTATTTCTTAGGTTGTAAGAAGTCATGTCATTAGTAAATTTTCTTAAGAAACCTCCATTTGGTAAAACAGAAACTTTTGGTGCTGTTAAATCATTTGGATCTTGGTATAAGAAAATATTTTGGTCTCTTACCAATGTATTAACACCATCTTCTCCATCTGGAGTTCCTGCTTTGTAAGCACCTACTACGTTTGAGTTTTCTAAAATTTTGTGCTCACGGCTTGTATTTGCATAACGTGCTGAACCTGTTAAGTTATACGTTAAATGCGGTGTAATTTTGTAATCAAGATCTAATTGGAAACGGATATCTTTTACTTCGATTTCCATGTAATTATTAGCTAATTCGTTGATAATATTCATCTTAGCCCAGTTATTTCTATAGTACTCTAAATTACCGTTATCGTCATAAGGTCTTAACGTTCTACTGGTATTTAATACATAGTTGAATGGGTTAATGTCAAAATCACGAGTGACTTTACCAAAAACAACGTCTTTTTCACTTTCATAACTTCCTGGAGCTCCTTGATCACGAATAGAAGCCAAAGTAGAAAGCGTAATATTTAATTTATCATTTACATAAAATGTTCCTTTGATGTTGCTTGAGATTTGTTTTACATCATCAGCAATAGTCCATCCCGGATCAGTGTAATATCCTAAAGAGGCATAAAATGTATTGTTTTTTCCACCACCAGAAAAGCTTAAAGAGTGATTTTGAGTAATAGAAGGTCTGAACAATATATTGAACCAATCTGTATTTGCCAATTCATACTTTTTCAAAAAGTTGTTACGGCTCACAGGATCATTGTTTACTAAATAACCTCCAGTTTCAGGTACATAGGTATTGATGGCTCTTCCTAAAATGTTGTATGCTCCACCATATCTTCCATTAACTGTTGAAGGCAAATCTAAATATCCTTTTTGTTCCATTTCTTTTAAGATACTCATAGATTCCTGAGAATTTAAAATATCATATTGGCTATAGTTAGGAACCGATCTAACAGTTTGCTCTAACCCGTACGTAATTTTTAATGGCGCATCTCTACGTCCTTGTTTTGTAGTTACCACTACAACTCCATTTAATGATCTTGAACCATAGATAGAAGTAGCAGATGCATCTTTAAGAATTTCAATACTTTGAATATCATTTGCATTTAATCCGGCAACAGATGAACTTAATAATGTTTCTGAGTTTCCAGAAGCTAAATCAGCAAATGACATATTGATGATATCTTCCTGAACAACACCATCGATTACCCATAATGGTTTTGTATCTCCAAAAATTGAAGAAGATCCACGAACTGTAATTTTAGGAGCCGTACCAAATGTACCAGTAACGTTTTGTACAGTAACCCCTGCCGCTTTACCTTCGATCATACGGCTTACGTCTACAACCCCATCCACTTTTAATTCAGCACCAGAAATTTTACTGATAGCTCCGGTAAAAGTTCTTTTAGATGTTTTCTCATAACCTGTTGTCACTACAACCTCTTTTAAGTTTTGTCCTAATTCACTTAAAACGATATTTGGCGAAGTATTTTCGATTCCTATTTCTTTCGTCTCCATACCTACGTAAGAAATAATAAGTCGATCTGTATTGGCTGGCATTTCGATTACGAAATTACCGTCAAAGTCTGTTAACACAGCTACTTTTGTACCTTTTGCCATTACTGTAGCACCTGGAAGCGGGCTTCCGCTTTGGTCAGTAACTTTTCCTTTGATGATAGGGCCTGCAGTTAATATTTCAAAAAGTGAATCATGATTATCGGTACTTGCAAAAGGAGCTGCACCAGCAGTTTTTTGCAGGATAATTTGATTGCTAACTTCAGAGAAAGTAATATTGAAGGGTACCAATATTCGACTCAAGATGCTTGAAAGCGTTTCCTGATTTGCTTCGATACTTACTTTGTTGCTTAACTGAGGAAGTCTTGAATTGTAAGAGAATTTTACATGTGCAGACTTTTCAATTTTAGACAAAGCGTTATCAAGAGTCAAATTTTCAACTGTAATTGTAACTTTGGTATCTAATTTCTTTTGTCCATTTACATTATTTGCCACGGCAAAGCTTGAAAACACAAGTGCCAAGACAAACTGAAATAGTGTTATTTTCATGATTCTATGGAGTAATCGTTGTTTAACAACTGGTTTTTTCATAATTTTGATTTGTTTTGATTAATACTGATTCGAGTGTATTTTAAGAAACGTATGAATTGCTCTTTACAGAGAGAAATTCAATTCTATAAGTGTCGATAATGTTACAGCATTTCGGCACTTTTTTTATGCAATCTTTTTTCACATAGGCATTTTTTGGTTTTGGTTGGTTGAGTTTAAGTTTTATTGTTTTGGTAAAATAAAAAGGAAATAAATTACATTTAAATAGTGAAATGAAAGACTTTACCCCTAAAAATTAATATTCAAAAAATAGTCATCCTCCAGCGCAATTACAGTTACGCTGAAACGATTAATTACAACCTTCTGAGGTTATAATAATTTGATTTCCATTCATCTCAAAACTGGTGTTATTTCCAATGCTTTTACAGACAATTTTTAATTTTTCTGTTAATGGCTGATCACTCAGTGAAGTGGTTAAATGACAATCTATTAATTTATTTTTTGGATAATCAATATCTACTAAATAAGCCTGTTCTATTGTTTCAAATATTTGTGATACAGGAATATCGTTAAATTCAAAACTCAGCTGCTCAATATTTCCTACACTTTGAGCCAGTACTGCGTCTTGTGTAATGTTGGTAATTTTATTGAATTTTAAATCGCTTCTTTGAAATCTAAGTGCTTGATTAGGAAGTAATACAATTTCTTCTTTATCTGATTTTGAAACTAAATCATTTGATTTAACCTTAACTTTACCGGTGCGAACAAGAATCTCAACGTCGGGCTGATCAGAATAAGCTTTTACTCTAAAGCTTGTTCCTACCACCTTTGTAACTATTTCGTTAGCATAAACATAAAAAGGCTTGTGGGGATTTTTACTAATTTCAAAGAAACCTTCGCCGGATAAATACACCTTTCTTTCGTTTCCGGTAAAGATTTTAGGATAACTTAATTTGCTATTAGGCTGAAGCAGTACAGAACTACCATCAGAAAGTGTAATAATTTGGGGCTTAGTTGTATTGTTAGTCTGTTCAACCAGACCTTCATTATTTTCGTCAACAAGCTCATTATAAGTAACAATATTGTTATCAATTTTAAAATATGTACTATAAATCCATGAAGAAATAAAACAGATAAACAAAGTGGCAGCAACTCCAGTTAGAATTTGTTTTCCTAAAAACCTGATTTTTGAGGTCTTTACATTTTTTTGATTTTCCTTTTCACGGATTTTTACCCATGTTGCCTGTAACGCCCTGTGAATATCAGAAGATGATAATTCATTCTCAGGAACTTTCATAGCAAGAAGCATTAATCTTGCATCTTGTACTAATTTGGCACGCTGACGACTTTCTAAAGTCCATTCCTCCCAGCCTTCTTTATCAATTTTAAATAAGACCCAGGCTTGAAATGATTCGTCTGCTAAGAAATCTTCTATTTCGGAATATTTATTACGTTTTTGCATCTACTAATAAGGTTACAAAAACATAGAGGACAGTTCTGTTATTATATACTCACCAAATTATGATTTTTTTTAAGTTTTTTTAACTTTTTTTAAAGAGTGCTTGAAAACAATAGTGTAATTAGGGGTAAAGTACCTTTCCATTCTTTACGGAGAGTAAGTAATCCGCGGTGTAACAAATTACTTGCAGACTGATAATTCACATCAAGCATCTCTGCAATCTGCTCCACACTTAATCCTTGATGATAACGCAAATACAAGGCTTCTTTTTGTCTTGGAGGCAATTCATTTAAAAGCCTGTTTAAATAGTGAACTTTTTCTTTTGTTGCATAGTCATCATCTAAAAGATCGTTTTCAACCGAAAATTCTAAAAGAAACGCAATATCGTCAGTACTTGCTGTTTTTCTAAAAATATGATCTCTTTCGTATAAACGAGCAATTCTCTTTCTCACACTTGATAATAGATACGCTTTCACAACCACAGCCGTCTGCAGCGAATTACGATATACCCATATATCTGTAAAGACATCTTGTATACAATCCTGAACTTTCTCTTCGTAAGGTGAAAGAGAATTTCCATAATTTACTAAGTCGTTATAATATCTTTCAAATAATAATGAAAATGACTTTTCATCTCCATTTTTTAAATCATTCCAAAGTGTATTATCATCAACAGAATTGAGGTGCAGGGCTCGGGTCTTCATACTTAAGGCAGTTAACAAAAAACAATTCTTAATGAATAGATCACACTATTTTAACATTATCTTTTGAATTTGTGCGATAAATATATAAAAGCAAAAAATTAAAAACAATTCCTTTACATAAAAGAGATGCTTTGATAATACACAAAAACATTGATTTGGACTGCTATTGTTGATGTTTGGAAGAAATGTTAAAATTATTTTTAATTTGTGAGCTGTTTAAAAATATAAGATTTTACGTAATTATAAAAGTTAACATTAGTGTTAATCACCAACAAAAAAGCCCTGCTTATAGATTAGCAAGGCTTTTAAATATTTATGAAACATTTTTTAAAAAGCTACATTCCACCTTGGTAATTTAGCATTTTCATCTAAAAAGTTTTGTAGAACCTGACCTTCAACAGCCGTTGGAATTGCTTTTGCATCTGCATTGAAAGTTTCATACCAAACTACTTCAAGCTCAGAAATATTCTCTAACTTCATTTGAGCAGGCCATGAATATTTTCTTCCAGTTTTTGCAAATTGATGTCCGTTTACGATTTTATCATATAATCCACCGCTTTTACTTTTTAAAGTTCCGTCGTTTTGAACGGTTCCAGTAGAACCAACCATAATTAGTTCTTTATCATTTCCTTCAACAGCGTAAACCACAAAAATACCTGCGCTTCCTTCAGGAGCATTGCAAACTTCTTCTAAACTATCATTTACTGTAAAAGTGAAACTGTTTGTTGATTTAAATTTCTCTAATTCTTTATACATATTATTCTTTTTAAGCTTCCAAGATTCTGAGGTTCTGAGAAGCTTTATTTTTTTTGTTTCGTACCTCAGTACTTAAAATGTAAAAAAGTCTCAACAAATATTGAGACTTTTTTTGGAATTTGTTATTTCGAAACTTGAAGATTATCCAAGTACTTCTTTTACTTTTTTACCAATTTCAGCTGGTGAATCAACAACGTGAATTCCGTTGTCTCTCATAATTTGTTTTTTAGCAGCAGCAGTATCATCAGAACCTCCAACGATAGCACCAGCGTGCCCCATTGTTCTACCAGCAGGAGCAGTTTCTCCAGCGATAAAACCAATAACTGGTTTACGGTTACCATCAGCTTTTACCCATCTAGCAGCATCAGCTTCTAATTGACCTCCAATTTCACCAATCATAATGATTGCTTCAGTTTCTGGATCGTTCATTAATAATTCAACAGCTTCTTTAGTTGTAGTTCCAATGATTGGATCTCCACCAATTCCGATAGCTGTCGTGATTCCTAATCCTTGTTTTACAACTTGATCAGCAGCTTCGTAAGTTAAAGTTCCTGATTTAGAAACGATACCAACATTTCCTTTTTTGAAAACGAAACCTGGCATAATTCCAACTTTAGCCTCACCTGGAGTAATAACTCCTGGACAGTTAGGACCAATTAATCTAGAATTTCTTTCTTTAACATAATTATTTGCTTTAATCATGTCTGCAACAGGAATACCTTCTGTAATAGCGATAATTACTTTAATTCCTGCATCAGCAGCTTCCATAATTGCATCAGCAGCAAAAGCTGGCGGAACGAAAATGATAGAAGTATCAGCTCCAGCTTGGTCAACAGCATCTTTTACTGTATTAAAAACTGGACGGTCTAAATGGCTTGTACCTCCTTTTCCTGGAGTAACACCACCAACAACGTTAGTACCATACTCGATCATTTGAGAAGCGTGGAAAGTTCCTTCGCTTCCTGTAAATCCCTGAACAATTATTTTGGAATCTTTATTAACTAAAACACTCATGATATATATTTTATGTAAGTTTTTAAATTGTGTTGCAAAAATAAGGTTTTGTAATGTATTTTGCCTCTTTTATTGTCAAAAAAATATTAAGAAAATTGACTCATCTGGTAGCCTCTATAAAGTTTGTCATCTTTTATCTGCCAGATTACTGCAAAATGAGCCAAGAGCATCTCCTCGCGAGGGTTCTCGATCGTTTTTACATAATGAGAATAACGCACTGAAACTAAATCTTCTTCAGCAATAATATGACTGATTCTAACTTTAGAACGTACATACGCCCTGCTCAATTCATTGGCCATTTCAACTATCGAATCATAATCCAGCTGAATAAAACCTTTGCTGCTATTCCAGTCAATAATTATTTCAGGATGCAGATATGTTTTTAGCACTTCACTATCAATTAAGGCATCCGACTTATAAAATTTTTGAACAAATTCTTTAATAGACATTTTACTTTAATTTACTTAGTATTTCAGGAATCTTTTTGATATTGGCTAATTGTTTTAACTTTTCTCTTGATTCTTCAATAGGAGTTCCAAAATAGGTTTTTCCTCCTTCTACTGATTTCGTAACTCCAGTTTGTCCCATCACAACAGCTTTTGTACCTATTGTAATACCACTAGTCGTTCCCACTTGTCCCCAAAGCGTTACTTCATCTTCAATGACCACACATCCAGCAATACCTGTTTGTGAGGCAATTAAACATTTTTTTCCAATAACCGTATCATGTCCAACATGCACTTGATTATCTAGTTTTGTTCCGGCTCCGATTTTTGTATCTCCAGTAACGCCTTTGTCGATTGTGCAAAGTGCACCAATACCAACATTATCTTCAATAACAACTCTTCCACCAGAAATTAGCTGATCGAAACCTTCAGGACGCTTTTTATAATAAAAAGCATCTGCCCCTAAAATAGTTCCAGCATGAATAATTACGTTATCACCAATCACAGTATGATCGTAAATAGAAACGTTTGAATGAATCAAACAGTTTTTTCCAATTTTAACGTGATTACCCACAAAGGTATTAGGCTGAATTACCGTTCCTTCACCGATTTCTGCAGTTGAAGCAATAGCCACATTTGCAAATTGAAAAGGTTTAAAATGTTTGGTTAAAGTATTAAAATCTCTGAAAGGATCATCAGAAATTAAAAGAGCTTTACCTTCTGGACAATCCACTTTTTTATTAATTAAAACTATGGTTGCAGCAGATTGTAAAGCTTTGTCGTAATATTTGGGATGATCCACAAAAACAATATCTCCTGGCTCAACAACATGAATTTCGTTCATGCCTAAAACCTGAAAGTCTTTGTCACCAATAAATTCGCAGTTAAGCAAATTTGCAATTTCTTCTAAAGAGTGAACTTTTGGAAATTTCATACTATATAATTAGAAAATGTGCCAAATTAGAAATGAGTCAATTAGAATATGAATATACAAAATTATGTCGATTCACAAATTATCTAATTGACTCATTGTCAAATTATCTCAATTAAAAAACTACTCTTTTACACGCTCCATGTAAGAACCTGTAGCAGTATCAATTTTAATTTTGTCTCCTTCGTTGATAAATAACGGCACGTTTACAGATGCACCTGTTTCAACAGTAGCATTTTTTGTAGCGTTTGTAGCTGTGTTTCCTTTTACTCCCGGCTCAGCGTAAGTAACTTCTAAAATTACAGATGCAGGCATATCTACAGATAAAGGTAAATCAGTTTCAGTATTAATTTGAACCATTACATTTGTTCCTTCTTTCAATAAATCTGGAGCATCTAAGATGTTTTTGTTTAAAGAAATCTGTTCAAATGTTTCCGCATTCATAAAGTGAAATTCGTCACCTTCTGGATATAAAAACTGGAATGTATGTGTTTCAACACGAATAACGTCAATTTTGTGTCCTGCAGAAAAAGTATTATCTAATACTTTACCTGAAGTTAAACTTTTTAGTTTAGTTCTTACGAAAGCTGGACCTTTTCCAGGCTTTACGTGAAGAAACTCAATGATTTTATAGATATCGTGATTAAATTTAATACACAATCCGTTTCTAATATCTGATGTAGATGCCATTTTGTTTTTTATTTTAGATTTTCGTGTGTAGATTTATTCTTAAAATAGAATCAATCTTCTTTTTTTATTTAATAATTTATTATAATCTTTTCAAAGTTCAGAAATCTAAAATCAGAAATCTAAACTCTAAAATAATTAATAGTTCCCTGAGTAACCTTTCATAATTCCTCGAGATGAATTTCTAATAAAATCAAGAATTTCATCTCTCTCAGGAGTAGCTTCCATTTCAGCTTCAATAATACTTAAAGCTTGTGTTGTATTGTAATTCTTTTGATATAAAATTCTGTAAATTTCCTGAATTTCTCTAATCTTTTCAGTAGTAAATCCTCTTCTTCTTAAACCAACAGAGTTAATACCAACGTATGATAAAGGTTCTTTTGCAGCTTTTGTATACGGCGGAACATCTTTTCTTACCAAAGATCCTCCTGAAATCATAGCATGATCTCCAATATGTATAAACTGGTGAATTGCCGCTAAACCACCAATAACAGCATGATTACCAACAACTACGTGGCCTGCTAATGCAACACCATTTACAATAATCGCATTGTTACCAATTTCGCAATCGTGTGCAATGTGCGCATAAGCCATAACTAAACAATTATTTCCAAGAACAGTTTGTCCAGAAGCAATTGTCCCTCTATTAATCGTAACACATTCTCTAATTGTACAGTTATCACCAATAATTGCCAAAGAATCTTCACCACCAAATTTTAAATCCTGTGGTACTGCAGAAATTACCGCGCCTGGAAAGATATTACAATTTTTTCCAATTCGGGCTCCTTCCATAATGGTAACATTCGAACCAATCCAAGTACCATCACCAATAACAACATTATTGTGAATTGTTGTAAAAGGTTCAATTACAACGTTTTTAGCGATTTTCGCGCCAGGATGAACATATGCTAATGGTTGATTCATCTATGTTTTATATTTTGAATTAAAATAATCTAATTTGAAGGCCACAAACCTAAACAATAAATTTGATTAATTATTGCTTTCTTGCAATTTGTGCCATTAATTCTGCCTCAGTAACTAATTTTCCATTTGCATATGCATTCGCCTGCATGTGGCAGATTCCTCTTCTGATAGGAGAAATCAATTCGCATTTAAAAATTAGTGTATCACCTGGCAATACTTTGTGTTTGAATTTAACATTATCAATTTTCATGAAATAAGTTAAATAATTTTCTGGATCTGGAACAGTACTTAAAACTAAAATTCCTCCTGTTTGTGCCATTGCTTCAACAATTAAAACTCCTGGCATAACTGGTGCTTCCGGAAAGTGTCCTACGAAGAAATTTTCATTCATAGTAACATTTTTCAAACCAACAACATGACGATCAGACATTTCAATAATTCTGTCAATCAACAAAAATGGAGGTCTGTGAGGCAGCATTGACATGATTTTATGAATATCCATCAATGGCTCTTGATTTAAATCATAAGTTGGAACGTGGTTTCTCTGCTCAATTTTAATAATTTTTGCCAGCTTTTTAGCAAATTGAGTATTTACAAAGTGACCTGGTTTATTTGCTATGATTTTTCCTTGAATACGAACTCCAATAAGCGATAAATCTCCAATAACATCAAGTAATTTATGTCTTGCCGCTTCGTTTGGATAATGTAATGTAAGATTATCTAAAACGCCGTTTGGCTTTACAGAAATTTCATCTTTACCAAAAGCTTTCTTTAAGTTTTCCATTGTAGATTCAGAAATCTCTTTATCTACATATACAATTGCATTGTTTAAATCACCACCTTTAATAAGACCGTGCTCTAATAATGATTCTAATTCATGTAAGAAGCTAAAAGTTCTTGAGCTTGCAATTTCTTGTTTAAAATCAGCTAAACTTTTAAGCGTAGCATTTTGAGTACCTAATACTTTTGTACCAAAATCTACCATTGTGGTCACTTGGTATTCATCGCTTGGCATTACAAGAATTTCACTTCCCGTTGCTTCATCAGTAAATGAAATCACTTCTTTTACTACATAAACATTACGGCTTGCTTCCTGCTCTTCAATACCAGCTTTTTCAATTGCTTCAACAAAATATTTTGACGAACCATCCATAATAGGAAGTTCTGAGGCATTCAATTCAATAATAATATTATCCAAATCGCAACCAACTACTGCTGCTAAAACATGCTCAGGAGTTTGAATTTTTACGCCTAATTTTTCTAAATTAGTACCTCTCTGTGTGTTAACAACGTAATTAGCATCAGCCTCAATGACTGGCTGACCTTGCAAATCTACTCTTACAAAAGTGAAACCATTATTAATTGGAGCTGGTTTAAAAGTCATTGTAACTTCTTTTCCAGTATGCAATCCAACTCCTGTTAGTGAAATTTCATTTTTGATGGTCTTCTGTTTAACCATTATTTCCATTTTTTGGGTTTATTATTTGTTTTTTTAATTCTTCAACTTGAGCCACGATTTTAGGCAGATTCTTAAAATGAACATACGATTTATTAAAATCGGTATATCCAAGCGATGGAGTTCCTTGTAAAACTTCATCATCTTTAATATTTCTCGCTACTCCTGACTGTGCCTGAAGTCTCACATTGTTTCCTATTACTAAGTGACCTGCAATACCTACCTGTCCGCCAATCATACAATTTTCGCCAATTTTGGTAGAACCCGCAACCCCGCTTTGAGCAGCAATTACAGTATTTTTACCAATTTCCACATTATGAGCTATCATAATTTGATTGTCAAGCTTTACCCCTTTTCTAATGATTGTAGAACCAAGAGTTGCTCTGTCAATTGTAGTATTAGCGCCAACATCTACATTATCTTCAATAATAACATTTCCAATTTGAGGTACTTTGCTATATTCTCCATTTTCATTTGGAGCAAAACCAAACCCATCAGCACCAATAATAACACCCGAGTGAATGGTACAATTATTACCAATTACAGTTTCTGAATAAATTTTAGCACCGGCAAAAATAAACACATTGTCTCCAATTGTTACATTATCTCCAATAAAACTGTTAGGATAAATTTTTACATTATCACCTAAAACAACATTCTGCCCAATATAGCTGAAGCTTCCCAAATACAGATTTTCTCCATATTTAGTTCCTTCAGACATAAATGAATGAGGTTCAATACCAGTTTTGTTTAATTTTACCTGATTATAAAAATGTAAAAGTTTAGAAAACGCTGCATAAGCATCTTCTACCTTTATTAAAGTAGTAGTAATTTCCTGTTCTGGTACAAAGCTGTCGTTAACAATAGTAACAGTTGCTTTTGTACTATATATGTAATTGATATATTTGGGATTAGCCAAAAAAGTAAGTGAACCCTCGTCACCCTCCTCTATTTTAGAAAGTTTAGAAACTTCTGCATTGGGATTCCCAACAACTTCTCCTTCTAAAATTCCTGCTATTTGTTCTGCTGTAAATTTCATCGCGACAAAAATATAAAAAATAGATTTTAAATGTTAATTTTAGATAAGTTGTTTTGGAAAACAGATATAATATTTTGTCACTAATTTAGATAACGATTTCAAATTCAATTGATCAGAAGCTTCAACAACATCTTCAATTGTCTTATCTTTTTTCAAAATTCGTATCGGTTCAGCTTCTTTACTATAGGCCTGATTCTTTATTTTACCTCTAAAAATGAAATATCCCGCATCAACTGCCGAAATATTGTGTGCCTCCGCAAACTCTTCTTTTAAAGACTGCGATTCTTCCATCGGAATTTTATCTGCACTTAATTTAATCTTTAGCAAATCTCTGTTTATAATCATTTTACTCAAAGTTGAAAGAATAAAATCACTATGTTTCTGCCATGATTTTAAAGCGCTAATAATATCAAAATCATCTAATTGAGAAAATAAATCCAGTTTTTCGGTATCGAAATCTTCCAGTGTGATTTTGTTCTGCATAAAATACATAAGCGGTTCACTGCAAGGAAGTTTTATTCCCTTTAAAGTCAGCTCTTTTGCTCTTTTTAAAAGTTTCATCAAAATTAATTCGGCTACCAAACTGGTTTTATGCAGATATGCCTGCCAGTACATTAATCTTCTTGAAAGCAGAAATTTTTCGACAGAGTAAATTCCCTTTTCTTCTATAACCAAAACATCATCTACGACATTCATCATTTGAATTAATCGGCCAGAATTGACGTTTCCTTCTGCAACTCCGGTATAAAAACTATCTCTTTTAAGATAATCCATACGATCCATATCCAATTGGCTTGAAATCAATTGCAACATGAATTTTCTATGATATTCCCCCTTAAAAACCTGAATAGCAAGACTTAATCTTCCTTCAAATTCTTCATTCAGCTTATTCATAAATAACAAAGATATAGCTTCATGATTGACATCTTCTACAATACTTTTTTCCATTGCGTGAGAAAATGGTCCGTGGCCAATATCATGAAGTAAAATGGCGATGTACAAAGCACATTCCTCTTCACTGGAAATAGCAACACCTTTAAAACGAAGCGTTTCAACAGCCTTCTGCATTAAATGCATACAGCCTAAAGCATGATGAAAACGTGTATGATTGGCCCCAGGATAAACCAAATACGATAATCCCATTTGTGATATACGGCGTAAACGCTGAAAATACGGATTCTGGATTAAATCGTAAATAAGTTCATTTGGGATAGAGATAAACCCGTAGATTGGGTCATTGAATATTTTTAACTTGTTAATATGAGTCACTAGATGGTTATTTTTTGGTCAACAAATATAAGTAATAACTATAAACAGATTTCAGTTTTTAACTTAAATAATCGATATTTACAATCCGTAATTTCTTAATTCAGAAAAACTCACCCAAAAAAGATCTTAAAATAATTTTCACTTTAACATTTCTAATTTTATACTATTTTTAATACTTTTTAAGTTCTATAGCTTTAAATTGCATTAAAATAAATTTGTTTATGGATAAAATTAAAATACTTTGGGTCGATGATGAAATCGATCTTTTAAAGCCTCATATATTATTTCTGGAGAAAAAAAATTACTCTGTAACTACTTGTAATAACGGACTTGACGCTATTGCATTGTTTGAAGAAGACAATTTTGATATTGTTTTTCTTGATGAAAATATGCCGGGAATGAGCGGTTTGGAAACACTTTCGGAAATGAAAGAAAAAAAATCATCTATCCCGATGATTATGATTACCAAAAGTGAGGAAGAATATATAATGGAAGAAGCGATTGGTTCTAAGATCGCCGATTATTTGATAAAACCCGTTAATCCCAACCAAATTCTTTTGAGTTTGAAGAAAAACTTAGACGATTCAAGGTTAATTTCGGAAAAAACTACCTTAGATTATCAGAAAGAATTCAGAAAAATTTCAATGGAATTAGCTATGGTTAATTCGTACGAAGACTGGGTTGAATTGTACAAAAAACTTCTTTTCTGGGAGCTGAAACTTGAAAATATAAACGATCAGGCAATGATCGAAATTCTTGAATCACAAAAAGTGGAAGCCAATTCGCAATTTGGAAAATTTATCGAAAGAAATTACGAAGATTGGTTTGCTCCAAAAGCCGATAAACCTATTCAGTCCAATACTCTTTTTAAAGAATTAGTAGTTCCAGAAATCAAGAAGAAAGACAAACCTATTTTGTTTGTCGTTATTGACAACCTTCGCTATGACCAATGGAAATCTTTTGAAACTGTTGTCTCTAATTATTACAAACTCGAAAAAGAAGTACCATACTTCTCTATTCTTCCAACGGCAACACAATATGCCAGAAACTCCATTTTCTCAGGTTTGATGCCATTGGAAATGGAAAAACAACATCCTGAATATTGGAAAAATGATGTTGAAGATGGCGGTAAAAACCTTTATGAAGCCGAATTTTTAACCGCACAATTAAAACGTCTTGGATTAAACATTAAACAAGATTATTTTAAAATCACCAATTATGCAGGAGGAAAAAAACTGGCAGAAAACTTCAAAGCATTAAAAGGCAATGATTTAGTAACGGTTGTTTATAATTTCGTGGATATGCTTTCGCATGCCAAAACAGAAATGGAAGTGGTAAAAGAATTAGCTTCTGATGACAAAGCCTATCGTTCGTTAACATTAAGCTGGTTTAAAAATTCACCTTTATTAGAATTGATTCAGCAGGCACAGCTTTTAGGATTCAAATTAATACTAACTACAGATCACGGAACAATTAATGTAAAAAATCCGTCGAAAGTTGTGGGAGATAAAAATACAAGTTTAAATTTGCGTTATAAAACGGGACGTAGTTTAACCTACGAACAAAAGGACGTTTATGTGGTAAAAGAGCCTAAAACAATTGGCCTTCCAGCCATAAATATGAGCAGTTCGTTTATTTTTGCCAAAAATGATTTCTTTCTGGCTTATGTAAACAACTACAATCATTATGTAAGTTATTATAAAAACACCTATCAGCATGGTGGAATTTCATTAGAAGAAATGATTATTCCGTTTTTGGTGTTTAACCCTAAATAAAAAGTTTTCAGTCGCAGTTTTCAGTAATAGTTAAAACTGAAAACTGTCACTGTGACTGAGAACTAACTAAATAAATAAGTAATTAAAAATGAATATCGTTTTTTCATTAGATCAAATTCAAGAAGTTGCAGAACAGATTTTAGCTTCAAATCCTAAAAAAATCATTCTTTTTAACGGAGAAATGGGAGTTGGAAAAACCACTTTAATCAAACAACTGTGCCAAACTTTAGGAGTTCAGGACGCCACCAGCAGTCCTACTTTTTCTCTAGTAAACGAATATCAAACTTCTAATAATCAAACGGTTTATCATTTTGATTTTTATCGATTAAACAAAGAAACAGAAGCACTTGATATGGGTGTTGATGATTATTTGTATTCTGGAAACTGGTGTTTTATAGAATGGTCTGAAAAAATAGCCAATCTGCTTCCTGCCGAATATTCAACAATCAATATCGAATTACTGGCTGATGGAAAACGGAAATTAGAACTGGCATAAACTTGCAACCTTTTTTAATACACTGAAGATTCCGTAAGAGATTTAAGAAAACAATAAAATGAATATTGCAAAACAAGTAGAAATAATTCCTTTTTCTACAGAATTAAAAGAGCACATCAAAACTTTAAATATAGCTTGGCTGGAAAAGTATTTTAGAGTTGAAGAGCAGGACACTATTACACTTTCAAATCCTCAGGAAGAAATTATTGATAAAGGCGGCATTATTTTCTATGCGCAATATGACAACAAAATTGTCGGAACAGTTTCATTATTAAAAGCTGACGATTCTACTTTTGAATTAAGTAAAATGGCAGTTTCTGATCAAGCGCAAGGACTCGGAATTGGAAACAAACTTCTTGAACATTGCATAAAAGTTGCTAAGGAAAAAGATATAAAAACGCTTTTTTTGTACTCAAATACTATTTTACTACCAGCGATTCACTTATATAAAAAATTTGGTTTTGTTGAAATCCCCTTAAAATCGGGCATTTATGAAAGAGCTGATATAAAAATGGAGAAAAAAATTTCTTAACATTACCATTATAGTATTAGCAGAATTTTTGCATTAATTTTAAATCTTTTTGCGTAATTTGTACCCTTTAATTTTTTGCACAATCCATGTCAATTACTTTAACTCCGTTTACAAAACAACAATTAATTCCACAGGAAGAAAAACTTGAGATTGGTCGATTTAAAAGTGAGCTTTTTATAGGAATTCCCAAAGAAACAAGTTATCAGGAACGTCGTATCTGTTTAACTCCCGATGCCGTTAATTCGCTTACTTATGAAGGACACCGAGTAATGATTGAATCTGGAGCTGGAGAAAGTTCGAGTTATACTGACAAAGAATATGCAGATGCTGGTGCAGAAATTACAAAAGATACCAAAAGAGTTTTTGGTTGTCCGATTCTTTTAAAAGTAGAACCGCCAACATTAGCTGAAATCGAAATGATAAATCCTGAAACAACTATTATTTCAGCGATTCAGCTTAAAACAAAAAAGAAAGAATATTTTGAAGCTTTAGCCAAAAAGAAAATTACGGCATTAGCTTTTGAATATATTAAAGATGAAGACGGATCTTATCCTGCTGTAAAATCTTTAAGTGAAATTGCTGGAACGGCATCAATACTCATCGCGTCTGAATTAATGATTACAGATGAGTTTGGAAAAGGACTTTTATTCGGAAATATTACTGGAGTTCCTCCTACTGAAGTTGTTATTTTAGGCGCCGGAACTGTTGGAGAATTTGCAGCAAAGACTGCACTTGGATTAGGCGCAAATGTTAAGGTTTTCGATAATTCAATCACGAAACTTCGCCGTTTACAAAACAATTTAAATCAACGTATTTTTACTTCTACTATCCAGCAAAAAGGTCTATTAAAAGCATTAAGACGCTGTGATGTTGCTATTGGTGCGATGCGCGGAAAAGACCGCTGTCCGATTGTAGTAACAGAAACCATGGTTGAACATATGAAAAAAGGCGCTGTAATAGTTGATGTAAGTATTGATATGGGCGGCTGTTTTGAAACCTCAGAAGTAACAACTCATGAAAAACCAACCTTCATAAAAAGCAACGTTTTACATTATTGTGTCCCCAACATACCTTCACGTTACTCTAAAACTGCCTCATTATCAATAAGTAACATTTTAACTCCATATCTGCATCAGATAGCCGAAGATGGTGGTTTAGAAAGTGCCATTAGATGTAATAAAGGTCTTAAAAATGGAATTTACCTATATCATGGAATATTAACAAACAAAGCTATCGGCGACTGGTTTGACTTACCAGATAACGATATTAATTTACTTGTATTCTAAAGGAACTTTAATGTACCTTTGCCAAAAAATTATTTCATGAAATTTGTACATCGTTTTGCATATTATTTAATTGGTTTAGTGATGGGGTGCTTTTTTGTAGCCCTTGTTTTTAGTGGTAAAGACACTCGTTGCAACTATTTCCCAAATGCTAGAGTTTTAAATAATATTAAGACAAAATCTTCTTTTGAATATTCAGATCAGGCAAAAAAAGCATTAAGCGAAAACTGGATCAATAAAAATGACATCATAAACACACTGACCTATGGCGATGTTGATTTTGATCAAAGTAATGTTCCTTATAAAAAAGGGAAGTTATATGTGATTGAAGGAAAAACAGTTAAAAATCAGGAAATTATTCTAAAAATAATCAACTACGAAAACAAAGCAATTTTAGAAGAAATTATCAAAAAATAATTTTACTTAATTCTATACTCTGTGTTGAAGAAAACCTGAGACTTCTAGAAAACTGTACTGTTGACTCAAGTATTTTTACAATAGCGGATGGTAAATTTGAGGTTCTAGATTATTAGAATAAAATAGAACCTTCTTTTATATTACCATTCAATCTGCGGCAAACCTTTTGATTTTAAAAAATCATTGGCGAGACTAAAATGTTTATTCCCAAACCAAAAACCTCGATTAGCACTTAAAGGCGAAGGATGTCCTGATTTTAAAATATGATGTTTTGAAGCGTCAATCAAAGCCGCTTTCTTTTGAGCAAAACCTCCCCAAAGTAAGAAAACAACATTTTCTTTTTCGGCAGAAATTTGTTTAATAACAGCGTCAGTAAATTTTTCCCAACCTTTTCCTTGATGGCTTCCAGCTTCAGATTGTCTAACAGTTAAAGTAGCATTTAAAAGAAAAACACCTTGATCTGCCCAGCGTTCCAAGTTTCCCGTTTTTGGCATTGGTTTTCCTAAGTCCGTTTCAATTTCTTTAAAAATATTATATAAAGAAGGAGGAAATGGAATTCCGTCGTTTACAGAAAAACACAAACCATTTGCTTGATTGGGTCCGTGATAAGGATCTTGTCCAATAATAACAACTTTTACATCATCAAAATGACAATGATCAAAAGCAGAAAAAATCTGATTCCCTTTTGGATAACAAACTTTAGTAGTATATTCAGATTTCACAAATGAAATTAATTCGCTGAAATATGGTTTTTGAAATTCTTCATTTAAAACTGGTTTCCATGAAGAATGCATTTTTACGTCCATAATATTTTTTTTAGCGAATATCAGCAATTATTAGTTAAAATCATATTTACTCACAATAAAATTTAGACACGAACTAGTAGAATTCAATCATTATGTTTTTGTACTTTTGCGTGTACTTTCTTAAAGAAATTAAATGATTAGTATTACCGAAAAAACATTACAAGACTTACAATTTCCAACTGTACTCGAAACCATTTCAGATGGTTGTAACACTGATATTGGAAAAGAAAAAGCTTTACAAATAAAACCTTTTAGAGATAAAGAAGAATTAATGCAGGCTTTGATGCAGACGTCAGAGTATGTATCTTCTTTTCAAAATAATAACGCAATTCCAAATCATGGATTTGACGCGATCACGCACGAAATTAAGTTTTTAGCTATTGAAGATAGTTTTCTTGAAGTAGGAAGTTTTAGAAAAATAGCAAACCTTTCTGCAACAACAAATGTCTTATTAAATTTCCTGAAAAAGTTTGATGATTATTATCCAAACATCAATGCAAGAGCTTCTCGTGTAGAATTGACAAAAGATATTATCACAGCAATTGATGCGATTGTAGATAAATATGGAGAAATAAAAGACAATGCCTCTCCTGCTCTTTCTGGAATTCGACAAAACATGAACCTAGTTCGCGGTAAAGTAAACCAAAGTTTTGGCGTGGCTTTAACGCAATACAATGGCTTAGGATATTTGGACGATATTAAAGAAAGCTTTGTACAGAACCGCAGGGTTTTAGCGGTTTTAGCCATGTACCGCCGTAAGGTAAAAGGCTCTATTTTAGGAAGTTCAAAAACTGGAAGTATTGCCTATATAGAACCTGAAGCTACTTTAAAATATTCAAGAGAATTAGCCAATTTAGAATACGAAGAGAAAGAAGAAATTACGAGAATTTTAAAAAATTTATCGAATGTAATTCGTCCGTATCTACCATTATTAATTGAATATCAAGATTTTTTAAGTGATATTGATGTAGTTGCTGGAAAAGCAAAATATGCAAATCGAATTAATGGTCTTTTGCCAACTATTACAGAAGAAAGAAGATTATTTTTTAGAGAAGCATATCACCCAATTTTGTATTTGAACAACAAACAAAAACAAGAAGTTACGCATCCGCAGACCATTGAGCTGAAACAAGAAAATAGAATTATTGTCATTTCTGGACCAAATGCCGGAGGAAAAACCATTTCCTTAAAAACAGTTGGATTATTACAATTAATGCTGCAGTCAGGAATTTTGATCCCAGTTCATGAAAGAAGCGAGACTTTTTTGTTTGATAGAATCTTAACGGATATTGGAGACAATCAATCTATTGAAAATCATTTGAGTACATACAGCTACCGATTAAAAAACATGAATTACTTTTTAAAGAAATGTAATAGAAAAACCATGTTTTTAATTGATGAATTTGGTACGGGTTCTGATCCTGAATTAGGTGGAGCTTTGGCTGAAATTTTCTTAGAAGAGTTCTATCACCGTGAGGCTTTTGGAATTATCACAACACATTATTCCAATTTAAAAATTCTGGCAAACGAATTACCATACGCAACAAATGCGAATATGATGTTCGACGAAAAATCACTTGAACCAATGTACAAATTGGCTTTAGGCCAGGCCGGAAGTTCGTTTACTTTTGAAGTAGCTCAGAAAAATGGAATCCCGTTTGGATTGATCAATCGTGCCAAAAAGAAAATCGAAGTTGGAAAAGTTCGTTTTGATAAAACCATTGCAACGCTTCAAAAAGAAAGATCGAAACTGGAAAAAACTTCTTTAAATTTAAAAGAAGAAGAAACCAGAGCTCGGGAAGAAAGTAAAAAGATGGAAAACATCAATACTAGAATTCAGCAGAAACTGGAAAGCTATCAAGAATTATACGACAGTAATCAGAAGATCATTTACATCGGACAAAAAATTGATGATATTGCTGAGAAATATTTCAACAATAAAAACAAGAAAGAACTTATTGGTGAATTTTTGAAAATTGTTGAGATTGAAAATTCGAAGCGTAAAAAAGCAACTCCAAAAGAAGTCAAAGCAAAAGTTGAAAAACAAAAAGAGATTATTGCTGAAGTTCAAGTAAAAGTCGAAGAAATTCGAAAAGAGAAAAAAGAGAAGAAACTGAAACCAGTTGTAGAAAAACCAAAACCAATTTTAAAAGTTGGTGACCGAGTAAGAATGCTTGACGGAAGATCTGTTGGAAGTATCGATTTAATCGAAAAAAATAAAGCAACAGTAAATTACGGCATTTTTACTTCCAAAGTTAGTTTAGACGAATTAGAATTAGTTGAAGCTGTTAAAAAATAAAGATTTCATTTTCAATTACAGTTTTAGTCATAAAATTGAACTAAAAAACGGCAAAATTCAAATAATCTCGATATAAGAACATATTTTATTTTTTACAATAAATAAGGTCGTAAATTTTTAAAAATCGCTTAAAATCGATTTATGAAAGTCGATTTTTATATATAAAATTTATTGATTTTATTTTTTAAATAAACACAAACAATAATTAATATAAAACTCTGCTTTTTTGAGTAAATATATAGTTTCTTAAAATTTAAAGCTTTAGAAAACGTATTACAAATGGTGAAAAAATGGAAAATCTTCCAAAAAATAAAAAAATAGTACTCTTCGATGGTGTTTGTAACTTGTGTGATGGCGCTGTTCAGTTTATTATCAAGCATGATAAAAAGGATATTTTTCGATTTGTATCGTTGCAGTCTGAATTAGGAAAAGAAATTTGTAATTATATTGGTGTCGATCAAAATAAAATTGACAGTATCATTTTATACAATCCAGGTGTTGCTTACTATTACAAATCAACAGCTGTTATAGAAATTGGAAATGATCTAGGCGGAATTTACAGCTTAATTTCAGCTTTTAAAATTTTACCCGAAAAACTACGAAATTATTTTTACGATTATATTGCAAAAAATCGATACAAATGGTACGGCAAAAAAGAAAGCTGCATGATTCCTACTCCAGAATTGAAAGCCAAGTTTCTGTAGAAAATCCCAAAATTCCAAATTCCAAGCTTTGTGGAATTCTTGCGAAAGACTACTTGTTCCTAGGAAAGAAAAACTAAACGCGAAAAACATATTAATAAAAAATCCCAAATTCACAAAAATTGTAATTTGGGATTTTTTTATTGAAATTTCAGATAGATTACTATCTAATTAATTTTCTATATTTCAAACGTTTTGGAGTTAAGTCACCACCAAGACGTTTCTTTTTGTTTTCTTCATAATCAGAGAAACTTCCTTCAAAGAAATAAACCTCAGAATCTCCTTCGAAAGCTAAGATGTGTGTACAGATTCTGTCTAAGAACCATCTATCGTGAGAGATGATTACAGCACAACCTGCAAAATTCTCTAAACCTTCTTCAAGTGCACGAAGTGTATTTACGTCAAGGTCGTTCGTAGGCTCATCCAGTAAAAGTACGTTTCCTTCTTCTTTCAAAGTCATTGCTAAGTGCAAACGGTTACGTTCTCCACCAGAAAGCATTGATACTTTTTTGTTCTGCTCACCGCCACCGAAGTTAAAACGAGATAAATAAGCTCTTGAATTTACCTGCTTTCCTCCCATCATAATTAATTCCTGACCATCGGCAAAGTTTTCCCAGATTGATTTATTCGGATCAATGTTCGCGTGTGACTGGTCTACATAAGCAATTTTCACAGTGTCTCCAACTGTAAATTCTCCGCTATCAGTAGTTTCTTCTCCCATAATCATTTTGAAAATGGTTGATTTACCAGCACCGTTTGGTCCAATAATCCCAACGATACCTGCTTGTGGTAAAGTAAAGTTTAAATTATCATATAATAATTTATCACCAAAAGCTTTGGCAACATTTTTAGCTTCAATAACATTTGTACCTAAACGAGGTCCATTAGGAATATAAATTTCTAATTTTTCGTCTAGTTGTTTTTGATCTTCATTCAATAATTTGTCGTAATTCTGTAAACGCGCTTTTTGTTTTGTCTGACGACCTTTTGCTCCTTGGCGAACCCACTCCAACTCACGCTCTAAAGTTTTTCTACGTTTAGAAGCCACTTTTTCTTCTTGAGCCAAACGGTTTGATTTCTGATCCAGCCAAGAAGAATAATTTCCTTTCCATGGAATACCTTCTCCTCTATCTAACTCAAGAATCCAACCCGCCACATTATCAAGGAAATAACGGTCGTGAGTTACGGCAATTACAGTTCCTGAATATTGTGCTAAGTGCTGCTCTAACCAAAGTACAGATTCAGCATCAAGGTGGTTAGTAGGCTCATCTAAAAGCAATACATCTGGCTGCTGCAATAGCAAACGACATAAAGCTACGCGACGACGCTCTCCTCCTGAAAGGTTTTTAATAGGTGTATCACCTTCTGGTGTACGCAATGCATCCATTGCAATTTCTAATTTGGTATCGATTTCCCAAGCACCAAGAGCATCAATTTTATCTTGTAATGCCGCTTGACGATCCATCAATTTATCCATTTTATCCTGATCTTCATAATATTCAGGAAGACCGAATAAATCATTGATTTGGTTGTATTCATCTAAAACTGCCATAGTTTCTGCAGCTCCTTCACGAACAATTTCAATAACTGTTTTAGAATCATCAAGAATTGGCTCCTGCTCTAAATATCCAACTGTATATCCTGGCTGAAAAACAACATCTCCTTGATAGTTTTTATCTACACCTGCAATAATTTTTAAAAGAGAAGATTTTCCAGAACCGTTAAGACCCAAAATACCAATCTTAGCTCCGTAAAAGAAACTAAGGTAAATATTCTTAAGTACCGGTTTGTCTGCTCCTTGATAGGTTTTACTCAATTTCTGCATTGAGAAAATTACTTTCTTATCGTCTGACATTTTTTATGTTCTTTATATAAATTAATTATTTTTTACGTTGAATTTTTGATTTATGAAAATTGCTATTGAGCTTACACTCTTCCTTTTAAAGCATTAAAAACCCAAGCATTAGCAATAAAACCAACTCCAGTTGCCGCAAATCCCCAGCCGGATACGTCTCTGTATCTAAAAGCGCCAAGACCTATAAGCAGTAACCCCATAAGCACCATAATGAAAGTAGCCCATCCTAAAACGGTATTTTTATTCATTCCCATAATTATATCGTAATATTTTGAAGTAGTAAAATTTTTTAGAAACGCAAATATCGTGAATTTTACTGGCTTAATTAAATATTTTATACAGCATTTCTTTAAGTAAATCTGACTGCGGCAGTGCATTTGCTCCAACTCCTTTACTTTTAACATCGATATCGCGTAAAGCTCCCACAATCTGACTGACTTTTCGCATTGGATAATTTTTTATTGCCAAATCATATTCCTTCAAGAAAAATGGATTCACACCAATTGCCGCAGCGACATTTTTAGGATTTTTATCTTTAAGTCCGTGGTATTTTAAAAGCTGAACAAAAAATCCAAAAACCAAACCTGTGGTCATCACCAGCGGATATTCTTTAGGATTGTGGGCAAAATTTTCAGCAATTTTATAAGCTTTCAATTGATTTCGTTCGCCAATTGCTTTTCGTAATTCGAATACATTATAATCTTTACTGAAACCAATATTTTCCTCAATATGCTGTGGCGTAATCATAGTTCCTTGCGGTAAAATAATCTGAAGTTTTTCAAGTTCATTGTTTATTTTACTCAAATCAGTTCCTAAAAACTCAACCAACATCGCATTTGCTTTGGGATCAATTGTATATTTTTTTCCAGCTAAAACACGTTTAATCCAGTCTCCAACTTGATTTTCATATAATTTCTTGCTTTCGAAAACAATTCCTTTCTGCGCTAGAAGTTTGGTTACTTTTTTTCTTTTGTCTAGTGTTTTATATTTATAACAAAAAACCAAAACCGTCGTTTCCATTGGATTATCAACATACGATTCAATTTTGTCAATTGTTCGCGATAAATCCTGTGCTTCTTTAACAATAACAACTTGACGATCAGCCATCATAGGATAGCGCTTAGCCGTAGAGACAATCTCATCAACCGAAACATCTCTTCCGTATAAAACCGTTTGGTTAAAACCCTTTTCTTCTTCAGCAAGCACATTTTGCTCAATATATTCAGATAACTTGTCGATATAATAAGGTTCTTCACCCATTAAAAAATAAATAGGTTTGATATTTCCCGCTTTGATATCGTTAACAATCTTTATTACTTCGTCCATTTAAAATTTGTTTCAAGATTCAGATTTCAGGTTCGAATTTCAATAACTTGAAACTTTGAACTTGAAACCTGAAACTATTTTATATTTTTGCTTTATGCTAAAACTTAATTTCCCTACCTACACTTTCCGATTCAAAAATAACGAAAATAAAGTGTCTATTTTTGATGAAATCAGGAAAAAATTTATAATTCTTACCCCCGAAGAATGGGTGCGTCAGCATGTTGTTCATTACTTAATAAATGAGAAAAAATATCCAAAATCGCTCATCAATGTAGAGAAAGTTTTAACAGTCAATGGGTTAAGAAAAAGATACGATGTTGTAGTATTTAATTCTGATGGTTCTATACATATATTAGTAGAATGCAAAGCGCCCGAAGTGAGGATTTCACAAGCAACTTTTGACCAGATTGCCCGCTATAACATGACAATGCAGGCACGTTTTTTGAATGTCACAAACGGACTGAATCATTATTATTGTCAAATGGACTTTGAAAATGAAAAATATCAGTTTTTACCAAGCTTACCCGATTATAATATTATAAAATAAGAATTCTTTTGGATAAAATAGCAGTTGTCATTTTAAATTGGAACGGAGTTAAATTGTTAGAACAATTTTTGCCGTCGGTTATACAATATTCAGAAGAAGCCACTATTTATATTGCGGATAATGCCTCTACGGATGATTCTATCAATTTTATCAAGCAAAATTTTCCTTCTGTAAAAATTGTACAAAATACAGGTAATCACGGTTTTGCAAAGGGATATAATGATGCACTTCAGCATGTTGATGCAGAACTTTATGCATTAGTAAATTCTGATATTGAAGTTACCGAAAATTGGCTGAAACCGATAATTGAAACTTTCGATACAGAAAAACAAACCGCTATAATTCAGCCGAAAATCCTCGATTATAAAAACAAAGAATATTTCGAATACGCAGGCGCAGCTGGTGGGTTCATAGACAAATATGGATATCCATTTTGCAGAGGAAGGATATTTGATACTATCGAAAAAGATAATGGCCAATATGATGATACTTGTCCTCTATTTTGGGCATCGGGAGCTTGTTTCTTTATTCGAAAAGAAGTGTACCATGAGCTTGGTGGTTTTGATGAAACTTTCTTTGCGCATCAAGAAGAAATAGATTTATGCTGGCGTGCGCAAAATAGCGGGCATGTTATAAAATACAATTCAAAATCAGTTGTTTATCATGTCGGCGGTGCAACTCTGGCTCAAGGAAATCCTAAAAAGACATATCTCAATTTCAGGAATTCACTATTGATGATGGTAAAGAACCTTCCCAAAAAAGGATTGTTTTTTGTGATTTTCTTCAGAATGATTTTAGATGGAATTGCGGCTATCCGTTTTCTTACACAAGGAAAATTTGGACATACATTTGCGATTTTAAAAGCACATTTTTCATTTTATTGTCTATCTTTAAAGTATCTGAAAAAAAGAAAAGATTTTCAAATACAGCAATACTATACTGTAAAAAGTATCGTTTTCCTCTATTATATAAAGAAATTACGGGTTTTTAAAGAAATCTTTAACACTAATCAAAATATTAAAAACTAAATTTGTAATCAACGTTTAATTAAATATAATACCTATGAGAAAAATAGTTATCGCACTATCAGTATTAATGGCCTTAACTTCGTGTGTATCTAAAAAAGAGTACGCAGCACTAGAAGCTAAGAATAAAGAAATTCAAGATTTATTAAACTCTTGCACAGTTAAATTAAATTCTTGTTTAGAAGAAAAAGCAGGATTAGCAGCTACAGCTGAAAGCTATAAACAACACAATCAAGACTTAATAAACAGCTCTAAAGATTTAACAGTTTTGACTACTAAAGGAGCTGAAAATCTTGAAAAATCTTTAGAAAGCTTAAAAGAAAAAGATTTAAAAATTTCAAGACTTCAGGATGCACTTACGAAAAAAGACAGTGTAACTTTAGCATTAGTTACAAGTTTAAAAGGTGCTGTTGGAATCAACGATCCGGATATCGAAATAAATGTTGAAAAAGGAGTAGTATTTATTTCTATTGCTGATAAATTATTATTTAAAAGCGGAAGCTACGAAGTTAGTGACAAAGCTAAATCTGTTTTAGCAAAAGTTGCAAAAGTAGTTAACGACAAACCAGATTTCGAATGTATGGTTGAAGGTCACACAGATGACGTACCTTACAGAAGTAATGGTGTTTTGTTAGACAACTGGGATTTAAGTGTTAAACGTTCAACTTCAATCGTTCGTGTATTAACAAATGACCTTGGTGTAAACCCAGCTAAATTAATTGCTGCAGGTAGAAGTTCATATGTACCATTAGTTGCAAATGATACTCCTGAAAACAAATCTCGTAACAGAAGAACTCGTATCGTGGTTATGCCAAAAATCGACCAGTTCTATGATATGATCGAAAAAGAAATGAAAAAACAAGCTAAATAATAAGAGCTTTAAAAGCAAAAAGCAGGTCAATTGACCTGCTTTTTTTATTATTGTAATTAACTAACTAAATTTTAACTACTATAAAGTTAGTTATATTTTTTTAGCTTTTACGTAATTCTGTATTTTTTTTACAAAATATCAATATCACCTTTTCCTTCTCTTACCACAACTGGTTCATGCTCTGAAAGATCGATGATTGTTGACCCTACGTTGTCTCCATAACCACCATCAATAACCATATCTACCAGATTCTGCCATTTTTCAAAAATTAGTTCGGGATCTGTAGTATATTCAATTACATCATCTTCATCACGAATAGAAGTCGAAACAACTGGATTTCCTAACTGGCGGACAATTTCTAAAATGATATTGTTATCTGGAACACGAATACCTACGGTAGTTTTCTTCTTAAACTCTTTTGGTAAATTATTATTTCCTGGTAAAATAAAAGTATACGGCCCAGGAAGGGCTCTTTTTAATATTTTAAAAGTCGACGTATCGATTTGACGAACATAATCAGACAAATTACTCAGATCATGGCATATAAACGAGAAATTGGCTTTCTCTAGTTTAACACCTTTAATTTTTGCAATTTTCTCTAATGCTCTCGAATTGGTAATATCACATCCTAAACCATACACGGTGTCAGTAGGATAAATTACCAAACCACCATTCTGAAGCACTTTCACAACTTTTGCAATCGCAGCTTCGCTTGGTTTATCGGGATATATTTTTATAAATTCGGCCATTTTGTTTTTTATTTAAAGTTAGATAGTTTTCAAGTTAAAATCATTACACATTAAAATTTTCATATTTCATATTTATTGTGCAGGAGTTTAATAGAAGTCTAACTATCCAATAACATCCAGTTTAGCAAATCTTAAAAGTAATTTCTTAATTCCTCCTACTTCAAATTTAATCTCTGCTTTTCTATCAGGACCAACACCTTCAAGATTAATCACTTCGCCTTTTCCAAAACGTTCATGCATAACTACATTTCCAATGGTTAATTTGCCATCAAACAAATTTGGTGCAATAGCATTTGGATTAGTTCCAGCAACTGGTTTCAGTTTTCTAATATTTAGATCCGGTTTCGGACTATTATCTGTAATGTGTTTAGGCGGTGTTCCTCCAACTGGTTTTGTTAATCTCAGTTTTGATTTATCAACATCACCAAAAATATCTCCATCAATTGGCGATTTGTAGCGATAATTACTTTCAGCAGGAGTTAAATATTCTAAATATTGTCCTTCAATCTCTTCAATAAAACGAGATGGTTCACTATCAGTTAATTTTCCCCAGCGGTAACGCGACTGAGCGTAAGTTAAATATGCTTGATGCTCTGCACGAGTTAATGCTACATAAAACAAACGACGTTCCTCTTCTAATTCACTTCTTGTACTCATACTCATTGCACTAGGAAACAAATCTTCTTCCATACCAACTACAAAAACATGAGAAAACTCTAATCCTTTGGCTAGGTGAATTGTCATTAACGCCACACGATCATCATCATTTGTATCTTTATCCAGATCTGTTGCCAAAGCTACATCTTCCATAAATTCAGAAAGCGCACCTCTTGCTCCGTCAATTTCTCTTTGTCCTTCGGTAAAATCTTTAATACCGTTTAAAAGTTCTTCGATATTCTGAATTTTTGCCATTCCTTCTGGAGTAGCATCTTTCTTTAATTCCTGAACCAAACCTGTTTTCTTAGCAACATGATCGGTAACATAAAAAGCATCCTGATTCTGATCGATAACTTGAAAACTCTGAATCATCGTAACAAAATCCTTTAATTTGTTTTTTGTACCCGCATTCAGCTTTAAGTCGATTTTATCAATATTGACCATTACTTCCCAAATCGAACGTTTGTAATGATTGGCAGCAATAGTCAGTTTTTCTACCGTTGTATCACCAATTCCACGTGCTGGATAATTGATGACACGAATTAAAGCTTCTTCATCTTTCGGATTCAAAACCAAACGCAAATAACATAAAACGTCTTTAATTTCTTTACGCTGATAGAAAGACAAACCACCATAAATTCTATACGGAATATCACGTTTTCTTAACGCATCCTCCATCGCTCGAGATTGTGCATTTGTACGGTACAAAATAGCAAAAGCGCCATTATGCAATTGATTTTGCATTTTCTGTTCGAAAATAGTGCTAGCAACAAAACGACCTTCTTCGGCATCCGTTAAACTTCTGTGGACTTTAATTTTTGGTCCAAATTCATTTGCTGTCCAAACAACTTTATCCAGTTTGGTTTTATTATGCTCCATTACCGTATTCGCAGCTTCCACAATGTTTCGCGTCGAACGGTAATTCTGCTCCAAACGGAACATGACCACACCTTCATAATCCTTCTGGAAGTTCAAAATATTATTGATGTTCGCTCCACGGAAAGCATAAATACTCTGCGCATCATCTCCAACTACACAAATATTTTGAAATTTATCTGATAAAGCTCTAACAATCAAATACTGAGAGTGATTCGTATCCTGGTACTCATCAACCAAAATATATCGAAAGCGGTTTTGATATTTTGCTAAAACTTCTGGAAAGCGAGTCAGCAATTCATTGGTTTTCAATAGCAAATCATCAAAATCCATGGCGCCGGCTTTAAAACAGCGTTCCACATACTGCTGATAGATTTCACCTAATCTCGGCTTTTTAGACATAGCATCGGCTTCAATCAATTCTGGATTATTGAAATATGCTTTTACAGTAATTAAGCTGTTTTTATAACTTGAAATACGTCCTAAAACTTGTTTTGGCTTATAAATATCACGATCCAGCTGCATTTCTTTAATAATAGAAGAAATCAGTCTAGCCGAATCCTGAGAATCATAAATCGTAAAATTGGAAGGATATCCTAGAAGTTCCGATTCTGCACGAAGAATACGGGCAAAAATGGAATGGAAAGTTCCCATCCAGAGGTTTTTGGCTTCAGATGCTCCCACAATATCCGAAATCCTGTGTTTCATTTCCCTCGCCGCTTTATTCGTAAACGTAAGCGACAAAATATTAAAGGCATCGACTCCCTGATGCATTAAATAGGCAATCCTAATTGTTAAAACACGGGTTTTCCCCGAACCTGCACCAGCAATAATAATCATTGGCCCGTCTTTTTTTAAAACAGGTGCTCTCTGCGCTTCGTTGAGCTGGTCAATATATTTCTGCATGTAATTTTCTCCTTTTATGCAAAATTAAGAATTAATGATTTAATAAGCTACTAAGTTGCTAAGGTTCTAAGCCACTAAGTTTTTTAATTTGAAGCCAAACAAAAAGGCTTTTTTTAAAGTATGGTTTCCCGCTTTCGGCTTTATTTCTTCGCTACGCTGCGAGGATACCGCCTCAATCGGGGCTAAAGATAAAGAATTTACATTTTTGAATATTTTGAAAGAAAAATCCTAAATATTATATTTGTAAAAAACTTAATGCAAATTAATGATTGTAAAACTAACGGAAATCGCCGAAAAAACATATACATCAATTATTGAGAGATTCAGTGATTCAAAAGCAAAAATTTTCTCAGAAAAAACTATCTCAACTATAGAAATGATTATTCAAAATAATGAGATTTGTTCTAGATATAAAAAAACTTGTTATCGAAAATTCTTGTTATCAAACCAAGTATATATTTTCTATACAATAGAAAGTCAAATTTTATATATCATTTTGTTTTGGGATAACAAGAGAAATCCTGTCGATTTAGATATTATACTTAGCTCTTAATCTCTCTTTAAAATCATCAAAATCAATAGTTCTGCCAGCTCTTATATCCTCCTCACCTTTCTTCAATTCTTCAATTAACATTTCTTCTGGAAACAATAATTTAGTTATCAACTTAACTTCCTGATGTGTGAATGTTTTTGATTTTAATTTCCTGTAATATGTAGCATGTTTTAAGCCCAATTTTTGCATAAAAAATTCAGCCTTATAATATGATTTATTGATTAATTCAGGTAAACTATCAATGTATTTCTCGTAATTCTCAACTATTTCTATCATATTTTGATACTAATAATATTGTTTAAACAACAAATATAAATCAAAAAAATGAGAAAAGGTATAGCAATATAAAAATCCAACATCTCAGAACCTTACAATCTCATTTAAAAAATACATCATAAGCAAAACGAATCAGAGTTCCCACAACAACTACTAAAAAGAAAATTCTAATAAAGCTGTTTCCTTTGTTAATAGCCAGTTTTGCACCTAACCATCCGCCTAATCCATTGCTTACAGCCATAGGAATTGCAATTGACCAGATAATTTTTCCTTTTATCATAAATAAACAAATTGATCCAAAATTAGTCGCCAGATTTACCATTTTAGCATTCGCAGAAGCATGAAGAAAATCAAATCCTAAAAGGGCTATGAACGCTACCACAAAAAAACTTCCAGTTCCTGGACCGATAAATCCATCATAAAAGCCAACGATTACACTAATGACAACCGCATAAATTATTTGTGTTGTTGCCGAATGATCTTTAACAACATGTTGTCCGAAGTTTTTCTTGGCGTAAGTGTAAATGAATAATAAAGACAAAACGACCAATAAAAGTGGTTTCATAAAATCATTACTTACTAAAGTCAAAATTGTCGATCCCAAAAATGCTGACGGAACTGCCAGACACATCATTATAATTAATAATTTCCACTGAATAACCACTTTTTTCAAGTATTGGAAAGCAGCAAAAGCAGTACCGCTAAAAGCAGGAATTTTTAAAGTTCCTACCACTGTCGAAACTGGAAGATTTGGTAAAAGAATTAGTCCCATTGGAGTCTGGATTAAACCACCACCGCCTACAATTGCATCAATAAATCCAGCTGCAAAAGCGGCTAAACAAAGAAAAATAATGATATACGAATCCATTAAAAAGATTTTTCGGTAACTAAAAAAACAAGTTACAAAAGTAAGTCTTCCTTTTTGTTTATTACTAAAAATTTAAAATGGATTTTTCCTTAAAAAGTATATTTTTGCTTAAAAATTATTCAAATGGATTTTACAAGAATTATAGAATTAGCCAGCTATACACTGCCTGCAATTATTACCGGATTGGTAGCATATCGTTTTTTTGAACTGCACATTAAAAACAATGACAGAAAACGTGCTTTTTTATTGAACAGAGAAGCTCATAAAGAATCACTTCCCATTCGTTTACAAGCTTACGAACGTATGACTTTGTTTTTAGAACGTATCAATCTGACGAAATTATTAATTAGAATTTCACCGATTTCACAAAACAAGCATGATTACGAAAACTATGTAATTGACCAAATCGAACAAGAATTCGAACATAATTTAACACAGCAGATTTATATGTCTGATGAATGCTGGACAATCATTACAACTGCTAAAAACGCAACCATCCAGATGATTCGTAAAGCTGCTATGAGCGATAAAGTAGACAATGCAGACAAATTACGTGAAGTAATCTTGAATGATTTATTAGAAAAACAATCTCCAAGTAATGCCGCTTTAGGATTTATCAAAAATGAAGTCGCTGAACTTTGGTAAAAATATTGCAGACTTTAGATTTCAGATTTTAGATTATAGCTAATCCACCATCTGAAATCTAAAATGTAAAAAATTATAGTTTTCTGTTATCACTCATAACTTCCGATTTATTTTGAGCATATTCATAGCCTTGTTCCCACCATTCTTTCATTATTTCTTTATTAAAAATCAAAGCATTATCGGTGAGTTTTGTTGGTGTATAATATAAATTAAGTTTTACATTCTTGCTATTTGCCATAAGTTTTCCAATAGCAATATCGTGTTTTTCAACTTGATCTAAGGCAATTCTAAATAAGTCAATCATCAATGAAAATGGATTTTTCCCAATAACCATTTTGTTTGTATTAACTTCTGTTTCTAATATAATTACGTCTATTTCTGTAGCACCGCGGTTAATTGCTTCACGAATAGGAACCAGACTCGAAAATCCACCATCACCATATTCAGAGTTATTTTTGGTCACTAAACTCATAAACGGAACGTAGTTACTTGAAATCCAAGACCATTCACAAAATTCTTCATACGTACAATCTTTTACAGATTTGTATTCTGATTCGTTTTTAGTAAAATTGGTTACGGTAACTATAACATCTGTTTTAAGCTTTTTCAATTTATTAAAATCAGTAAGAGAAAAATTATTCTGAATGTATTTTTTTAAGCCTTTGCTTTCTCCAAAAGTACGTTTTCCTTTAAAAAACTGGCGCAGTACATTAAAGTGATTAATGGTAACAATATCTACACCATCTTTATTTTTAACTACAAACGGACAAATATTAAATATACTTGCCATGGTAACATTAGTATAAATCGAATGGATTTGCTTAATATGACCTAAAGCGAGATGCGGAATAAGTAAACTTCCCGTCGATGTACCTAAATATAAATCGTATTCATGTTTTTTTTCTTCGATTAAATATTGCGCAACTCCGCCGGCAAATGCGCCTTTACTTCCACCGCCAGAAATAACTAATGCTCTCATAAAATGTATAACGTAGGTTTTTGGTTTTGTTTTGGGGTTGAAAATGGAGAATAGAGGAAAGAATCAAGAAGAAAGTCTTTTTTTTTACTTTTTTCTTTTAATTTCTTATTTCTATCGTCCTTTCAATAATCTTTCATCTTTAATCTTGCTTCTTTCATCTCTCTCTCTTCAGCACCATACAAGATCTCCAGTAAAAAATTACTCTTTCAACAAACGATTCAGCTGAAATTGTTCATCGGGGTTCAAATTAGGCAAAATTCTATTAAATGAAGCACGCATTTCTGAATTTTTCAATAAAGTTCTGATAGAATCTCTTCCAAACTTAGAAAACTGCCACATATGATGTGTGGTTGCGTTTACAAGATTTACAAGAACCTGATCGTTAATGATTTTAAAAGCAATCAATTTTTCTAAAGCATTCTGACGTGTTGTTGCTTCATATTTGGTCGTCGAAAAACCAATCAATTCAGTAATGAGTTCTTCTGGATTTGAACTATAATCTGGAGTTGATAATGCCAAAGAAAGCCATAAAGTCCGTAAATTATAATCGTTAAAACCAATCCAGTTTTTAGATTTATCTAGATATTCTTTTCTACGATCAGGAAAGTTTTTCCATAAATAAAACAAAGCAATCTCTTGTGTTTGATACGATTTGTCATCTAGCAAAGTTTCATATTCTGTTCTAAAATCTTCTGGTATTTTGGACAAAGTTCCTGCAAGAGTCTGACGTACTTGAATATTATTCTGATGCATTGCTTTCAATAACAATTCCTTTTTGCTTTCATAGATTTCATTTTGCAATTGGGCTATAATAGCTTCTTTTACTGAATAATAAACATCTGAATCTAGAGTTTTTGTTAGAAAATCAATTTTGTCTGCTAAAGGTGTTTTCTTTAATTTATCGACTTCTAACCGGACTTGAATTGCTTTGTTTTTACTCAACAAAGCGTTGGCAGTTGGCGTATCAAAAGTCGTTGATTCAAGCCAAGTTTTCTGAAACTGAACCAAATCAAAGTCAGTTACTTTTTTGACTTCATCAAAGAAATTCTGCGTATTTACATTCTTAAAAGCGTATTTATTGAGATAATTTTTCACCGCTCTTTTAAACGCTTTATCGCCAATGGTTTCGTGTAATACAAAAAGCGTCCATGCGCCTTTTTCATAGAACGTCAGCGAACTTGCTTTGGCATCTAAAACCGGAACATGATCTGTTCTAGAAGCAAATTTAATCTGCTGCGCGGTATCGTAAAGTTTGGCATAAAAATAATCGTCACCAAAAATATTGCGTTCCGCAAGTAACGCATAATATGTAGCAAACCCTTCTTGAAGCCAATGATGAGTGCTGCTTTCGGCAGTTATCAAATCTCCAAACCAATGATGCGCCAATTCATGAGCGTCAACATTTGCATAATTTCGGTCAGCAAAACCAATATCGTCAACCACGTAACGTGTTGCAAAAAGTGTTGCAGTGGTATTTTCCATTCCGGCGTACAAAAAGTCACGAACTGGAATATTTCTAAATATTTTCCATGGATATTTAACTCCAATTTCCTTTTCCAGAAAATCAAAAATGCGTTTTGAATAGCGATAAGTTGGTTCAAAACGAGCAGAATCTTTGTTTTCTACATAATACTCAAGCGGGATTTTCGATTTAGAACGAAAATCTTTTCTATCGTATTTACCAATAGAAAGAACCAACAAATAAGAGCTCATTGGTTTTTCCATTTCATACTGCCAATGAATCTGATTAATTTTTTCGGTTTTACTTTTCAAAATACCGTTCGAAACAACTTGATACTCTTTATCGTAAGTTATCCCTAAATTGAAAATAACTTTTTCATTTACATCATCAAAACTGGGGAACCAATTACTGGTATATCTTCCCTGCCCTTGTGTCCAGATTTGTACATCATTGTTTTCAATATCAACAAAATACAAAGCTTGTTTTGGTTTTACATTATATTTAAATGTTAAGTGTTTAAGGCCTTTTTGAAAATTATTTATGATTTGTAATTCTTTAGTGGTATTCAAAAAAATTACATCTTGTCCATCAATCTGAACATTGGTAAACTCCATGTTTTTCCCATCTATTTTGATAGTGTCGATTGGCTGAAGCACTTCGAAAGTATAATCGACTTCACCAGAAATTATTTTTGGAGTGCTGTATATCGTTAGTTGCCCTGAAACGGATTTAAAATCAACATATTTGGTTTGTTGTGCAAAAACGAAGGACGTTATAAAAAGGAAAATATATTTCATTGAAAAGTTGAATTTATAGAATCTTTCTCCCAAGATATTGGATTATTTTTAATATAATCATAAATTGTTTCAAATGTTTTATAATTTCGAACAATATGATCATGATAATTTGCCTGCCAAATGGAATCAATATCATTTATTTGTTTGGTCGTTAGTGATTTAAAAACGGCAATAAAGGATGAAATAGAATTTGGTTTTCTGGACAATTTTGGTTCTGATTGGTTTTGTAGAGACGCACTGCAGTGCGTGTCACCTTTATTTGTCGTCAAAGAAATATGAGAGTCATTATTTTGTGTCGTAGAAATACTATGGGTAGACGCACTGCTGTGCGTCTCTACGTTAGAAACTTCATTATTTTTAATTTCAATTAACAAATGAATGTGATTTGGCATGATAACCCAATTGTGAAAAAACCAATTTTTACGAATAGTTATTGATTTCAAGAGCTCTTTTTCTATAATTTTTCCATTATGATTTAAAATCATTTTATCACCTTCAATATTCCCAAATATGCATTTCCTGCCTTTAGTGACTATTGTAATAAAATAAATTGCTTCACTTGAATAATCCCAATTTTTCAATCTATTTGAAATTGTTCTGAACTTGTCTTTAAATAATGTCATCTCTTTGGCTTGTAAAATTCCAAAGTTACAAAGGTTTCAGTAACAAATAGAATGAAATTTGTAAGTTTACATTATTAAAATATCAAATTGTGCCAGCACCTATAAAAGCCCTTTTTAACTGGAGCAGCGGAAAAGATTCTGCTCTTTCTTTATATAAAATACTGCAGAATCCTGCCTATAAAATTGAATATCTGCTGACAAGTGTCAACCAGCAATATCAGCGAATTTCGATGCATGGTGTTCGTACCGAATTACTGAAAGCACAAGCCGAAAGTATTGGCATACCTCTCAAAATCATGGAAATTCCGGAAATGCCAACTATGGAAGTTTACGAAGAAGTTATGACCAAAACACTAACAGATTTCAAAAATAACGGAATCACGCATTCGGTTTTTGGTGATATATTTCTAGAAGATTTAAGAAAATACCGTGAGAACCAACTAGCGAAAATTGGTTTTGAAGGTGTTTTTCCAATCTGGAAAATTCCGTCACATGATTTGATTAATGAATTTATTTCATTGGGATTTAAAACTATTGTGGTTTGTGTAAACGAACGTTATTTGGATAAAAGTTTTGTGGGACGTGTAATCGATCAGGATTTTATAAATGATCTTCCTGAAAATGTAGATGTTTGCGGAGAAAACGGAGAATTTCACACTTTTACTTTCGATGGACCTATTTTCTCTAAACCTATTGATTTTGAAATAGGCGAAATTGTATATCGAAAATATGAAAAACCAAAAAACCAAAATCCCTCAAATACAGCTTGTGACACTGATTCTTCCGACGCTTTTGACTATGGCTTTTGGTATTGTGATTTAATTAAAACCAGCTGATTATGTCTTTAAAAGAAAATATTGAAGTAAAAAAAGTAGTGCAGTTTCTTGAAGAAATAAAAATAAATATTATTGAAAAAGAACTCGGTAATACATTTTTGCCTGGTCTTGAACTTGGTCCAAACTGTATTTATATTGATTACGAAAAATTACTTTATCCCGGAGATATACTACACGAAGCTGGACATCTTGCGGTAACTACTTCTGCTGAAAGAAAGTTAGTGGGAACGACAGAAATACCTTCAGAATGGCCTACTCAAGGTGATGAAATTGCAGCGATTTTATGGTCGTATGGTGCTTTACATTATTTAGAACTTCCTTTAGAATTTGTATTTCATCCAAATGGTTATAGAGATCAATCGCAGTGGTTTATTTCCAATTTTAGTTCGGGAACTTATATGGGATTGCCGCTGTTGGAATGGATGGGATTATGCCTTGGAAAAGAAAAAGCCGAAAAAGAACAAAAATCTCCTTTTCCAGCTATGCAAAAATGGCTTCGTGATTAATTATTCCGAATACATTTTAAGTAAGTTTGTCACTGTATTCCAATTTCTAATCGTAGCAGTAACATTCAGTTTTTTCTCGATGTATTTTTGATCGAAACGGGTTTTGCCTGCCCCAACTGCATATTTTATAAAAATCCTATTTTCATCAATACTTGCCTCATCTGGTTTAAACTGACTGATTTTTAAATCGTTTATATTTTCTTTTTTCAAAGTCGTTGAAACAAAAGCCACATAAAGCTTTTTAGTGTCACAATCTTTTTCTTTCAAATAAGGATTGTTAGCAAAACACGATTCTAAATTTTCTTTGGTAATCATGACAACAGGAACTTCATGCCCAAAAACTTTAAAGATTTCCTGTTTAATCATAAAACCCACTTTTGAAGGCTCTTCTTCGCTATCTACAAATACATTTCCCGATTGCAGATAGGTACGAACATTTTGAAAGCCGAGATTTTCCAGCATGGTTTTTAAAGCTTCCATTTTCATCATATTATGTCCGGAAACATTAATTCCTCTCAAAAGCGCTAAATGTGTTGTCATTTTATTCAATTTTATTCATCATCTTCTTCACCAATTTCAATCCCGAATTTGGTTAGAAAATCGTTTAATTTCTTTTTGTACTTTTCTTTTGCTTGGTCTACAATTGCGTCAGCTTCTTCATTTGTTTCTATCGGATCTAGATTAAATTCTTTTTTAACCCATTCATGAAATGCTTCTTTATTTTCATTTTCAGAATAATATTCGTCGTCTTTATAGAAATACGCGTAATCAAAATCAACAGAAATTTCAGTATCTAAAGTCAAGAGATGAATTAATTTACGGATGTTCTCAGCTACGACATGAATTCCGCCTTCGTCACCAAAAACGACTATCGGACAATTATTTAAATCATCGTCGACAAGCCAATACGCGTATGAACTTCCTGAACCATTTGCACCTGCAAATTCAATAAAACTGTTATAGAATTCTTCTTCCTCAGACCAGGTTTTTATTCCCGTTTTATCATTTGTTACCAGAAGTCCAAAACATTCTGAATAAGTTTCAGATCCGTATTCTTGCTGAAATTTATATAATTTAACCAAATCATCAGGCAATTTATAACTTCCAAACTGAGGTGTGAATTCTTCTAAAGAGAAACTACTGTCATACTCTGTGTACTCTCTTTCGTCTTCATCATCTTCCTCTTCTTCAACTTCAGCTGTAAGTATTTCAAACGTTTTTAATGCTGCACGTTTTACACACAACATTTCAATTCCAGGAGCTGTTTCGTTGTTTGCCCACTGGTATTTTGGATTTCCATCTTCGTAAAGATATTCTAATACCAATGTGATTTCTTCTGTATCATGACACCATAAAGCACGCATTCTGATGTCAAATCCATTGGAAATTTCTTCAGAAATCTGACTGTATTTCATTCCTTCATAATCAAAAGGAATAAACGAATAAATGGTTGTTCCAATATTTCTTATGATTTTACCTTCTTCTTTTAATTCTTCGGTTTCAGATAAAGCATTGACCATATTAATAAACTGATTACGGAAATCAGCGTATGTATACTGATCTTTTTTATCGTAATTCAGGATCGAAAGCCCTTCTTTAAAAACTTTATGGTAATTGTTACCTAATATTCCATCTTCATAACTTGAGTAATCAATAAAAGCATCATCAACAATATCAGATAATTTATGAGTTGAAGGAAAGTAATTTTCGATTGTCAAAAGACCCTCTGGTCCTTCAACATTACTACAGATCATAATATCGGGTCTGCCAACGTTTATAATTGCTTCAACATCAGTAAAACGTTCAAAATGCATCAGCATATCATCACTGTGGATTAACCAAGCTTTTACATCGCCTTTTACGAAAAGTTCGCCATGATTGTATTCTCCCATAAGAACATCACACTGCACACCACCGCCTAGATAATGAATACTTCCGAACAAAGCAATATTTACTGCTGTGGTTTTTCCAAAAACAATTAAAGCAGGTGAATTATCGGTATCGTAAGAACTGATTAGTTTGGCAACATTCAGGTCTCCTTTAAATATAAATCCTAGAATAAAAACATCTGGATGTTCATCTGTACTAAAATCCATTTCAAATGAATCCATTTCTACATCGTCCTCTGCCAGCAAGAATATTGGATTTTCTTCATAATCAGGAAAACGCCAGGTATCTTCAAAAACATTGTAAATTTTCTGATTATTGAAATTGGTTAGATCTCCAATAATAGTATGCGCTTCATGTCGGTTAATGACTTTAAATGTGACACCTGCAAAAATCATGGTTTCAAAAGGAACTTTTTCTTCTTTCATTTTTCTTGGGCTTATATCTTAATGGTCAACAAATCTAACAATTATCTTTATTTATTAAAATAATACTGACGGAAAAATAAAAAACCCTGCCAGCTTTTGACAGAGTTTTTATGCATTTATAAATCAACAAATATCTTGAATAGACTACTTTACTTTTTTATATTCTAATGAAGGACCATCGCAGTTTTGCCATGTACTATTTAGTGTTCCTGCTTCATTTACCACTAATTCTTCACTTTGGTTTCCTTTACAACTTCCCACGATTTCACTTGGATTGGTATAGGTTAGTTGCAAATGCGGTCTGTTTTGAATAGTTACTACCGAAAAAGTTCCTGATGCTGTAATAGTAGTTTCGTTTTGGACTTTAGTTTTAATAAAAGTGTTGTCTTTTTTAAAATCATAGGTTTCCTTCCACTGCGGCTGTCCAATACTGTAAACCGCCAGAATAAATCCGTTGCCAGCCATTCTACTTAATTCCCATTTTCCATAATAACTGGTGTTTTTGGAATCTCCATCATCATTTGAACAAGATAAAAAGCTTGTTATAAACAGTGTTATTACGCCAATAAGAGTAATTTTTTTCATTTTATTAGGTTTTATGGTTTGTACATTAAATAGATATTATTATTTGTAAAAGGTTGCGTATCTGTACACTAAAATTTTTAAGCAGAAAGTCACTTTTAAATTTCCCAATTAAAATCTATCTTCGCTTTTAGAAAATTCCAAAGAATAAAATCAAAAAATAATTCCAAATCCCAATTGGATCAATCTGAAATTAAAACCTAAAATTCCTCAATGTCTAACAATCTTCTTGAAACTCCTATTGAATATCTGAAAGGTGTTGGTCCAAGCCGTGGCCAGCTGCTTCGCAAGGAACTGGGAATTCATAAATACGGAGATCTGGTTAACTTTTATCCCAACCGATATATCGACCGTACAAGATATTATAAGATTAATGAATTACAGAATACAGGAACTGAAGTACAGATTATTGGAAAAATAATCAACATTAAAACTGTTGAATTTGCCAAAAACAAAAAACGTCTCGTTGCAACTTTTGTAGATGAAACCGGACAGATCGAACTCAACTGGTTTCAAGGTCACAAATGGATTCGTGAAAGTTTAAAACTGAACGAACAGCTGGTAATTTTTGGAAAATGTTCTTTGTATGGAAGTTCATTCAGCATGGCACATCCAGAAATTGAATTACTAAGCGAACACGAAAGGAGTCTTCGCTCTGCCATGCAGCCGGTTTATCCTTCTACAGAAACACTAACGAATCGTGGTATTTCGAATAGGACAATCAATAAAATGATGGAACAATTGTTTCTTGAAACCCAAGCGTTATTTACCGAAACTTTCCCAGCCTATTTAATAGAAGAATTAAAACTGATTTCCAAAAGAGCCGCATTATTTAATATTCATTTCCCAAAGAGTGCCGATGCTTTGGCGAAAGCTCAATTTCGATTAAAATTTGAAGAATTGTTTTTCATCCAGCTTCAGTTAATCACTAAAAACTTAATTAGAAAACATAAAATAAAAGGACATCCGTTTACAAAAGTCGGGGAACTTTTTAATGATTTTTATCAAAACCACCTGCCGTTTGATTTAACAAATGCTCAAAAAAGAGTAATTAAAGAAATCCGTACGGATATGGGAAGCAACGCCCAAATGAATCGATTACTTCAAGGTGATGTAGGTTCTGGAAAAACTATCGTTGGGTTTATGAGTATGCTTTTGGCGATTGACAACGGTTTTCAGGCGTGTTTAATGGCTCCAACCGAAATTTTGGCCAACCAGCATTTTCTTGGTTTATCTGAATTTGCGAATTTATTAAACATCAACATCCGAATTTTAACGGGATCAACTAAAACTTCCGAACGAAAAATTATTCACGAAGAGCTTGAAAACGGGAGTTTAAAAATATTAATTGGAACGCACGCATTACTTGAAGATAAAGTGAAATTCAATAATTTAGGTCTTGCTATCATTGACGAGCAGCATCGTTTTGGTGTAGAACAAAGATCTAAATTGTGGAAGAAAAACGATATTCCGCCGCACGTTTTAGTCATGACGGCAACGCCAATTCCGAGAACTTTGGCGATGAGTTTGTATGGTGATTTGGATATTTCTGTGATTGATGAATTACCACCGGGAAGAAAACCTATCGAAACGGCACACCGTTACGACACAAATCGTTTGAAAGTCTGGAAATTCCTTCGCGATGAAATTGCAAAAGGAAGGCAGATTTATATTGTGTATCCGTTAATTCAGGAATCCGAAAAAATGGATTATAAGGATTTAATGGATGGTTACGAAAGTATTTCCAGAGATTTTCCTCTGCCTCAATATTCGATTTCCATTTTGCATGGAAAAATGAAGCCTGCTGATAAAGATGCTGAGATGAAACGTTTCTCTGAAGGAAAAACCAATATTATGGTGGCTACAACCGTTATTGAGGTAGGTGTTAACGTGCCAAATGCCAGCGTGATGATTATTGAAAGTGCTGAGCGTTTTGGTTTATCGCAGCTGCATCAGCTTCGCGGACGTGTTGGCCGAGGTGCTGAACAGAGTTATTGTATTTTAATGACAAGCCATAAATTAAGTACTGACAGCAAAACCAGAATGGAAACTATGGTGCGTACCAACGATGGTTTCGAAATTGCCGAAGTCGATCTAAAACTCCGCGGACCAGGAGATTTGATGGGAACACAGCAAAGTGGTGTACTAAACCTTCAAATTGCCGATATCGTAAAAGACAGAGAAATTCTTTCTTACGCTCGCAACTATGCCATGAAAATTTTAAAAGAAGATCCGCCTCTTCAAAAACCAGAACACGCCATTCTAAAAACAGTCTTCATTGAATTGACTAAGAAAAAGAATATTTGGAATTATATTTCGTAGTTATTTTTTTGGGAACAAAGAAGCAAAGGTTCAGAGTGACAAAGGTTTAAAGTATAACTGCGAAAGATTTTAAACCTTTGTCCCTTTGAACCTCTATATCTGTGTACCTTATAAAAAAATACACTTCACTGTATCTGACTTATTCTTTACTATAAGTTTAAATATTCAGGTGATTAAGATTTGTTGGGGGCAAAAATGAATTTTGAATATTTTTGTCGATACAATGAAGCATATCTTGAAGTTCAGTTATTTTTTAGACGGTGATTTTTTGTCGAATAAACTACTGAACAAACCTTTACTTACTTTGTTTTTATCGTCTTTACCAGTTGTGATTAAATGATCGATATATTCCATGTAAGTTTTCTTGCGCTCTTCTAAAAATCCAACCAGATATTCTTCCGAAGCACTTATTCCACTTGCTTCTTCAATCTGCAAAAGCTTTTTATACAACGGTTCGATAAACTTTGTGATGATAGGTTCAGGAACTGATTTTCGAGTGCAAAAGAAACCTACAATATCACCATCAGTATCGGCAATGATTTTAAAATCGGTGACAATCCAATAATAACGGCCTGTTTTTGCCATATTTTTAATGATGACATGTATATTTTCACTTGATTTTATGCTGTCCCATAAGAATTTAAAAATTACTTTGGGCATATCTGGATGTCTGATAATATTATGAGGCTGACCTATTAATTCAAATTCATCATATCCTGAAACATCTATAAAGTCTTCATTAGCATACAAAATAGTCCCATTTTTATCTGTTTTGCTAAGTAAGACTTTGTTTTTATTCCAATCAACTTCTCGATCAGAAGGCGTTGGACGGGAAAATCTGGCATCCATATTTTTCTACATTAATGTTAGTATGAGGATTAACTGCGTGTAAATGATTTTTTTTTGGAAGTTGGTTTTCTACTTAATCAGGGTCTGCTGTTAGTAGATTTTATATGAATATCATTTACCAGATCGTCAATTTTTTTAGCACTTTCACGCATCATATCCAGATAGGTATGCAGTTTATCATTATCTGTATGTCCTCTTGTAACATCAATTAGTTTTAAAACCGAATTAACTGGAAGTTTTAAATCCAATGTCGTTTTGTGGATATAATCATTATACTCTTTTGTAGCCGACATGGAGCTGAATTTGGCCGATGCCAGTTTCATGTTTTCCAATTCGTATTCATCTGAGATTTTAGAAATATGATTCTGACTGTGTTCTTTAAAATAATATGCCCAATACCCGTTCATAAAAAATACGACTGCTGCCAGCACAGTATGAATAATCAAAGTTTCGAGATCAAAATTTACCTGAGAAAAATAAACCTGAAGTCCGTTAGCATCATTATAAATGAAGTTTTGAAGATATGCCAAACCTGCATGGTGCAATACAACCAAGAACGTCAGCGGAATTTGAAGTTTCCAATTTTGATAAATAATTAGGATGGTGCTGGCTATAAAAACCGTAAAATGCATCTCAAATAATCCGTGCATTTGATAAATATACTGAGCCATAAAAATCGCCAGTACTACAGACAAAACATATTGATAAAATTTAGAATTTTTAATAAAGAATTTAGCCGAATAATAGGCTAAAAGATTGAGCGTTCCTACTCCTACTCCAATTTCAAACGTATCGTATTTAAACGACAATCCGATTCCGAGGAGAAAATAAACAATTAAAACATAATTAATAATCGTGTCTGATTTTTGCGTCATAGTCGACATAAAATTGTGTAGGTAGTCTTGCTCATTTAAGCTGGCTTTTGTTTTCATGGGGTTTTTAATTTAAGTTAGTGATAGATTTATTTAGTGCATTTGGGCAGCGAACATCCATAAGCTCTAAGAGCTAAAGCATTAAAAGTGGGCGATTTTTGTTTGTTCAAAAGCAACTCTACGGCCTGCTGGGCATAGTTACTTTCTGGATTCGTACAATATCTTGTTTTATTGTAATTTCCTCGATAATATAAATTGTGCAAAGGATCAAGAATAACAGCCTGCGGAGTCGAGATAACACCGCATTTCTTTGCAATACCTTCATCAAAATAAACCGGAATTTCTGCTCCAAATTTTCCTTGGATTTCCTTAATCGTAAAAATTCTATTCTTATTCAGAACTACAATTTTAAAATTGACTTGGTCTCCGTATTTTTTTATAAGTTCACTAACATGAGGTACATTGAAACGTGAGCATGGACAATCAGGATTGAAGAAGTGAAAAAAAACTGGTTTTGCATCAAAAGGACAACACTGAGATAAATCAACAGTTCTTCCTAAAGCGATCTTGTGATAGTTTTCAGGAATTGGTGTTGGCAGACTATATTTAAACTCATTCTGCCAGAAAAGATATCCAATTGCGGTAAGTAATAATGAAAACCATAAGATAAGCAGTATTTTTTTCTTCATAAAGTTATTTTTAGTAATTAAAAAAGAAATTATAAACACTTGTTAATAAATTTATCAGCTAAATTCCTTAAAACTTCAAAAAAACACCACCAATTTCAATATTTTAACATCAAAATGAATAAAAACAATCGTTTTTCATGAAAAAAACTTCATTTTGTTTAACATATCAATGTTACAAATAAAATCGTTTAAATGCAAAAAAAATCAGACAAAAAAAACTTTATTTTTATTCTTCATAAAAAAGTTGAGAAAAATATCTTTTTAATTTTCAACTGTAAAAAGAAAATAACAGCATAATTATCAAGTACATAGATTTCATTAACATAAAAAGAGTTAAAGCAAAATAAAAATATCAAGTATATTAATTAAACCTTTGATCAAAAACAGTGTCTAAGTGCAAAATTTTTAATGCAATACCTATAAAAACCGATTTGAAATTATGATTACGCAAGTGTTAAATAAAAGCTAACACCTCGCGATTTCACTTCAAAAAGTTAAATTTGTCAGTTGCAAAAAACATACACCCAAAACACCTATTTCACCAAAACTTTATGAAACTAAAACACCTAATCTACGCCTTAATAATCATAGTCTTAGGAGGATTTATCACTTACAGGATAATTTCGAATAAGAGTAAAAATGAGGACTCTAAAAAATTTGGCGACAAAGACAAACCAATATCGGTAACGGGACTTGTCGTAAAAACCTCTACCTTCGATAATAATTTGTCGTTATCAGGTTCTATTGAAGCCAATGAACAAGTCGAAATCCACAGCGAAGTTTCGGGAATTGTAGAAGGAATTTATTTTAATGAAGGTACTTACGTTAATAAAGGACAGGTACTTTTTAAAGTAAATGATATCGAATTAAAAGCGCAGTTAAGACAAGCTGTAACCAAAGAAGGTTTAGCAGCAGAAAACGAAAGAAGAGCTAAACTTTTACTTCAAAAAGAAGCTATCAGCCAGGAGGAAGCAGATGTAGCAAGAGCAGATCACGCTTCGGCGCAGGCACAAAGCCAGTTAATCAGAGCACAAATTGCAAAAACATCTGTAAAAGCTCCTTTCTCAGGAAAAATTGGTTTACGTTCTATTTCACCTGGAACATACATCACTCCAACCGTTTTAGTCGCAAAACTGGTCAATACTGGAAAACTAAAAATCACTTTTTCTATTCCAGAAAAATATGCCTCACAAGTAAAAAACGGATCAACAATCGATTTTAACGTTTCTGGTTCAGATAAAACTTATACCGCAAAAATATACGCTATCGAGCCCGAAGTTGCCGTTGCCACTCGTACACTGCAGATTCGCGCTATTGCTGACAATACCGACGGAAAACTTTTCCCTGGAACATTTGCTGATATTAAATTACCATTGAACATTATTAAAGATGCCATTGTAGTTCCATCTCAAGCAATTGTACCCGTACAAAGCGGTAAAAAAGTCTATATCGCCAATAATGGTCAAGCCAAAGAAGTAATGGTTGATGCCACCACACGAACAGATGCTTCTATTTTGATTTTATCAGGGTTAAAAGCCGGAGATACTTTAATTACAAGCGGTGTAATGTCTTTAAAAAACGAAGCACCAATCAAAGTTAAAGTACAAGCGCAAAAATAATTTATGATTTCAGATTTTAGGTTCTGGATTTCAGCATACACGAAATCTAAAACCAAAATCAACAATCTAAAATCCAAAATCTCAAATGAGTTTATCAACTACCAGTATTAGAAGGCCTGTTTTAACCATAGTACTGAACTTATTAATTATATTGTTCGGTTTTATTGGTTACACATTTTTAGGGGTGCGCGAATTCCCGTCGATCGATCCGGCGCAGGTTTCCATTCGTACCAACTATACAGGAGCCAACGCCGATATTATCGAATCACAAATTACGGAACCTCTTGAAAAAGCAGTAAATGCCATTGACGGAATCCGAAACATCACTTCTTCCAGTAATCAAGGAAGCAGTAATATTACCATCGAGTTTAACCTTGACAAAGATTTAGAAGAAGCCGCGAACGACGTTCGTGATAAAGTATCACAAGCCATCAGAAGTTTACCGCAGGATATTGATGCTCCGCCGGTAGTTTCAAAAGCCGATGCCGATAGTGATGCTATCATTTCGATGACCGTTCAGAGTGATACACGAAATTCTTTAGAATTAAGTGATTATGCTGAAAATGTCATTTCACAACGATTAGAAACCATTCCGGGAGTCAGCGGTGTCCAAATCTGGGGACAAAAACGCTACGCTATGCGTTTATGGATTGATCCTGCAAAATTAACCGCTTATGGCTGTACAGTTGCCGACGTTCGTAATGCATTAAATGCGCAAAACGTAGAACTTCCGTCAGGAAAATTAACAGGAAACAATACCGAATTGACCGTAAAAACGGTTGGTAACCTTTCTAAACCAGAAGAATTCAACAATATTATTGTTCGTACCGACGGAGACAAAATTGTACGTTTAAGTGATGTTGGCGGTGCCGAATTAGGACCCGAAAATTTAGAAACCAAACTAAGCCAATCAGGACTTCCTCTAATTGGTTTAGCAATTGTACCCATGCCGGGAGCCAATTATTTAGATATTTCAAAAGAATTCTATAAAAAATACGAAGCGCTTAAAAAAGACCTTCCAAAAGATATCAAATTAAACATTGCACTTGACAATACTATTTTCGTAAAGAAATCAGTACTTGAAGTGGCCGAGACTTTAGGAATTTCGATCATTCTGGTAATCATTATTATTTATTTATTCTTTAGAGACTGGGCAATTGCGTTCAGACCTTTAATTGATATTCCCGTTTCGTTAATTGCCACTTTCTTCATTATGTGGCTTTTCGGATTCTCAATCAACGTATTAACCTTATTAGCTATCGTTTTGGCTACAGGTTTAGTAGTAGATGATGGTATTGTTGTAACCGAAAATATTTTCAAGAAAGTTGAAGAAGGAATGTCACCAATTGAAGCAGCAATCAAAGGTTCTAATGAAATTTTCTATGCTGTAATTTCCATTTCGGTAACATTAGCCGCGGTGTTTTTACCTGTAATTTTCTTAGAAGGTTTCGTTGGCCGACTCTTTAGGGAATTTGGAGTTGTAATTGGTGCAGCCGTATTAATTTCTGCCTTCGTATCGCTGACATTAACGCCAATGCTGAATGCTTATTTAATGAAAGGCGGCGAACAGAAAAAATCTAAATTCTATATTAAAACCGAGCCATTTTTTGAAAAAATGAACAGCAGTTATGCTGAAGCCTTAAACAAATTCATGGGCAGAAAATGGATTAGTTTTCCTATTTTAATAGCGTGTTTTGGATTGATTTATTTGTTCTTTACCATTCTTCCAAAAGAAACGGCTCCTTACGATGACAGAAGTTCTGTAACCATGCGTATGACGACTCCAGAAGGATCTTCATACGAATACACAGACCGTTTCATGCAGGAAATCTCTCAATTGATTGATGATTCTATTCCAGAGAAAAAAGTGAGTTTAGTAATTACTTCACCTGGATTTAGTTCAAATTCGGTTAACAGCGGATTAGTAAGGCTTACATTAAAAGACGTCGACGAAAGAGAAAAATCACAAAAAGATATTGCAGACGAATTAACAAAATGGACCAAAAAATATCCAAATGCTAAAACTTCTGTCACACAACAACCTACAATTGCAGTTAACAGACGTGGAGGTTTACCAATTCAGTACATTATTCAGGCGCCGAATTTTGAAAAATTAAAAGAAAAAATTCCTGTTTTCATGGATGAAGTGAGCAAAAGCGATGTTTTCTCGACTACAGATGTAAATTTGAAATTCAACAAACCTGAAATCAACGTAAGTATCGACCGTGAAAAAGCAGAAAGTTTAGGAATTTCAATTATCGATATTGCGCAGACTTTACAGCTTTCTTTAAGCGGACAACGTTTTGGATATTTCATCAAAAACGGTAAACAATATCAAGTAATTGGGCAATTTGACCAAAAAGACAGATCTAAACCATTGGATTTGACTTCGATGTTTGTAAAAAACAAAAACGGTCAATTAATCCAAATGGACAACGTGGTAAATATTGACGAACAGAGTAATCCGCCGCAATTGTATCATAATAACCGTTATATGTCGGCTACAGTTGCTGCTGGACTAGCGCCTGGAAAAAGTATCAGCGATGGAATTCAGGAAATGGATAGAATTAAATCCAAAGTTTTAAACGAAAGTTTTACAACTGATTTAGCTGGAGAATCACGAGATTTCGTAGAAAGCAGTTCCAATACTTCTTTCGCCTTTGGATTGGCTTTATTATTAATCTTCTTGATTCTTGCGGCGCAATTTGAAAGTTTCATCGATCCGTTTATCATCATTTTAACGGTTCCAATGGCAGTTGCCGGAGCATTATTTTCATTATGGTTATTCAATCAAACGTGGAATATTTTCAGCCAGATTGGTACTGTAATGCTTATTGGACTGGTAACTAAAAACGGTATTTTGATCGTTGAATTTGCGAATCAATTACGCGAGCAAGGAAAATCAAAAATGGATGCCATTCTCGAAGCTTCAGAAGCACGTTTACGTCCCATTTTAATGACCAGTTTAGGAATTGCATTAGGAGCACTTCCAATTGCAATGTCACTTGGAGCCGCTTCTACCAGTAGAATTGGTATGGGAGTTGTCATTGTGGGAGGAACTATTTTCTCTTTAGCATTAACTCTTTTTGTTATTCCAGCGATTTATTTCATGTGGTCTAAAGCCAGAAAACATTATCCTGAATTTGACCGTATAGACGAATACGAAAAAGAAAGTTTAAAATAAGAAGTCGAAAAAATCACGAATTTTACTTTTTGAAATTCGTGATTTTTCGGCAAAAGAAAATAAATATGAACATTAAGAATTTATACAGCACTTTAATAATCATAATCTTCTGCGTGGTTCAAACGAATGCACAGGAAGTTTTGACTATTGAAGAGGCTATGAAAATCGCATTGGAGAACAATTTTGAAATCAAAATTGCCAAGAATAACTCGGTTATAAATGAGACGAATGTTACTGTGGGAAATGCAGGAATGCTGCCTACAGCAACTGCTTCTGTAACTGACAATAACAGTATTACCAATTCATCACAAACACGTCAGGACGGAACCACCACTTCTTTAAACAATGCTAAAAACAACAGTTTAACCTATGGTGTAAGTTTAGGATGGACGGTTTTTGACGGAATGAGAATGTTTGCGAGATTAGACCAGCTGAAAGAACTTCAAAAATTAGGAGACGCACAGCTAAAACAAACCATTCTGGCAAAAATCGGACAGGTAAATACCGCTTATTATGATTTGGTACAGCAACAGCAGCAATTGGCCGCTTTAGATACAACTATTGTAATTTCTAAACAACGATTAGAATTAGCACAAAATCGTTTTACCATTGGTAAAGCTTCCAAGTTAGAAGTTTTGAATGCGCAAGTAGACTTAAACTCAGATCAGGTCGCTTTGTTGCGACAAAAAGAATCGTATGCTAATGCTAAAATTCTTTTGAACCAATATTTAGCGCGTGATCCAAAAATTGATTTTAAAGTTACGGATGAAGTTAAAGTTGATGACAAACTCGCGTTGGCTGATTTAACAGAATTAGCCCAAAAACAAAATCCGGCTTTAGAAGCACAAATTATCAATAAACGAATTGCCGAGTTACAACTAAAACAAGTAAAAGCAGATCGTTATCCAACTTTACGATTAACAACTGGATATAATTTCGCTGAAAGTCAATCGAGTTTAGGATTTACCAGCCAGACATCTTCACGAGGTCTAAATTACGGTTTTAATGCTTCTATGAATATTTTTGATGGTTTTAATCAGCATCGAAATGAAAAAGTGGCGAAACTTCAAATTGAGAATTCTAAAATTGCGATCGAACAGCAAAATACGGTTTTAAACACGCAATTAAATACAGCGTATCAAACCTATTTAACCAATTTGGAATTAATAGATTTAGAAGAAAATAACGAAGCAATTGCGAAGCAAAACCTTGAAATTACTTTGGACAAATTCAGAATTGGAACCATTACTACAATCGATTTTAGAACAGCACAATTGAATTATGTAAACGCTAAAGTTCGTTACAGCAATGCACAATATGAAGCAAAATTATCTGAAATTGCTTTAAAAGAATTAGCAGGAACAATTAATTTTTAAATAAATTTGTTTCAAACAAATTTTAGATGATTTCATATAACACCAAAGACTGGTTTACTTTTATATTCCATTTTCATAAATCAGATACAGTTCGAAAACTGCTTCCGATAATGCTTGCAATAGGCATTTATGCCGCAGTAGTAGGGTATCTTGAAATTCATCATTTCAAAGTCACAAAAAATGATTACATCCACAACATTCCCATCATGCACGGAATGTTGGGATTTGTAATTTCCTTATTACTCGTTTTCAGAACCAATACAGCTTATGACCGCTGGTGGGAAGGCCGCAAACTTTGGGGCGGTTTGGTAAACAACAGCCGTAATCTTGCCATAAAACTTTCGGCTATTTTAAAGGATGAAAACGACAGAAAGTTTTTCCGAAAATTTATTCCGATGTATGCTGATGTGCTTCACAAACATTTAAAAGATGAAGAAACCAGCAAACAACTTTTTGAAGATGTTGATTTAGAAATAGATCTGCACAAACACAAACCTAATCAGGTAAAAAGAATCATGTATCACAAGATCACTGATTTGTACGATGCAGGAAAAATTACCGGAGAACAACTTATTATTTTAAACGAAGAGTTTCAGGAATTCACCAATATCTGCGGAGCCTGCGAACGTATAAAAAACACGCCTATTCCCTACTCTTACAGTGCTTTCATTAAGAAATTCATTTTCTTCTATATCATGACACTGCCTTTTGGATATTCTGTTAGTTTAGGATATTTTGTAGCGCCTGTTGTGGTTTTTATTTTTTACGTTTTAGCCAGTTTAGAGTTGATTGCCGAAGAAATCGAAGATCCGTTTGGCGATGATGAAAATGATCTTCCAACCAAAAAGATTTCCGAAAATATCAAAAAACATATTGAAGAGCTAATTTAATTAAACGTTAAATTCAAATTTGCTAAACATATTTTTATTAAATTTAGAAACACTTCCTAAAATTTAATAACGATGCAGAATCAACGTGTTTTAATTAATCCCCCTCATTTATCAAATGAAAAATCATTAAAAACACTTGTTGAAAACAGAAGTGTATATACTTTGAATAACTGCGAATTAAATCTTTTTGAAACGTATGAATCTTCTAGTCTTGTTCCTTTAAAATTCAATGATTTTGTGGTAACAAGTATGCTTCGCGGCAAAAAAATAATGCACATGTTCGACGAGCCAGGTTTTGATTACTTACCTGGAGAAACAGTTGTTGTTCCCTCGAATGTTGAAATGAAAATTGATTTTCCAGAAGCTTCCAAAAAGAATCCCACACAATGCCTTGCTCTCGCAATTGATAACAGCAAAATCAATGAAACTTTAAATTTTCTAAACGAACGTTATCCAAAAGAAGGAAGTGACACCTACTGGCAGTTAAACTATCAGAATTATTTCTTTTACAATAATGTAGATCTTGCTGCAACAATCAATAAACTCATCAAAGAATGCATGGGCACTTCGATAACCAAAGATGCTCTTGCCGATTTGACTTTACAGGAATTGTTAATTAGAATTATTCAGACACAGACCGTGAAATCAATTGATGAAGGTGCTGTTATTCAATCCAATAATCCTATTTTTGAAGTCACAGAATTCATCAAATTAAATCTCAAGGAAAATATAAGTCTGAAAATATTAAGCGATAAAGCTTGTATGAGTACGGCTTCATTCTATCGTTTTTTCAAACGTGAATTAGGCATGAGCCCAATTGAATATGTTTTAAACGAAAAAATAAAACACGCCAAAAAACTCCTTAAAAACCCAGGAATCCAGATTAATGAGGTTTGTTATTTATCTGGTTTTGAAGATGCCAATTACTTCATACGATTATTCAAAAAACATGAAGGAATAACACCCAAGCAGTATCAGATGCTTTTTTTTGAGGTTCAAAGCAACAAAGGTCCATAGGAACAAAGTTTAAAACCTTTGCAACTTTATCTCTCTGAACCTTTGTACTTTCATTCAAACACTTTCACCGGTTCTAAATTCTTTTCTTCTTCCTCAGTAAAAATTCGATATTCGATTTGGAAAGTCTTTTTTAGAGGCGTTTCAAGAGAAAAACCACCTACGCCGAATGCATCAATTACTTTTAATGTAAAATGAGCGTGTTTCCAATATTCGAATAAATCTTTGTCCACCCAAAATTCAGTGTCTTCGATACTTCCAATACAAACATCACCCATTCTTTGGTAATAACCGCCTTTTTCAAAACATTGTGGCTGCGTTCCTTCGCAGCATCCTCCCGCCTGATAAAACATTAAATCGCCATGTTTTTCTTTAAGGATTTTTATTAATTCTATTGCTTCATCTGTTGCATCTAATCTCTTTACCATGACATTTTTGATTAAATTAAAAAAAAGGTAAGTCTGGAAACTTACCTTTTAAAACCAATATAATAACTACTTAAAAGAAACCTAATTTCTTTTTATCATAAGAAATCAGCATGTTTTTAGTCTGGCGATATTGACTCAGCATCATTTTATGATTTTCACGTCCAATACCAGATTGTTTGTAACCTCCAAACGGTGCACCTGCAGGATACGAATGATATTGATTTATCCAGACTCTACCTGATTGAATCGCTCTTGGAACTTGATAAATCTCATGTGCATCGCGCGTCCAAACTCCCGCCCCTAATCCGTACATTGTATCGTTTGCTATTTCGATGGCTTCTTCAGTTGTTTTAAAAGTTGTTACTGCTAAAACAGGCCCGAAGATTTCTTCTTGAAAAATTCGCATTTTGTTATGCCCTTTAAACAAAGTCGGTTTAATGTAGTAACCACCTTCCAGATCACCACCTAAATGATTCACATCGCCTCCAGTTAATAATTCAGCTCCTTCTTCTTTACCTAATTTGATATAAGACATAATTTTTTCTTTTTGAACCAAAGAAGTCTGAGCTCCAATCATAGTGTTTTTATCCAAAGGATTTCCGGCAACAATAGCTTCGGTTCTTTCAATAACTTTAGCAATAAATTTGTCGTAAATAGCTTCGTGAACCAGTAATCTAGATGGACACGTGCAGATTTCTCCTTGGTTTAATGCAAATAAAACCGCCCCCTCAATGGCTTTATCAAAGAAATCATCGTCATGATCTGCTACCGATGGAAAGAAAATATTAGGTGACTTTCCTCCTAGTTCTAATGTTACCGGAATAATATTTTCTGTTGCATACTGCATTACCAAACGTCCCGTTGTAGTTGAACCTGTAAAAGCGGCTTTTGCTACTTTTTTATTAGTTACCAGCGGACGGCCTAATTCGGCACCAAAACCATTTACAATATTTAAAACTCCATTAGGAAGAATATCTCCAATCAATTCCATTAAAACCATAATCGAAATCGGTGTGCTTTCAGCTGGTTTCAATACAATTGTATTTCCTGCTGCCAGTGCTGGAGCAATTTTCCAAACGGCCATCAGAATTGGAAAATTCCATGGAATAATCTGTGCCACTACCCCAATTGGTTCACTTAAGGCAATTGAAACTGTCTGCGAATCAAGTTCGGAAATCGAACTTTCTTCAGCACGAATTACACCAGCAAAATATCTAAAATGGTCAATGGCCAGCGGAATATCAGCCGCAAGTGTTTCGCGGATTGGTTTTCCGTTATCGATTGTTTCAACTGTAGCAATATATTCTAAATTGTCTTCGATCTTTTGAGCAATCTTATTCAATAAAATACTTCTTTCTGTCGCAGATGTTTTTCCCCATGTCTTAAAAGCTTCATGAGCAGCGTCAACTGCTTTCTCTAGATCTTCTTTTCCGGAATGTGCCGCTTTTGTAAACACTTTTCCATCAATTGGAGAAATAACATCAAAATATTCTCCTGTTATTGGTGCTGTAAACTTTCCATTAATATAATTGTCATATTGTGCCTTAAATTCAGGTCTTTTTGCGGTTGTGCTCATAATTAGTAAATTTTGATTTAACCCAAAATTAGATTCATAATTTGAAAGAGAATAGCACTTTTCATTCATCTAATAGCACAAAAATTACATATTCGTTTTTATAAGTTTATTTTAATGCTATTTTATCAAAATTTTAATATTAAAAATTCCAATCTTATATTTTAAATTCTTTTTTCTTCAAGTAAAATCAGTCTAAAAAAACCAAATAATTTCTTTCTTACTACAGTCTGCAATTCCTTATATTTGTATCCTTGTACAAAAAAGAATAATAAAACTAACATGAAAATATCTTACAACTGGTTAAAACAATTTATTAAAACAGACTGGACATCTGAGCAGACATCGGAATTACTTACTGATCTGGGTCTTGAAGTAGAAGTTGTTGAAAAATACCAATCGATTAAAGGCGGTTTAGAAGGGGTTGTTGTAGGACACGTACTTACTTGCGAAAAACACCCTGATGCCGACAGATTAAAAGTTACAACTGTAAATATTGGTTTAGAAGCGCCTGTGCAAATTGTATGCGGTGCTGCAAATGTAGCTGCTGGACAAAAAGTTCCCGTTGCAACCATTGGAACTATTCTATACGATAAAGAAGGCGCAGAATTTACTATTAAAAAAGGAAAAATCCGCGGACAGGAAAGCCACGGAATGATTTGTGCCGAAGATGAATTAGGACTTGGTACTGGTCATGACGGAATTATGGTTCTAGACGAAAATTTAGTGCCTGGAACTCCTGCTGCCGAAGTTTTCAAAATTGCCAATGACGAAGTTTTCGAAATTGGACTGACTCCAAACCGTGCAGATGCCATGAGCCATTTTGGTACTGCTCGTGATTTAAGAGCCGGAATGTTACAGCGTGGTGTAAACGTAGAATTGATTACACCTTCTGTAAGCAACTTTAGAGTAGATATGCGTACACTAAAAATTGATGTGAATGTTGAAGAACCAACATTGGCGCCAAGATATTGTGGTGTTACTATTTCTGGAATTACGGTTCAAGAATCTCCTGCTTGGTTACAAGATCGTTTGAAAGCTATTGGATTAACTCCAAAAAATAATATTGTTGACGTTACTAATTATGTTTTACACGAATTAGGACAACCGCTTCATGCTTTTGATGCTGCCAAAATCACTGGAAAAATTATTGTAAAAACATTACCTGCAGGAACAAAATTTGTTACGCTTGATGATGTTGAACGAACATTGCATGCAGAAGATTTAATGATCTGCGACGAAAAAGGTCCGCTTTGTATTGCAGGTGTTTTTGGAGGGAAAAAATCTGGTGTTTCTGATGGAACCACTTCTATTTTCTTAGAAAGTGCCTATTTTGATGCTGTAAGCGTTCGTAAAACAGCAAAAAGACACCAATTAAACACAGATGCTTCTTTTAGATTTGAAAGAGGAATTGACCCAACAATTACAGAATATGCTTTAAAACGTGCCGCTCTTTTGATTCAAGAAGTCGCAGGCGGAAAAGTAACTTCTGATGTGGTAGAAGTATATCCTAAAAAAGTGGAAGATTTCTCTGTTTTATTGAACTTCAGTCATGTTTCTAAAATCATTGGACAGGAAATCCCAAAAGATACTATTAAGAAAATATTAGTTTCTTTAGATATTAAAGTCAACAGCGTTTCAGACACTGGTTTAGGATTAACAATTCCAGCATATCGTGTTGATGTTCAGCGTGAAATTGACGTTATCGAAGAAATTCTAAGAGTGTATGGTTACAACAATATTGAGTTTTCTAAAAAATTCAATGCGACTGTGGCTAATTCTCCTAGAACAGAAGATTATAAAGTACAAAATGTAATCGCTTCTCAATTGAACTCGCAAGGATTTCATGAGATGATGGCGAATTCTTTAACGACAGCTGCTTACGCTAAATTATCATCTGTTTTAAAAGAAGAACATAATGTTACGATGCTGAATCCGTTGAGTAACGATTTAGCAACGATGCGTCAGTCTTTATTGTTCTCGGCTTTAGAAGCTATTTCATATAATGTTAACAGAAAAAATTCGGATTTAAAATTATTTGAATTCGGAAAATCATATCATAAATACCTGAACGGTTACGAAGAACACAAACACTTAACATTATCTATTTCAGGAAACAGAAATAAAGAAAGCTGGACAACTCCTCAGAAAGGAACTGATTTCTTTTTATTGAAAGGATATGTAAGAGCAGTTTTAAATCGTTTAGGAATTGAAAAAGTATCGAATGCTCCTGTACAGTCAGATGTTTTCTCTGAAGGAACTTCTATCTGCTACAACAATGATACTTTAGTAGAAATGGGTGTGGTTAAAAAATCCATTTTAAAACACTTCGGAATCAAACAAGACGTGTATTATGCTGATTTTAACTGGGATTTGGTTTTAAAAATCATTACCGGAAAAATTAAATACACTGAAATTCCGAAATATCCTGAAGTACGCCGAGATTTAGCTTTATTGATTGATAAAAACACTACTTACGAAAGTATTTACAATCTGGCTAAACAAAGCGAGAAAACGCTTTTAAAAGATGTTAATTTATTTGATGTTTATGAAGGAAACAAACTTCCGGAAGGTAAAAAATCGTATGCTTTAAGCTTTACAATTCAAGATAATACCAAAACTCTTACTGATGCTCAGATTGACAAAATCATGTCTAAACTACAACAGACTTTTGAAACTGAACTTGGTGCGAGTTTAAGATAAGTATATCTCATCATAATTTAAAAACCCGATAGATTTTAGGATTTATCGGGTTTTGTTTTTTGGTTTAAGTTTTTTTTTGTTTCAGGTTTCAAGTTTCATGTTAGTCAAAACCTGAAACTTGAAACCTGAAACCTGAAACTCGAAACCTGAAACAAAAAACTCAACTAATTAAATATCTGTTCCAGATTTGATCTCCTAATTTCTGGATTCCGGTTCCTAAATTTTGTGTTTCTAATTTTTGTCTGGAATTATCATCAAAAATCATTTCGAGATAGACTTTTCCGTTTTCTTCTAAAACGTTCCAATTTCCATATTCTTTGTCAGAAGACTGGTTTGGAAGATACAATCCGCCTCCAGAAACACTGCTGAAAGATTCTTTGATGTATACCGCAGTAAAATCGGCATACAAATAAATCTCATATTTTACTTCCTGATACCATCCTCCGCCAGAATAATCACGATCACTGTTTGCTTTTTCAAGACGCAGTACTTTATTCGATAAAGATTGTATCATCTGATTGACTAAATAACTCATATTCTTTAGTTTTTTGTTGTTAGCAGTTAGATAAATTCCCAGTTTATCTAGAATATTTTTGATAGGCTTTTAGCAACTTTTCATCGTACTTATTGGTTTTATAAGCCGAACCATTGTATCTCAATGCAAATCCTGCCCAGTTTTTACTTCTTAAAGTTTCTATAAGATTATTTTCTTCTAAAAACAAACCAAAAGCTTTAAGATGTTCTCCTTCATTTTCATACATTTTATCAACAAATTCATCAATGCTTGAATATCCAATTGGTACTGCATTAAATCCCATAACCTGAAAAAGTCCCCACGATGCCGAACAGTTCGCTGCATCTTCAAAATCTTTTCCGCCTAAATTGGACGCTTTTTCTAAACGATTGTATTCTTCTGCGCCTCCTACATAATATTTTCGGGTATAATTTTCAAAAAGAATGTTTTCAGTTGAAGCATTCACATAGGCTGCTGGATTTATATTCCTTTTTTCGAGTTCACGCCAAAAAATATGACCTTCAAATAAAATTTTAGGTCTTCCATCTACCAGAAAACCTTTTCCATTACTTTCAACTTCGTTAACTGCCTTAACGGCCGCTAATTCCAAACTATAGTGATCAGAGAAATCGATTAAATTTTGTTCCGAGAGCAGTTTGCTATTCGAAGTAAACAATCCTTGTGTTTTCTGCAATATTGCCGACCATGTTTTTAAACCCATTATTCCATCGACCACAAGATTGTTTGTCAACTGAAAATCTCTAACAGCAGAATCTGTTGCAGATCCAAAATTGTTGGAAACTACAACGCTGTAACCCAAATTCGCAAGAAGTTCATTTAAATAATATACTTCACTAGATTTGGCTCCTGATTGTATTGTTTTCATTACTTTTTATTTATCGTTAATATTGAAGTCTTTGAAAAATCAAAAACATCATTTTTAGTACCGGTCAAATTATCATTCTTATCATAATAATTGACTTTGTATGAAATCAGTGTCGAATTGCTCAAAGTATTTTTTACAATAAAATTGAACAATATTGGAGTAGAAAATTCGGTTTTTAAACGTTCAATTGTAAATTTACTTCCCGTTTCCAGAACTGTTAATTCAATCGTAATTCTGGCTGTAGCAGCTGCCTGGCTTTTGATTTGAACCTGAATGTATCGATTGTAAGCTGTGGACTGAGAAACAACTTGACTAAACTCAGAACTAATGTTTTCAATATTTTCAAAATCGAAAAATACGCTTTTTAAATCTCCAGAAGCAGTTGGATTGATTGCTGTAAAATCCAGCTGTTTGGTATCATTGCTAACCAGCTGTGGATAATTTTTAAAGAAAGTGCTGTTTAAATAAGTTACATTCTGATTATAAACCAGCAGAATGGAATTAAGTTTACAATTAGAAATAGACTGATTGTTGATCTGAATTTTCTTCGTGGCATTGTCAATCAAAGCTTCTACGATTTCGCCTATTGTCTGCTCAATATTCAATTCAATGATACTGGAATCTTTGATTTCTTTATGTTTGAAATTGATATTGGCATATTGTGTAATCGTATTGTTTAAAGCATTAATCATAATACTGGCTTCTGATAAATTTTCAGTCGAAAGATTGAATAAAAAATGTTTGCCGTCTGTCGTAATATCCGATTGCTGTAAAAAGTAATTACCGCTTACCTCGTATTCTGAAGCAATATCATTAGGAAACAAAAACTGAACTTTATCAAAATAGTCTGCGGTATCTCCATCGATAAAATTATTATTTAGAAGCGCAATTTTAAGTTTAGCCAGATCAAAATCAGAAAGGTTTGGACCAATTGCAAATTGAAAACTGATTTTTGAGATTTCTTCGGTTGTTCCAGCACCTTCTTCATAAGCATGAAAAATGGTCGAGATACAAGGTTTCATGGTATTTAAATCTTTCGAAAGGCTGTATACTTTTGAAATTAGTAAAAACGTATTTGGCTGTACCATCGATTTGTAAATCGAAAGTTTGTCAAAATTAAATCCCGAAACAAAGATTTGCTTGAACTGGGAAAAATCATCATTTAAATTGAACGGAATATTGGTAAACCCGCCGCCAATTGTTTTATACAGACTTGTCGCTGGATTTGTACCAATGGGATAACTTAATATTTTGTTGATTTTCAGCAGAAAAGTACTTTTTACATATTCTTCTTGTACATCTGCCCTAATGCTGTTTTCACGCTGAATTTCAGAAATAGCCATTTTGGGTGCCATTCTATTCACTGCCGATTTTACCATCAACGGACTGCTAATAAGAGTTGCTTTAGGTGTTATAGTAGTTGGCGCTGTCGTTAGGTCTTTCTTTATAACATTCTGTTTGATAAAGGCGATATCTTTTGCAAACAAAAAATTGCGTTTCAATTTGGTATATCCTTTAAAATCGAAAAACAAATCCAGGTTACATTTTAAATCGTTTAGGTTTGAAACTAAATTTAGAAAGGCAATTTTTACAGCTTCATCTATTAAATCAAATTGGATTTCTTGTGTTGTTGTATTGACAATTCCGTTTACTTTTACAAAATCACGATTTACTTTTAAGTTTAAAATCGCTTCTCTCAGATTTAAAGTAATACTTTTTTGACTAGCTTGTAACTCCTTGTTTTTGATGCTGTATTTCAAAGTTACTTTTCCAATCAAACCCGCTCGGTTTCCTGATTTGTCTGGAACATTTTCATAGTAAAAAAGAGTTCCATTATTAGGTTCAATTTCTACCTGAGGAAAAAATAAAGTAATGTCATTTTTAAAATAATCCTTAAAGGAAGCATTTTCTGTAATGGCACTATCATCTTCAATTAAAGGAAAATAGCTTTCAAATATTGGAAATCCAATTATTACAGGCTTTATTTCTATCGAATGAATTATGGGATGTTCTATAACCTTAAATTCATTTTCTTTTTTAAGTGTTGCTGCTGTAAAGGAAGTGCTGGGCTTTGCAGGTTCAAGATTGAATCTGTTTATGGGAACTAATTTAGTTCCTTCGAGCTTAAATGTGTTTAAATCCGGCATAACGTTTTGGTTTAATGATTAGTGACTTTTAAGAAAACAAAAGGGACTTCTGAGTCCCTTTTGCAAAATGTCTCAAAAAAATTATTCCATAAATGGAGCTCTGATTTTCTCGATATCAGCATTTTGAGCGTCAGTTCCTGTTGGACGTTCAAATAATATATCTCCTTCTTGATAATCAATTTTGATATAATCTGTAGAAATAGACACTTTTTTAGATTTTTTTCCAATTTTACCACTGCAAGTATATTTCACTTTATACTCGGTTGGCTTAATAGTATAATCCAATTCATACCAAGCTCTGTACGGAATTGCATCTTCAAAATTATCGGCAGTAAACTTGAATTTTTTAGTAGACATTTTATCTACTTTTAGAGTAACTTCAAGTGTATCGCATTCAAACAATTGTTCAGTCGATAATGTATAGTTGATCATGTTCATAACCGGAAGCGGCACGAAGATTTTAGTTCCTTCAAATTCAAATTCTTTTACACTGTCTTTTAATTTGATTCTTTTATCTTTTTCATACATCACTTCTTGTCTTACTTTAACTTTAGAAGACCCATTGTTTTTTACGAAATCAAATACAAAAGCATTTTTCTCTTTTGATTTATCGTTCCATGTTGCTGGAAAAATGGCATCGATTTCTTTTCCTGATTTGCTCGTATTTTTTACGTATGGCGTTCCTTCTGGAGCAATCATTCTTCCTTGTCCTTTCCAGATAATTTGTCCTTTAGAATCAGGATATCCAACTTCTATAGAAACTTGGCTTACCGGACTATCGTTAACAATATCACTGTCTTTGTCCAGTTTAATTAAACCTCCATTTAAAGAAGCAACTACCTGCACTTTTGAGAAGTCTTCGTCAAGCTGAATTTCTGTAATGTACTTTTTAACGTCTGCTTTTGCTTCAGTTCCTGTTTTTAAAGTCAAAGGAGTTAAGTTTCCGCTGATTTTTGAATCCAAAACCTGAATTGCAGAGAATTTAATTTCATCTGTAAATTTAACTGCACGAATCTGTGTTCCTGATTTAAGGTTTACTCCCACGCTGCCAAGCCCCATAAACAATCTGAAGAAACCGTTTGGTTTTTCTGGATTTGCAGCTGGTGTGAATTGTTTTTCCGGAACGTCAAAAATTTGTTTTTTCAACATTTCAAAAGCAAAATCTCTTTGTTTTTGGAGTAATGATTCTTCTACTTTTTTTCTTTCTTCGTTTGAAAACTGTTCATCAGTAATGATCTCGCTTACGATTCCTCCTTCTGTACTGATTTTTTCGTATTCATGTTCCCAGTTCAGATCTACAAATGACCAGCTTACATTGGTTTTTGCAGAGAAATAAGAGTGTACTTTTTTAACATCAATTGTAGTTTTGATAACTGTAGTTGGCATATAAGCCTTGTACTTAATGTTATTTTCGACTACTAGGTTGTTGCTTCCTATTTCAAGTGCATTTTTCACTAATGAAGCACTATTTCTTCCCATTAAAATTGAAAGCGCATTATCGCCTAATCCGAAAGTGGTTCCTGCTCCTTCTCCCTGAATGTTAAAAGTCCACGGATTAGCACCTCCAAATGGATTATTAGGTGATTTTTCGCCCACCACATGCATTGCGATGTTGTTTTCTGTGAGCTGAATAGGTCTTACATTAGTCGAATTAAAATCTTTATCTACTCCAATTAAGAAAGAAAACAATCCAAAAAGAGTTGAATTTCTGTGGTTTTTGTAGTCAGAATTAAGTCTAGCTTTCAATTTGTCGATTGCTTTTTTTAATAAAGCTTCAGGAAGATCAATGGTACTGGTAAGTGTGGTATAAGCTCCTGCTTCTTCTTCTAGTCCTTCTGCTCCAATTACGGTTGATGAATCTCCAGCTGATTTAAACACCTGCATTGCAAATTTAAATCTTCCGTCAGGGTGTTTTGAAAGTCTTGGATACTTTGGATAATAATAAAACTGCATTGGCAGACCAGCGTCTCTCAATAATATATTATTAGGATCTGGTGAAAAAAGGACTGCAAAATCTGCTCCATCTTCTTTTTCTAAAAGGATTTCTACTGTTCCGGCTCCTGCGTGAGGATAACCTAGAGGTGTTGGTTGTGACATAATTAAAAAAATTTAGTTATTACTTATTATTGGTTACTCATTTTGACCGTCAGATTTTTACATAAATTTGACGATGTAAAATTGTTTCATTATAAAATATTATGAAACAGCACTTTAACCCATTTTTTTAAATAATTTCACCTGCACAAAAAAGGGTATTTTTCCCCTTGTTCACGTTTTGGGTTTCCAATAATTTTGTCACTTCAACAAATAAAAAAAACTGTAAACTAAACCTTTAACCAATTAATTTTAAAAAAAATCATGAAAAATCCACCCGCAAAACCTAGTCAGTTAATAACTAAAGAATTTGCAAAACAGTTAAATGTGAACTACAATAACAAAAGAGCATCCTCATTGACTGCAAAAGCAGCTAAAAAAGAAGATGCAAATGCTATTTGGTATTCACTAGAAGCGCTTGAAAGTTATATTCATTATATCAAAACTAGTGGCGCAAAAGAGGGCTATAACGTAGACGGTATACGTTTTTATTTTGGTGTATACCCAGACGATGAAAAACATGGTGAAAAAGCCGGATTAACCACATTATTCCTAGTTCCTACAGGAAAAAAAGTAGAAAACAACACGGCTAAAATTCAAAGTTTCGCTTTAGTTCAAGAATCAGCTCCGGCTGACATTCAGAGTCTTGAACCAATGAATTACGGAAACATAGGAAGACCGCCAAGCTTAGTATATTAATAGAATTGTATGTTTGAATTTTTAAGATCCTATATCATTTATTTAGCTTTATTATCAGGAAGCATCGGATTAATTTCGATGCATAAATTACCTGGTAAGAAAGCTAAATTTTTAGTAATTTTAATTTGGTTTTCGATTCTCACAGAAATAATCGGATACTATTTTACGTATTGGACCGGTTTATTAAACTATTATGTTTATAATGCTTATATGCTGGTCAGTTTGTCCGCCTATATCTTACTCATAAGAAGCCTTTTACAAAAGATTAATTACAGAATAACTTCAGTGTTGTTTTTGTTACTGTTTATTGTTTCTTTCTTTTTAAACATTATGTATTTTAAGGAAGATCCTAATCGTTCCTTTACCTACAGTTTCGCAATTGGAGTTGTATTGATTTTGATTTTATCTTGCTTGTATCTGGTGGAAATTTTTAATTCAGACAAAATATTAAACTTCAAACGATCTGTTTTTTTCTGGTATTTATTAGGAATTTTGGTATTTCATGTGCCTTTTACTCCTTTTATGCTTGCCATTAACTGGTTCTTAATCAAGCAGGACGATTCTATTTTTAGTCTTGTATTGTTCATTTTAAATTTTCTGGCACACACATGCTATAGTATTGGTTTTTTATGGAGCGAAAAGAAATACAATTATTAGTCATTTCATTAGGTATTGTCTTTTTTACCTTACTCATCGTTTTGCTTTTTCTTTTCTTTTATTTTATAAAGAAGAAAAACAACTATATGGTTGAAAAAATGGAGGCTGAAATGTATTTCCAATCCGAACTTGTAAAAACCAGAATTGAGATAAAAGACCAAACGCTTTCTGAAATCAGCAAAGAGCTTCATGATAATATTGGACAGATTATTTCGGTTGCAATTATGCAGCTTAACATCGGAATCAGCAATAAAGGCATTCAAGTATCAGAATTAAAAGATCTTAAAAGTGTTTTAGCCAAATCACTGGATGAACTCAGAATTTTATCCCGAATTATCAATAAAGATAATCTACTGCAGCACAATTTTGCAGAAGCCATTCAGCTAGATTTAGAACGCGTAAAAAAACTCAAAAAAATCAAATATAATTTCAACCTAATTGGTGAAATTCCCGAGATCAACGAAGAACATGATTTGATTATTTACCGAATATTTCAAGAGGCACTGCACAACAGCTTAAAGCATTCGCATAGTGATTTATTTGATGTTCATCTTGAAACCACTCCAAATGTATTCAGACTTAAACTGAAAGATTTTGGAATTGGATATAATCTAGAAGATTCTAATGCAGGATTAGGACTTACTAATATGAAACTTAGAGCCAAATTGATTGGTGCCAAATTGGCTATTGCCTCAGATCAATCTGGAACAATTGTAACTCTGGAATACCCCTTAACCCAATGTGATGAAAACTAACCCAAAAAGCAAAATAATAATTGTAGACGATCATCTTCTTTTTTCACAGTCTTTGGAACTGCTTATTAAAAGTTTTGGTGATTACGACGTCATAAATCGTTTTGAAAACGGCAAAGTGTTTATTTCTTATCTACAGGAAAATTTAGACAATGATATAGATTTAATTCTTTTAGATGTAAACATGCCTGTTCTAGACGGTATAAACACCATGAAATGGATAAAAGAAAACCGTCCAGATTTAAAAGTAATTGCACTTTCTGTTAATGACGATGAAGAAATTATCATTAAAATGATTACCAATGGCGCAAAAGGTTATTTATTAAAAGATACTTCTCCCGAAGTTTTCCGTGAAGCAATTGAGTGTGTCATCGAAAAAGGTTTTTACTTTACCGAATTAGTTTCAGGCATGCTGATCAATAAAGTTAACAGCGACAATAAAAAAATCAGTCTTAAGGAAAAAGAAATTGTTTTCATTAAACATGCCTGCACCGAAATGACATATAAAGAAATTGCTTCGGAAATGTGTTTAAGTCCAAAAACGATTGATGGTTACCGAGAATCGTTATTTGATAAACTTGAAATCAAAACTCGAATCGGCTTGGTTTTATATGCCATTAAACATAAAATAGTTTTTGTTTAATACGTTAAAGCCGCAAAAACTGGAAAATCTTTAATTTTTTCTCTTCCGTTTAAAAAAGTCAGTTCCATTAAAAAGTTGCATTGTATGATTTCGCCGCCGAGTTTCTGCACAAGATCGCATACTGCTTTTGCAGTACCGCCTGTTGCCAGAACATCGTCGTGAATCAAAACGCGGTCGCCTTTTTGAATAGCATCGGTATGCATTTCAAGACTATCGGTTCCATATTCCAATTCATAAGAAGCCGAAATAGTTTTGAATGGAAGTTTTTTAGGTTTTCGAACAGGAATAAACCCAGCATTGAGTTTCTGTGCCAGTAACATCCCGAAGAAAAAACCACGGCTTTCTGCTCCTACCACTTTGTCGATTTTTTGTCCTTCTAAAGAATCGACCAAAATTTTAAGACAATTTGTTCGTGCTTCAGGGTTAATCAGCAAAGGTGTAATATCTTTAAATAAAATTCCTTCTTTTGGAAATCCTTGAATATCACGTATATACTTTTCAATGTTCATTTTTTTTTATTTTTCTGTAAAATTTCGCTTGTTTATCTAGTATTTATGTCTATCTTTGCACCCGCAAACAGCAATTATCAAAGCTACTAAAAAATAGTGAGATAACAAATACGGCCTCGTGGCGCAACTGAATAGCGCATCTGATTACGGCTCAGAAGGTTACAGGTTTGAATCCTGTCGAGGTCACTTAAGGAGACAACTAGACAATAGTTGTCTCTTTTTTTATGCCCTAATATGTAGATTTTTAAACTACTTTGCATTTAGGAATGCAAAATAATCTCTAATACTCATTTCGGATAGTTGCATACACGCCATATGACTCATTAGTTACCTTATAAAAAGGCATAAGCGCATATTCTTTCCTATTATTTTTTAAGATGAATGACATAGAATTCTCTTGTTTAGAGATGTTTTTCAAAATATCTCACTCATTTCCTTTTAATATTGTTTCTTCATTTACTTGAAATGCTAATAAAACCGGTCCATAAAACAATGCAACTACATTCGGATTATCGGGCATTTTTTTTAAATTAAAATGATAATTAAAACGTATTTCTATGTTATCGCCATTTTTCCACTTTCTATCAATAATATAATAAGACATCGGAATTACACTAGCTGTAATGGGCTTTCCGTTTACCAAAATTTGTGTTTGTTCGTCAGCCCAGGATGGCATAAATAATTTCAATGCAAATGGGGTCGTTTTATTAGCCGTTATGTTAAATTTTACAACAGGATTATCTGGAAAATTGGACGATTGTGATAAAGTAATTCCTTTAGATTTCCATTTGACGGTCGAAGGAATATAAAGATTGACCCAAAGGTTATTTTTGTTATGGAAATAAATAGCCTCATTTAAGTTTGTAAAAGCTTCAATAGTTGTTCCGTTGCAGCAAAAAAACTCATTAGGGCTGGCAAAACTCTTCTTATTAGGAGAACCCAGCGGTAAAGAATAAACATTACATCCCGTTTCGGGATTTTGTAGCGCAAAAACAGAATTATATAGCGTATTCATGTACACATCTGCATACTCGGGTTGGGCAGTCCAGCGAAATAAAGCATTTGTGATTTTTTGAGTATTATGTGAAACGCATGATTCAGATGTTTTATCAGTAAGAGTAGTACTTAAACAATCAGGTTTTCCCCAATGTTCAGATGTCTGGGCAGTTGGAGTTGTAGCAATAGGTCTGGGACCGCTGCTAGAGCCATTCACATAAGAATGATGATGTTCCAGCATATCCCAAAAATGGGAAACAACATCGCGATAATACCTGTCCCCTGTATTTTCATACCTTTTGGCAAATCCGATTATCAAAGGCAAATGAGTATTAGAATGCAAACCCGATAGAATATCTGTCCCTTCATACAATGGCTGGCTGAACCATTTGCGGTCGAAGAGACAAGCCAGTTTGTAATGGGTGGAGTCTTTGGAAATTTCAAATAAATTCTGCAATACATCATTCATCCCACCTGCCTCATTTGCCGGATTTGCCTGAGGAGTGTATAGCATTTTTTCAATAGTTTCAGGCGAAAGTTTATCCATCCTCTCTTTTACATAAGCGGCCATATTAACAGCTATTTCATAGGCCTTTTTATTTCCTGTATGCTGATAAACATCAAGCATTCCCTGCATTATTTTATGATAAGTATAGTATGGTGCCCAAACTCCGCTAAATTGTGTTTCCAATTGCGTGAAATCTTTTTCGGGGAATGCGCTCAGATAGCTGCCGCCAAGTTTTTGCTGACACTCTTCAAGCGCATCAACCATATATTCCACACGTTTTTGAAGCAGAGTATCACCTGTCTTTTCAATCAAAATAGCGCAAGCCGACAGATAATGGCCTACAAAATGTCCGCGTAATCCCACAGTAGGCGACTCCCAGCCTTCAAGTGGTTTTGCTTTCGATTCAATTCCGGCATTTATTCTAAAATTGTGCAGCAACCTATCGGCATCGAACTGATAAATATACTTTGCATTAACGGTCTCTCGCTGTTTTATCCAGGATTCAGACATAACAACATCCCTATTCAAAAATGGAATGGGTTGTTGGGGCTTATCAAGAAATGCTTGTCCAAAAACGGTCTGACAAACAAGTAAAAATAAGCTAATATATTTTATTTCATATTTCATATTAAATTTGAATATTAGAAATCAAAATATTGGGCCTGTCAATATAAAATTTACAGTTCTTAAATTGTTTTCAAATGTTGGTAAAAACTCATTTAACATCGTCTTATTTTTAATCTATAGGATGATATTTAAAATTCTTAAACGTTACCTTACCTTCTCCCATAGCCGTAAGGCCAATTCTTAAACTTAAAAATCCGCTCAGCACATTATGATGCATACCGGAAACTTCCAGTGAGTTCTCAATTTTATTCCATTTATCACCATCTGTGCTGTAATACATATCTACAGTATTGTTCACGTTTTTAAGCCTAAGAAATACATGTTTTTCGATAACATTTTTCTCTGTTTCAAATTGCCATCCATGTAAATTCGCCAGTATGTTCCCGTTATTGGCAAGAATGCCGGAAAAAGCGCCGCTGTTGTAAAAAAGGACTAATCCTCCAGTTGCTTTTCCTTCTATTAATAACTCCACTTCGGCGTTATAGGAGTGGTCCAGCGGAATGCATAGCAATGGGGAAGAGCTGCCCACATAATCCCCTTTTCCATTAATGGAAAGACTATTATTACCTAATTCAAATCTATTGCTGTCTGCTCCTCCAAAGAATTCCCATTGCGGTTTTAAACTTTTTCCTTCAAAACTATCGTTTAGCGTAAAGCTGCTTTTAGATGCTGGTAAGTTTGGTTTTTTGATGGGTTCGTCTTCCGTTATTCCGTCTGGTATTTTGTACCAGCCATCTTTTGTCCATTCCACAGGCAAAAGCAGGGTCTGGCGGCCTTTATTGTAAAAATCCTTTTCATAAGCATGGAATATCATCCACCAGTTTCCTTTACTATCCTCGAATAAAGTGCCATGACCTTTCGATTTCCATCTTTCAGATTCTTTAGTGGTTCTGATAATCGGGTTATAAGGAGAATTTTCCCATGGCCCGAAAAGCGATTTTGAACGTGCGGAAATTACCATATGACCTGTTGCCGGACCTCCCGTTCCGCCTTCAGCAACGGTAAGATAGTAGTAATCTCCCCTCTTTACCAATTTTGGCCCTTCCATACAAAAACACTCGATCGACCATTGGCGAGGTATTTTCCAACCATCGTAGGTATGCTTGGACTCACCTCTGACAGAAAGTCCATCATCTGCTAAAGGAATAAAACTCCCACTGCTAAAAAACAAATACCTTTTCCCGTTTTCGTCTGTAATGTGCCCGGGATCAATGCCACCAGTTTTTAGGTCGATTGGTTCGCTCCATTTACCGTTAATAGAATCTGCGGAGACCACATAATTGGTACCATTTGCCGGAAAATAGATATAAAATTTATCCTTATATTTCACCAGATCGGGAGCCCAGACATTCCCTATATTCTTGTGCAGCGCATGGGTAACAGGCTCCCAGTTAATCAGATCCTTCGACTGCCAGATCAAGAGTCCCGGATAATATTCGAAAGAGGAATGGACCATGTAATACGTATCGCCATCACGCAAAATGCTCGGATCAGCGTAGTCCCCCGCAAAAATGGGATTTATATAGTAGTCTTTTCCTTTTTCATTAGGTTTTGTCTGATATTGAGCATTTGCAAAAACGCTCACGTGGATAAGGAAAATTGTTATTATAATTTTATTCATATTGTTTGATAATTAATACTTAGTTATACTGTTTTAATAGTTTTTTATTTCTTGCGAAAGCAGTGTAAATAATGCGTTGAGATCATCTGTGTTGAAAAAGCAAATCTCCTTAATCCAACATTTTTAATACTTTTAGTGATTTCAGGGCGTACATTTTCTGCAAGATGATACTTTTTATATTCAGTTATAAGTTCTGGATCATCAATCAGATCGCAGGAATAACATATCCTTTTTAGTTGCATATCTTCCTGTTTAAAGTTTAGATTCTATTTTTTTTCCTTTGTAAGTCAACACTTTTTTAGTTCCATCAGGCATAACAATTGTAAAGATCCTTTCCGTTAACATGCCTTTGTACCCGCCTCTTCTATTAGAAAGGGTTATTTTTTTCTGCTTGTCGTTATAGCTGAAATCAATTTCTGTGTAAGCACCTTTTTCATAATTATAATTATCAAATTCATCTTCATAAAAGGTAAAAAAGCCATCCTTTCCAGGATATACTTTTATTTCGAGATTGTCCCATTTTTTTTCCTCAGCAAACTGCACTTGAGGCCCGATTGGAAGTATAGTGCCTTCCTTAACATACAGCGGTATCATGTCAAGCGTTGTTTTTCTGGTAATTTCCTGACCGCCCTGCAGTTTTTCGTTTGTCCAGAAATCGTACCAGCCATTTCCAGCAGGAAGATAAACGATTCTTGATTTTTCTGCTCTAAAATCTATATTCTGCTTTTGATTCTGACCTTCTTTTATTTTTTCGTTTGTATATTGAGCCTCAACTACTGGCGCAACCAAAATAGATTTTCCAAACATAAATTCATCTTTAATGTCCCAACTCTTAGTATCTGCAGCAAAATCCATAAATAATGCTCTCATAAAACTAGAATCTTTATGGGTTACTTCCCACGATGTCGAGTAAATGTATGGCAGCAACGAATAGCGCAGATTTATAAATTTCTCAATCGCATCATATACCGGCTCTCCTTTCTGACCAAAATTATAGATCTCGCGAGGTATATCTGTACCATGAGAGCGCATCATTGGATTAAAAGCACCAAATTGCAGCCAACGAACATAAAGTTCTTGAAACATTGGATTATCCGCTCCTATAGCTTCTGCATTTCGATTGTAAACTCCAGCGAAAAATCCTCCAATATCTGAATTCCAGTGCGGCATACCGGTAAGGGTAAAATTAAGTCCCGCCGGAATCTGAGCACGCAGGTTTTCCCAGCTAGACTCTACGTCTCCTGTCCATGTATTGGCACCATAGCGCTGCTGGCCAGCAAAAGCAGATCTTGTCAATATGAAAACTCGCTTATCTGAAGTTTCTTTTCGCTGATGATCGTAAACTCCGCCTACAGTCATCAAAGGATAAGCATTTCGCACCTTTCTAAAAGTTCCCAAATATGTTTTGGTATCATAATCCTCAGGCTTTACCCAAAGATGATCGGGCTCCGTCGAATCCATCCACCAGCCGTCAATTCCTTTTGCTAAAAGGCCTTCACTTGCATATTTCCAGTAAATGTCTCTTGCCTTTGGGTTATAGGCGTCATAAACACGCACTCCAGAAGGATAATCTTTTTTCGGAGGGAAAATTTCGCTGCCAGATTCTGGCCAAGTCAGAAAATCAAACAGCATTCCGTTACTATTCAACTCATTATAAGGCTTGGTTTTTGGTCCAAACGAAGACCAGATCGAAATAATCAGATGAGCATTCAGGCCATGAATTTCATCCACCATTTTTTGAGGCTCAGAAAATTCAGGATTAAGAAACTCCATCGCATTCCATAAATAATTATTTCCCCAATACTGCCAGTCTTGAATTATTCCGTCCAGAGGCACTCCCAGCTCTCGGTATTTTTTTACTACGCCAACTATTTCATTTTGGCTTTTATAACGTTCTTTACTCTGCCAGAAACCATACGTCCAAAGCGGAAACATTGGAGCACTGCCTGTGAGCTTTCTCATTTGTGAGATCACTCCATCAGCATTTTTACCGTACATAAAATAGTAATCCACCCCGTCGCCTACATTAGATTCAAATGAAGTTTCGTTAGCATTGTCTTTAAATTCTGTCGGCGCATAATTATCCCAAAAAAGTCCATATCCTTTTACCGACTGAAAAAAAGTCACCGCATCTTCTGTATTTCCCTGTTCCAAACGATAATTTTGATTTCTTTGGTTTAAATCTCCCCTTTGGTGCTGTCCTAAACCATATATAGGTTCTTCTTTCTCCAAATCAAATGCCTGATATACGCTATAAGAATCGGTATCGGTATCTTTTACGGTTTTAAATTTTGTTCCCTGTTTTTTCTCACGAAGCAAGATCCGGTCTGAACTTGCAAATGAGATTTCTCCAGTTGGAAACTGTACCGTAACATTTAGACTTTCAGATTTTAAAACCAATTGGCTGTTTTGGCTTTTTACTGTAAAAGGAGTTGCCGACGGTTTCATATTTACCGAAAGGCTTTCTTTGGAATAAACTCCCGCTGCGGGATATTTTATAACTCTTACAATCGAAGGACTGTAAAACTGAATTTCTATTGTATTTCCATCTGCTTGCATCTTAATTCCCAGATTGTTTTTCTCGTACTTCTGGCCATAACTGGTCGCACAGAAAAACAGCGGGAAAATTAATAGATAAATAAATTTCATTTGGTTTAAGTTATTTTAATTAGTAAGATTAATGGTCAAAACTACATTTGCTTTTTATTGCTTCAATTCTGGATAAATCCACAATGAGTTCTATAAATTTTTAGTTGGTTAGCAGGACACCTCCATTACAAGGAATTTTAATATGTGCTCCACTCTTTGATCTGTACCTGATGTCCGTTATTTTTCCATTTAATAATTCATCATCCTGATAATATCTAAGAGTGGTACCCTCCGAGATCATTGGCAGTTTTAATTTTAATTCTAATGGTTCTTTTTGCGCATTAATCCCACCGATATACCACTTTGCTCCTTTTCTTCTGGCCAGCACAACATATTTGCCTGGATATCCTTCTAAAAAACGAACTTCATCCCAAACTGTAGGCACTTCTTTCATAAATTTTATAGCCCAGTCTGCAGCATCATTTAAATTATTAGGCGCCAAAGCAAAATGCTGCACGCCGCTCTGAAAAAGCACAGAGGTCGCTAAAGCAAATACATCGGAAGTCATTCTTTTTGAGCCTTTATTGGGAATGTTATCGCTATTGTAGAATTTGTTTAAAGCGCTTCCGCCAAAATCCATGCTTCCCACCGCATTTCTTATAAACGTATGCGTTGCCGCATTTATAGCTTCATTATCACAGCTCTGCTGTCCGAAATGCAGATTCTCACTTGCCAGAACCGCTTCGCTGGAAGCGTAATTCGGATACATGCGCTCCCAGCCTCGAGGCAATGTGCAGCCGTGAAAAATAACCATTATTCCAAATTCATTGGCATCCGTCAGAATATCTTCATACAGTTTCATCGTCACCTGCTTGTCACCTCCAAAAAAATCAACTTTAATGCCTTTAATTCCAATGCTTTTCATCCAAGCCATTTCTTTTCTTCTGATGGCCGCATTATCCATCAATCCTCTCGGACCTTGCGGAGCATCATTCCAATACCCGTTTGAATTGTACCATAAATAAAGCCCAACGCCTTTCTTAGCGCCGTATGCCGCTAAATCTACTATTTTATCGCGTCCAATCTGCGTATCCCAAAGCGCATCAACTAGAATGGTTTCATATCCCATCGCGGCGCTGAAATCAATGTACTCCTTCTGCACAGGAAAAGTGGTGTTATCATCCATTTTGATAATCCAGCTCCAAGTCCCTTTTGTGTACTGGTATTCTTTAGAAGCTTTATACTTTGGTTTAACCAAATCGAATGGAATAGTAGTTTCGACAATAGGCGCCAATGTTTCTCCAATGGTAATAGTTCGCCATGGCGTTTCTCCCGGAAGCGGGATTCCTGGCGAAGCTGTTCCGTTTCCGTTATTTTCTCCTGGCATCGGAAATCCAATGGAATACAATCCATTCTCATGCCCTATTAATCGGCTGGCACAATAACCGCTGTCTACACCAGTTTCAGAAATCAAAACCCATCCGCCGTTTACTTTAAACAGACATGGAAAGGTGTATCCATTTCCCAAGCCATTTTTTCCGACGGCATCATCAAGCGAATACGAGGTTTCATAACTTGGAGCTGTTTTCGCAAACCCTGTCATCGGATTGCTTTGCGGACATAGGAATGTCGTAGTTCCTTTTGGCATCAAAAATCCCGAAACTTCCTGCTGAACCACACAGGAAAGTGTTTCTTTCTGCGGATATGCTTTGTACTTAAATGCCAAATTATTATTGCTCACCCTAAAAATCACATCAACAGCAGGCCTTCCATCTTTTGTGAACGAAAAAATAGCTTCATTGGCCGTATAATGAACGCTGCTTTTTTTGATGTTACGCAGCTCATAGGATTCGTCAATTTTATTTTGGATACTATTTGCGTCCAAAGTTAATCCAGTGCTGAAATCTCCCGCATTTGTCTTTAACCCTAATGGAGATTTTTCTATAACCGTTTTTTCATTGTATGTTACACTATACTGAGGCATTCCGTTGTTTACAGAAACTGACACCTCAAGTTTTCCGTCCGGACTTTTTACCGCTGATTGGGCGTTTAGTTTAAAGAAACTTACAAGCAATAAACATATGCTAAATTTTACATTCATAATTATAGAAGTTGGTTGGTTAGTTAGTATACTTTTGATTTCAAGATAATTCTGAACACCTGCTTCTTCCGCCTATCAAAATTCCATAATCTTTCATATGCCGTTTTTAATGGATAATAAATTACAGCTCTTATTATTAGCGTAAAAAAAAAGCAACTTGTAAAAAGCTTCCTAATCCTCAATTAGGCCGTTCAGTGCTCCAGCTTTGAAACTTCACAGATGCTAATGTACTCTTTACTTTGAATGCTCAAAAACAATAATACATTTCCGCCAGCCATAAAATACATTTTGCCCCCTTTTACAACAGCCAAAAACATGATGATACATAAGTGCCTGTCAAATAACACATTTGCACCCCATGTTCTTTTACATTAAAAGATATTTTTACACCCCAGTATAATCAGCTGACAATACAACCTTAATAAGCCTCATGCAGTCGCCAAAAATTGCAGATTGCTATTTTACTTTTACAGCTTGCAATCGTTTGAAACCCTTTTAAAATTTAGTTCGACTGGATATAGTAACTTCTAGATCGGGAAAACATAAATCACAAAACTGCTAATTATCATATAAACCATTCGTAACCAAAAAACATGAAAAAAAATACAATAGCCTTAGGTCTTTCGGCTGGATTACTCTTGGCATCATGTGCTGTTAAAAATTACACCAAAACAGACGACGGTGTTTTAATAGGCCTAAAACCAACCACAGAAAACCAATTGCGCACACTGCGTCTTCAAGTTTTAGGCAATGATCTGATACATGTTGCTGCAACAGCCCAAGAATTTCAAAAAGATTCCAGTCTAATTATTGTTCCCAATCAGCAAACTGTTCCATTTCGCATTAAGCAATCAAAAGATTCCATTAAACTTTCAACCAAAACGCTGAATGTTATGGTTTCGGCAAAAGACGGCGGAATCAAATTTAAAGATAAAAACGGAAAAATTCTGTTGGCTGAAAAAGCAGGCGGCGGCAGAACTTTTCTTCCTATACAAGCCGATCAGACAAAAGGCTATACCGTACGCCAAATATTTGAGTCACCTCAAGACGAAGCTTTTTACGGACTAGGACAGCATCAGTCGGATGAATTTAATTATAAAGATAAAAGCGAAGAACTTTTCCAATACAATACCAAAGTATCTGTACCATTTGTCGTATCAAATAAAAATTACGGGCTTTTGTGGGACAGCTATTCTTTAAGCCGATTTGGAGACAGCCGTCCTTATGAGCAATTAAATCAGGTTTTCAAATTATTTGGAAAAAATGGCGAACCAGGTTTCTTAACGGGAACTTACAGCACACCAGAGAAGAAAAATGCACCACTGATTCGCGAAGAAAAATCCATTTTTTTTGAGGATGTAAAAAGCATCAAAAACCTGCCAACAGAACTTCCTTTAAAAAATGCCAATGTTACTTATGAAGGCGAAATTGAAGCTCCACAGGACGGAGAATATAAATTTATACTGTATTATTCTGGTTATGTAAAAGTCTATTTAGACAATCAATTAGTGGTTGCAGAGCGATGGAGAACCGCTTGGAATCCGAATAGCTACAAATTCTCTATGAATCTGAAAGCGAACAAACACACTGCTTTAAGGATAGAATGGAGACCAGACGGCTCAACCTCTTATTGCGGATTAAGAGTGCGAACGCCACAACTGGCTGAGGAAAAAAACAGCCAAGTCTGGTGGAGCGAAATGAACAAAAAAATTGATTATTATTTTGTTCATGGCAATTCTATGGATAGCATAATTAAAGGATACCGAACCTTGACAGGAAAATCTCAAATTATGCCCCGCTGGGCAATGGGTTATTGGCAGAGCCGCGAACGATACAAAACCCAAGATGAAATACTAAGCAATTTAAAAGAATTTAGAACACGCCAGATTCCAATTGATAATATCGTATTGGACTGGAATTATTGGGAAGATGATAAATGGGGAAGCCACAAGTTTGATCCTGCACGCTTTCCTAATCCAAAGGCTATGACCGACTCGATTCATTCGATGAATGCCAAAATGATGATTTCGGTATGGCCTAAATTTTACAAAACTACAGAGCACTTTAAAGAATTCGACCAAAAAGGATGGATGTATCAGCAAGCCATTAAAGACAATGTTCGTGACTGGGTTGGCCCTGGTTATGTAGGATCATTCTATGATGCCTATGCAAGCGGTGCCCGTAAACTATTTTGGAAACAGATCTACGAAAATCTATATCCTATAGGTGTCGATGCCTGGTGGATGGATGCCAGCGAACCTAATGTATTAGACTGTACAGATATGGAGTATCGTAAAAAATTGCAAGGACCAACCGCTTTAGGACCTTCAACCGAATATTTCAACACTTATGCTTTAATGAATGCAGAAGCAATCTACGATGGACAAAGAGCCGTAGATTCTAATAAACGTGTGTTTCTTTTAACAAGATCAGGCTTTGCAGGATTGCAGCGTTATTCAACAGCAACATGGAGTGGCGATATTGCGACAAGATGGGAAGATTTGAAAGCGCAGATTTCGGCAGGTCTTAACTTTGCCGCAAGCGGTATTCCGTACTGGACGATGGATATTGGAGGATTTTGTGTTGAAGACCGTTATGTGAGCGCACAGCAGCAATACGACAAAAATGGAAATGAAAACTCTGACAGCAAAGAATGGCGTGAATTAAATACACGTTGGCATCAGTTTGGGGCTTTTGCTCCGCTATACCGATCTCACGGACAATTTCCTTATCGCGAACCTTGGAACATTGCTCCCGAAGGCCATCCAGCGTACGAATCTATTGTATATTACGACCGTCTCCGCTACAGATTAATGCCATATATCTACACGATGGCTGGGATGACGCATTTTAATGACTACACCATTATGCGTCCGTTGATAATGGACTTTCAAAACGATAAAAATGTCGTTAACATCAGCAACCAATTCATGTTCGGATCTGCTTTTATGGTGTGCCCTGTTTACCAATATGAAGCGCGAAAAAGAGAAGTGTTCCTTCCTGCTGGCACAAACTGGTATGATTTTTATACAGGAAAGCAGCTCTTAGGCGGACAGACTTTACAGGCAGATGCACCTTATGGACGTATTCCGCTCTTTATTCCTGAAGGCGCTATAGTTCCTGTTGGTCCAGAAATCCAATACACCGATCAGAAACCTGCTGATAATGTAGTGCTATATGTTTATAAAGGCCGAGATGGCAGTTTTACTTTGTATGAAGATGAAGGTGTTAACTACAACTATGAAAAAGGCCATTACAGTGCAATAAGCTTCCATTACAATCAAAAAAATCAGACCTTAACCATTGGCGAGCGCAAAGGAGATTTTAAAGGCATGCTAAAAGACCGAAAATTTAAAATCGTTGTTGTTGATCCTTCCAATCCGAAAGCATTTCTTTCTGATGCTTCTGGAAAAGAAATCGATTATAACGGAGCGCTTCAATTCATAAAAATTTAATCATCTTACCCATTGGGTGAAATAGAACAAAATTTAATTTTAACACATAGAAGCATAGATTTTTATTGCTTCTGCTTAAGAGTATAGAAAAAGCAAGCTTTAACACATAGTGCTAATGTGTACTATTCTAAGTGAAACACCTTAAATGAATCACCTAAAGGCTATGTTTCTATGTGTTAAAATAATTTCACCCAACGGTTTCATCTTAAAACAATCGTATCCAGCACCTGTTAAAACAGCTTTAATGCAGGGCTTAATTGATTTAGAAAAATATAGATCCATGAAACTAAAAAAATATATCATTTGTTTATTACTGCTGGCTTCAGCAGGCGTAATGGCTCAGAAATCTCCTGTTTTCTTTCCTAAAGAAAATCTGATGGCAATGGGGATTTATTACTATCCAGAACACTGGAATAAAAAAGATTGGGAAAGAGACATCAGCAATATTTCTAAGACTGGTTTTGAGTTTATTCACATAGCAGAATTTGCATGGATAGACATGGAACCCGAAGAAGGACTTTACAAATTTGAATGGCTTGATGAAGTGATCGATTTGGCTGGAAAATACAAATTGAAAGTTATTTTAGGCACACCTACAGCAATTTCACCCGTTTGGATGGGCATTAAATATCCTGAAATCTATCTGATGGACAGCCATTATCAAAGGGCTGAACACGGAACAAGAGCACAGCAGTCTTTGAGCAATCCCGTATGGAGAAATTTTTCTAAAAACATCATTAGCAAATTGGCAGCGCGCTACGGCCATAATCCAAATGTAATTGGATGGCAGCTCGACAACGAGCCAGAAGCCAAAGAAGATTACAGCCCTTCTTCACAAGACGCTTTCCGCAAATGGCTAGAGAATAAATACCGCACCATAAGCGCTTTAAATACGGCATGGGGAGCCTCTTTCTGGAGTCAGACCTACAGCAGTTTTGACCAAGTTAAAATTCCAAATGCAGATCATGTTGGGTGGTGGGGAATCAATCCGCATGCCTTGCTGGACTTCAAACGATATACTGCCGATACGCAGGCCGATTTTTTAGATTTTCAGGCAGACATTATCAGACCTTTAATTGCTAAAAATCAGTTTGTAACAACAAATTATACCGCTACTACTCCATCAGCAGATCCTAGAAGAACAAAAAAACTCGATTTTAACTCTTTTACCAGCTATCCTAACAAAGGAGTTGCTAATATTGGAGACAAAGGATTTCGCCTTGGCGATCCTCAAGAACTTTCTTTTGCCTTGAGCTTCTTTAAAACCAGAGATAATATTTCAGGAATTATGGAACTTCAGCCTGGTTTTGTCAATTGGGGAAATGTTAATCCTTTGCTGCAGCCTGGCGTAGTGCGTATTTGGCTTTATCATTGTATGGCCGAAGGCATGTCTTTTGCCTGTTCTTATCGTTACCGTCAAATCAATTACGGTGCAGAGCAGTACCACAGCGGCATTACAAAACTTGATGGAACTACCTTATCTCAAGGAGGAAAAGATTACCAGCAGACGATGCAGGAAATGAAATTATTAAGAAAAGCTTATAATCCGAAGGTAGAAATGCCTAAAGAAATTAAGGCTCGAAGAACTGCTTTATTATGGAATTATGACAATTCCTGGAGCATGGGCCGTCAAGCGCAAACAAGCCAATGGAATACGCTATCTTTTTTTCAAAAATATCTTGAAATCGTAAAATCATACGGAGCTCCCGCAGAAATAATTTATGAAAACGAACCATTAGATTCTTATGCGGTTGTGGTTGCTCCTGCTTACGAAATAGCCGATGAGAAACTTATTGCCAAATGGGCAGAATATGTAAAACAAGGCGGGCATTTAATTCTAACCGTGCGTACGGCTGTTAAAGACAAAAACGGCCATTTATTCCAAGCAGGATGGGGTGCTCCTATTTATCCTTTAATCGATGCCAAAATTGAAGACTTTGACCATCTTTTGCCTTATGCAAAAGGAACTATCCAAGGTTTCGGAAAAGAGTATTACTGGAACAACTGGGCAGATTTAGTAAAAGCCAATAAACCTGAAAATGTCCTTGCTAAGTACACCAACCAATTTTATGCAGGCACGGCAGCTGTGGTGACCAACAAAATAGGAAAAGGAACCGTTACTTATATTGGCACCGATACATACGATGGCCAACTTGAAAAAGAAGTCCTGCAGCAGGTGTATAATCAGGCTGGGATCACTGTTGAGCATTATCCTAAAGGAGTTTACGTTAGCTGGCGCGACGGATTCTGGATCGCAGTCAATTATTCTTCAGAAGATTACCAGATCGAAAAAATATCCAACACTGCAAATATTTTAATTGGCGGTAAAACTGTACCGCCAGGAGGCGTAACCGTTTGGCAGCAATAAAAATGACTTTTTTCTAAACAGCCATAATTATTAAAGATTCCTGCAGCTCCTGTTGCAGGTTTCAACACTGACTAACTATAAATTTAAACCAACCAAAAATGAAAAAAAATCTAATCGCTTTGCTTTTTGCCTTGAGTTTGTGTGCAAATGCAAATGTAAAAATGCCATTGCTTTTTAGCGACGGAATGGTCTTACAGCGCAACAAACCCATTTCTGTTTGGGGCTGGGCCAATTCTGGAGAAAAAATTGAAGTCACTTTTAATAAACAAACCCAGAAAACTAAAGCAGACAAAAACGGAAAATGGCTTTTGTACCTGAAACCTGAAAAAGCTGGCGGTCCTTTTAAAATGACCATTAAAGGAAACAACAGCATTACCATTGAAAATGTGCTAGTGGGAGAAGTCTGGGTATGCAGCGGACAGTCAAATATGGAATGGCCAGTTGCTCAGGCACGAAATGCTGATTATGAAATCAATCAGGCAGATAATCCTTGGATACGTCAATTTTTAGTAGACAAAGATTTAAACTCGGCACCTAAAGAAGAGCTCAAAGCAGGAATTTGGAAAGAAAGCAGCAAAAAAAATACAGGAGCTTTTACAGCCGTGGGCTATTTTTTTGCCAAAAAAATATACAATGAATTAAAAATCCCAATCGGAATAATAAACTCCTCTTGGGGAGGCACCTGCGTGGAAACATGGACCAGCAGAGATGCTTTTGAAAAAAGTCCAGAATTCAGCAGTATGATTGCCGAACTACCGAAAATCCCAATGGATTCATTGCTGAAAAATAAACTGGCTACACTAAAAGTACAGATTGAAAACCTTCAAGGATCTAAAATCACTTCAAACTCAGAAAGTCAATACAAAACAACAAACTTTGACGATAGTTCGTGGCCAGAAATGCACGTGCCACAATTGTGGAACCAGCAATTGGGCAGTTTAGACGGCACAGTCTGGATGCGCAAATCTTTTATGATTTCAAAAGAAGATGCTGGTAAAGAGGCTTTATTGGAGCTGGGCAAAATAGACGATGAAGATCTTTCTTATGTAAATGGAATTGAAGTGGGAAAGAATACCCAATGGGACAAAAAAAGAATATATAAAGTACCTGCAGGAACGCTTAAAGAAGGTCTTAACACTATTGCCGTACGAGTAACGGATTACAGCGGAGGAGGCGGAATTTTTGGTGATGAGGCTGACTTAAAATTAACTGCAGGCAGTACCATTGTACCACTTGCAGGAAAATGGAAGTTTCAGGTTACAGAAATCAGAACAGACTTGTCTCCAAACAGCTATCCTTCCCTTCTTTACAATGCCATGATCAATCCTTTGATTCCGTATGCTATTCAAGGAGTTTTATGGTATCAGGGAGAGGCAAATGCTACACGCGCCGAACAATATAAAAAAGCTTTTCCGTCATTGATTAACGATTGGAGAAACAAATGGCATCAAGGAGATTTTCCTTTCTTTTTTGTCCAATTGTCTTCTTTTAATGAGTTTGGAGGAAACAGCAAAACTGGCAGCTATTGGGCAGAGTTAAGAGAGGCTCAGAATTTCACCCTTCAAACTGTTGCCAATACTGGTATGTGTGTTACAGCCGATATTGGAGATCCGAAGGATATTCATCCAAAAAACAAACAAGACGTAGGATACAGACTGGCTGCCATTGCCTTGAATAAAGTATATGAAAAAGGAAATGTTTTCAGCGGACCAGCATACAAATCTATGGAAACAAAAGGCAATCAGATTCTCTTAACATTTGACAATGCCGAAAGCGGTTTACTGGTTCATGATAGATACCAATACGTAAAAGGATTTGAAATTGCAGGATCAGATCATGTTTTTCATTATGCCAAAGCTCAAATAAAAGGCAGTCAGCTTTTGGTATGGAACGATCAGGTTCAAAATCCAGAAGCAGTTCGCTACGGTTGGGCCGACGATGCCAGCGACTGTAATCTGCACAATGCTGAAAATTTCCCTGCTGTTCCTTTTCGAACAGACGACTGGAATAGCATCACAAAAGGCATTAAATACAACTTTGAAAAATAATTAAACATACTACACATTTCAAATGTCCGTATCGATTCTAAAAGAAATAGAATCGATACGGATTGGAATGCTGACTGCGATTTTAGATAAAAACAGCCCTTCTGATACTGCAGCTGCAGATAAATCATTAATTTAGACCGAATGAAAAAGCATAAAGTCCTCTTATTGTTTCTTATTTTTTTTGGAATATTTTTTTTCCAAAGCCTTCCTGCGCAGCCCAATTATATTTTTCACCAGTTAAAAACCAGCGAAGGGTTTTCGAGCACCAATGTCAAGACATTTCTAAGGGACAGTTACGGTTTTTTATGGATTGGCACTGAAACTGGACTTAATCGATATGATGGTTACGAATTCAAGGTTTACACGACCAACTCTAAAAAGCCCAATAGCTTAATTTCCAACGATATTTTAGGTCTTCAAGAAGACGACATGGGCAATATATGGGTCAATTTTGGACATGATAATGCGATATATAACAGAGATAAGGACTGCTTTATTACGGACATCACTTCTCTTTTAAATAAGTTGCACATTCGCGCAGATGCCAACTGTAAAATTTATGTAGACAAGAAAAAGAATTTATGGGTTTTTAATAAAAAAAACATATTTTTCTATGATGTAAAAAATAGGCATACTTCCATCTTTACAGGCGTAAACATTGAAGACCCTTTTGCTGTAAGCGTAACAGATGATGGCGAGTCTGTATATTGCGTTGAAAATTCTCAAAAGTGCTGGCAGCTAAATAGCACTAAAGGTCATATTAAAACCATTAAACTCCCAACTCACAACAGAAAAAACGGAACTGACGATTGGCATATCATTTTTCTGGACAGCGACAACGGATTATGGGCCTATTTCAGCAATAATCCTAATGAAGTTTTCTATCGCGATGATCAGAGGAAAAAATGGAGCTCTATAACCTTAAAATCTAGTGTAGACAGCGACATTAATTTCGTTAGCAGCATTATCGAAAATAAGCCAGGCGAAATATGGATTGGAACAGATCATAAAGGGCTTTTTATTTTTGACAAATCAAAAAACAGCATAACAAACTGTGTTCAAACCCCAAACAAAGACAATTCTCTGCCATCCAACAATATCACTTGCCTATATCGCGACAACGATAGGACTATCTGGATTGGACACAGCAAAAAAGGGCTTTCTTTTTTTAATGAAAGCTTTAAAAACTTTATCAATTTCAAACATCCTGAATGCTCTGATATTAGCGCTATAATGGAGGATCACAATGAAGATCTCTGGATTGCAACAGATGGAAAGGGACTTTTTAAAAAAGATAAAAAAACAGGAAATACTTCTCGAATTCCATTTCCCAAAGCTGCAATTACCTCTTTATTGGAAGATCGCAAAAACCGCATTTGGATCGGCACTTATCAAAACGGACTGTTTTGCTGGCAAAATGGCGTTATAAGCCAATATACCACGAAAAACAGCAAATTAAGCAACAACAATGTCTGGAACTTAAAACAGGACCGCTATGGCAATATCTGGATAGGGTCTATGGGAGGAAAAATACAGCAGCTTCCGTCCGATGCCACTAGTTTTGATTCTGTGATTTCTGTATTTGAAGATCAAGTTTTTGCACTCGACATGTTTTACGATTCAGGCGATGAGCTTTTGCTGGGCACGGGTTACGGACTTTTCAATATTGATATCACCAACAATAAAAATGTCATCTCGTATGGCAATAAAAAAGGAACGCAAAAATTCAAACACTTTCAGATTTCTACGGTCTACAAAGACAAACACAATATTTTGTGGATTGCCCACAATGATGGCCTTAATGTTTGGGATCCCAAAAAAGATACCATTTATTACTTCAACAAGTCAAATGGCCTTTGCGACAATTCTGTCAGCGCGATACTGGAAGACAATCGCAATAACATCTGGGTTACAACACCCAATGGGCTTTCTATTTTAACTGTCAGTTATGATGCAAATGATAACTTATCCATAAGCAGTAAAAACTATTCGGTTAAGGATGGACTGATGGATAATTATTTCAACAAACACTCTATACTGCAATTAAGAAACGGTGATATTTTGCTTGGCAATCTGGACGGATATACCATAATCAATCCTAACAAACTGCTAAAAGAAAACAAGCCGGTTTCAAAAATTATTTTTACAGGACTAACTCTTGGAAATCAGACTATAGAAGTAGATTCTATCTATAATGGGCATAAATTGTTGCAGCATTCGACAGAACTGCTTTCCAAGCTTACTTTAAGGCACGATGACAGGCTTATTACCCTTAAGTTTACGAGTACAGATTTATTAAATGCCGATAAGGTCAAGTATTTTTACAAGATCGAAGGTTTTAATTCGGAATGGATTCCTATTCAGGACAATAAAATTGTAATTTCTGCTTTGCCAGCTGGCAATTACAAGCTTTTGGTAAAAGCGTATGATAATGCTTCTGGATGGAACGATAATATCAAAGTATTGGCGTTGAATGTATTGCCTCCTTTTTATCTAACCGTATGGGCGTATCTTTTTTATGGACTCACGATCGCGGGTATTATATGGTATACCGTACGCAGATCAAAAATTCGCCATCATTTAAAATTAGAAGAACAGCGCGAGAAAATGAATCGCGAGAAAGAATGGCAGATTAACGAAATGAAGCTGAACTTTTTCACCAACATAAGCCATGATCTAAGAACTCCTCTCACCCTTATCATAACACCTCTGCAAGTGCTGTTAAACGATGCTATGGATGAGACCATGAAAAAGAAAATAAATGTTATCCATAAAAATGCACAGCAGCTTCTATCTTTAATCAATTCGCTGCTAGATTTTCGCAAATTAGATGCAGGAATCGTTAGCTTAAACTTAAAGGCATCAGAGTTTGTAAGTTTCGCCGAGGACATTTGCAGTTCGTTTAATGTTTATGCTACGGAACGCCATATCCAATTGTCTTTTGAAAGCGAAATAGAGAGTCTGCTTATGGAATTTGATAAAGATAAGATTCAAAAAACACTTACCAATCTGCTTTCAAATGCTTTTAAATATACTCCTGATGGAGGAAAAATTCAGGTAGAAATTAGCCGCGATGCTACTCAAGTCTGCGTCAAAGTTCGCGACACCGGTTCGGGAATCAGCGATAAAGATAAACCGCTTGTATTTGAGAGATTTTATCAAGGAGAACAAAGCCAGAATGAAACAGGCAGCGGTCTTGGATTGCATATTGCAAATGAATACATACATCTTCATGGAGGCACCATAACCATTGAAGATAATATTCCGCATGGGTGTGTATTTACCTTTAAGATCCCAATTAGAGAAAGCTCTGAAAAGAATTTGATGCTTAGTCCTGCTACTATTGATATCCCAAACATTGAAGAGGAAAAAACAGAAAGTCTTACTGAACAAGTGGTTCTTTTTGTAGATGACAATAAAGACCTGTGCGAATTTATAGAAGACAATCTAAAAGACAACTTTACAGTGCTTACAGCTCATAATGGCCAAGAGGCTATCGAACTGTTGCAAAAACACAATATTACGGTTATTGTAAGTGATGTAATGATGCCTGTAATGGATGGAATTGAGCTTTGTAAATTGGTCAAAACCAATATTTACTGGTCTCATATTCCTGTAATTCTGCTCACAGCGCGCACTGCTGAAGAATATCATATTGACGGATTAAAATACGGAGCAGATGATTATATCACCAAACCTTTTAACATCCATATTCTCAAACTTCGAATTAATAAATTTATCGAATGGACGAAAAAAAGCCATGCTGCGTTTAAACAAAAAATAGACGTTAATCCGCAGGAGATTACCATTACCTCCTTAGATGAAATTTTTATCGAAAAAGCAATAAAAGCCGTAGAGCAGCATATCAGCGATACTGAATTTTCTGTAGAAAATCTAGGCGATATTTTAGGCTTAAGCCGAGGACATCTGTACAAAAAACTGATGTTCATAACGGGTAAAGGACCTGCAGAATTCATTCGAACCATACGTTTGAAAAGAGGACGCCAGCTTCTGGATAAAAGTCAGCTGCAGGTTTCGCAAATAGCCTACGAAGTTGGATTTAATTCGCCCAAAAGATTTTCAAAATATTTCCGTGAAGAGTTTGGTTTATCTCCTTCCGAGTATTTAAAACTTCACAAAAAACTATAAAAACAACGCAATAAAAAAGCAGCCTTTAATCATCATTAAGGCTGCTTTTTTTTATTTTCTCAGACTATATTCGTTTTATTTAAAAGTGTTTCAAAAAACGGCTATAAACTGCTTAAAAGAATTTTTTATTTGAAAATATGCTGCGAGAAAAGATACAGGTTGTTGGCCCATTCTACATCATCGTGCGCATTGCTATCTACATGCCACACATGAGGCACTTGATTGGTCTTTAAGCAACTATGAATGCGCTGGCTCACATTAAAAAGCCAGTCTTTATTGCCACAAGAAACCCACAATACTTTAAGATCTTTTCTTGCTGCTTTTACGTCAGGCACAAGTTTAAGAGTAGAAAGTCCTCCCACTTCATTTGTATTAGGTGCTGAAGAAAAGCCTCCAACAAAAGCAAAAGTATCAATATGAGAAAGGCCAATATTCAGAGATTGCCCTCCTCCCATAGATAAACCTGCTAAAGCTCGCTGCTCTCGATTGCGGTATACTGCATAATTTGCTTCAATATACGGAATGATATCCTTCAGAAGATCTTTCTCAAAAGATACTCCATAACTTTTATATCCAATTTCTTTCTCTTTCTCTTGGTCTGGAGTTGGATTTTCAACAGTGATGCTTGAGTTGCAGTTGGGAAAAACCACCAGCATTGGTTTGATTTTTCCGTCACGGATTAAATTATCTATAACATCCTGCGCACGAATCCAGTCAGTCCATTGTCCTTTATCTGAATTAAGTCCATGGAGCAGATAAAGCACTGGGTATTTTTTATCAGATGCATAACCTGCAGGGGTGTAGACTGTCATTTCGCGACGTGTGCCCAATGTTTTAGAATTGTACTGAACCACTGTCAGTTTTCCCGAAGCCAATTCTGCATGCTTGTCCCTAAATCCTTGTGGCGGATCTGGAAATGCTGGTTTGTCGTCGGTATTAAATACTATGGGCTGTAGGTTTAATTTTTTATCCGTAGTATTCTCTGTTTGGGAGTGTACTATAGACCAACAGACCAAAGCTAACATCGTAATTAATCTCGTTTTATTTTTCATAATCCATCCATTTATTTATTCTGCTTTACCAGGCTGATAGGTAAAACTATCAAAATCAGCAAATGCTTTGGTATTTTTGTTTTGCGATGTAGCATATAGTCCAACATACACGCCTGTAAAACCTCCATTGGTCTCAGAACTTAGGTACCAAATATTGATTTTATCTAAAAACTTAAATTCTTTTCCATCCAAAGAATAGTAGAAGCTATAAAAATCCTTATTGCCTTCCACTTTCAAATAAATCTTATCTGCAGGAATTTCCACTTCAGATGCGGTATGGTTCAGTATGCCCATTTTATAACGCAACACTAATTTGTTTTTGCCTTTTTCTGTTTTTTTCAAAAAAAGGTCGTAATGCGCCTGACTGGAGTAGTAGATAGTCATACCCGCTTCATCTCCATCTTTTGCATTATTTAATGACATCACGGTGGAAGCTGAAAAATCAATATGTTCCTGTCTGCGTCCTACAAAGGTTGGCGAATCGTTGTCGTCTAAAGATACTGAAGTGGCTTTTAATCGCAATGAACCTTTCTTTTCGCTAAGTGAATATTGCTGTAGGAAAGGATTTCTGAGATAATTCCAATCGGTTCCGAGCTTTATTTCATCAAAATTAGTAGAATAATCATGAGGTTTTACTGCTTGTACCGGTAAAGTAGGCACATTCATATCTATATTAACCGTGCCATTGCCATTTATTACGGGCCAAGCATTTGCATCCCATCTTACAGGAGCTAAAAATGTTTCTCGACCTAACACATGGTGCAACAAACTCTGCGGACGGAAGCCTAGAAAGACAATCCACCAAGAACCATCATGTGCCTGAATAAAATCGCCATGTCCTGTGCCTTGAATCGGATTGCTCTGAGCAATTTCGTTAATATGCGTCAAAATCGGATTGGCAGGATTGGATTCGTAAGGTCCGTAAATGTTCCTGCTTCGCGCTATGGTTATTTTATGGCCATATTCTGTTCCTCCTTCTGAAATAAGCAGATAATACAAACCGTCTTTTTTATAAATGTGCGGCGCTTCAGGATAGCGTCCTCCTGTTCCATTCCACACCGTTTGTCCTTTGGTGAGTTTTTTTCCTGTTTTAATATCAATTTCGCAGATCGTAATGCCATTCTGATTCGATACAAAATATGATTTGCCATCCTCAAAATATAAAGAAGGATCTATACCGCCTTGATCGACAAAAACGGGTTCTGACCATTCTCCTGCAGGATTATCGGTATGCACATAAAAATTTCCTCCGCCCGATACATTGGTCGTAACCATATAAAAACGCCCTTCATGATAACGGATTGTTGGAGCATAAATTCCAGCCGAAGGAGCACATTTGTCTAATTTGAGCTGAGAAGCACGCGTAAGACAATGCCCAATTTTAGTCCAATTGATTAAATCTTTACTGTGAAAAACGGGAACTCCCGGAAAGTACTCAAAGCTAGAAGTCACCAAATAATAGTCATCTCCAACCCTGCAAACACTCGGATCGGGATGAAATCCTGAAATAACCGGATTTTTGTATCCTTGCGCATTCAAGAAATGGCAGCACCCAACTATACTGATTAAAAGGATAATTATTCTTTTCATAATGCAAATTATTGCAATGCTTTATTTTAAATTAAAATCTGCCACTCCTCTAATATCAGCAGCCGAAGCTCCAATCATTATTCTGAATTTGCCTGGTTCTGCAATCCATTCTTTTTTAGTGTCATCGTAATAAGAAAGATCTTCTTTTGTTAAAGTAAAACGCACTATTTTTCCTTCTCCCGGCTCAAGCGAAATTTTTTCAAATCCTTTTAATTCTTTAGTTGGACGAGGCAGGCTTGACGTTTCGTCATTAATATAAAGCTGTACAACTTCTTTTCCTGCCACTTTTCCTGTGTTTTTTACGGAAACTGTTACCTCTAAAGAGTCAGCAGCTGTAATCGTTTTTGAAGAAACAGCTGGCTTTCCGTACTGGAATGTAGTGTAGCTCAATCCATATCCGAAAGGAAAAAGCACAGGAATTTTTTTAGTATCATACCAACGGTATCCTACTAAGATGTCTTCTTTATAATAGACATTTTTTCCATCACCTGGATAACAAAGTTGATCAAAAGCATGTGCTCCAACATCTTCCAATTTTTTAGGAAATGAAATCGGAAGTTTTCCTGACGGGTTTGCTTCGCCAGAAATAATATCAGCCAAAGCATTTCCTGCTTCCGAGCCCAAATACCATCCTTGTACAACGGCTTTTGCTTTGTTAAGCCAAGGCATTAAAATCGCATTTCCGCTTAATAGAACAACCGCAACATTATTGTTTACTTTCTGTATTTCTTCAATCAGCTTGTCTTGACCAAACGGCAGACTCAACGATTTACGGTCTCCGCTTTCACAATCTTGAAAATAATTTTTATTCAACCCTCCAACAAAGAGCACTATATCTGCATGGCGGGCAGTTTCAATTGCTGCGTTTTGCAAAGAATCAACGTTTAATTTAGAGGGTTCTTCGGCGCCATAAAGCGGTCTTCCCGAAGCATATCCCATACTGTAAACAATATTATTTTCGCCGTATTTATTCTTTAATCCCTGTAAAGGAGAAATTTCGTAAGCTGCTTTCAATGACGTAGAACCGCCACCAACAATCAGACTTTTCACGGCATTTTCACCTATAATCGCAATTTTTTTATATCTGCCTTCTGGAATAGGTAAAAATTGTTTCTCATTTTTAAGCAATACGATTCCTTCTTGTGCTATTTTTCGAGCTGCATCGCTATGTTCTGGCGAAACAAAACGGCCATAAGGACGATTCGCACTCATCGTAGTGCGGAAAATCATTCGTAGAATTCGGCTTGCTTTATCGTCAAGTTTCGACATTTCGTATTTACCCGATTTAATTACTTTCAGAAAAGGATCGGCTAAATAATAACTCGAAAAAGGAAAATGCCCTTGCGTAGTCAATCCGTTTGTATAAGTGCCCATTTCAATATCAAGTCCGCCATTGACCGCTTCATCAGTATTGTGCACACCTCCCCAATCACTAACTACCACACCATCAAATTTCCAGTCAGTTTTTAAGATTTGGTTGAGTAAAATATCGTTATGGCAGCAGTGCACGCCCCATATTTTGTTATAAGCTCCCATGATAGACCATACGTTTCCTTCCTGAACTGCAGCTTTGAAAGCCGGAAGATAAATCTCGTGCAAGGCGCGATCGCTTACGTTGACATTAATTTCACCACGGGCAATTTCCTGATTGTTCAGGGCGAAATGTTTTACGCACGCCGCGACACCATTAGACTGCACGCCTTGCACATACGGAACTACCAATCGCGAAGCCAAAAAAGGATCTTCGCCCATGTATTCGAAATTTCGCCCATTAAGTGGCGTACGGTAAATATTAACGCCAGGCCCTAACAGCATGGTTTTGTTTCGGTATCGGGCTTCTTCGCCAATAGATGTGCCGTAAAGCTTTGCTATCTTTGGGTTGAATGTTGCCGCAAGACACGTTAAAGCAGGAAAAGCAGTGCAGGAGTCATTTGTCCATTGTGCCGAGTTCCATTCATCCCACAATTTTTCATCGCTCACTCCGTGCGATCCGTCTGATGACCATACATCTGGTATGCCTAAACGCGGAACTCCTTTAGAACTGAACTTTGACTGTGCATGGCAAAGTGCCACTTTTTCTTCTACTGTCATTCGCGATAAGGCATCCTTTACACGAACTTCTATTGACTGGCTTTCATCTAAATAAAGAGCAGATTGCGCCCATCCAAAAAATGGCGAGAGGAAAAAATATAGTAATAGTAAAACAGTGATATATCTTTTTTTCATTATAGTATACTTTCTAATTCATTATTAGGTTACGGAACAATATTTGCCCCAATGGCAAAAGAACAATTCCGAGAAATTTTAACTACTTTTCAGGATTAATTATAATTGCAAAACCGCCTCCAGGTGCCATTTGCACTTTCAATTTGCTGGCATTGGTCACTTCAATTATTTCGCGTTTGTAATCTGTTGGGTCTTTTTCAGCATTCAATCCGTCTTTAAAAATTTCTGCTGTAAAGGTTCCTTTTTCAAGGAAAGATAAATCGAATTCTATTTCTCTAGCCGACCAATTGGTTAGTCCCCCTACAAACCACGTATTACCTTTTTTTCTAGCAATGGCAGCGTATTCGCTCACTTTTCCATCCAGCGCCACAGTTTCATCAAAAGTGGTTGGAATTTGAGATATAAATGTGGTGCTTTCCTGCTCTTTCATGTAAGCTGTTGGGCTATCTGCCATCATTTGCAGCGGTGCTTCATAAAGAACATACATTCCCAGCTGATGACATCTTGTACCTTGGCTCATAGGAAGTGAATTGCTTGGGCGAAAATCTGCTTTTGTCGCATTACGCATAGCTCCAGGCGTATAGTCCATAGGGCCAGCCAGCATTCTTATAAAAGGTATACTCGCTTCATAATGCGGCATGTCATCATGTGGTGTCCATTTGGCATTTTCCAATCCTTTAACGCCTTCAAAATTCACAATATTAGGATACGTTCTTTGAATACCCGTTGGCTTATACATTCCATGATAGTCAATAAGAAGTTTATAAGAAGTTGCTTTTTTGGCAATATTATAAAGAGAATTTACCATTTTCTGATCGTCGCGGTCTATGAAATCTATTTTAAAGCCTTTTACTCCCATATTCGAATACTTGGTAAACGCATCATCTAAAACCTGATTTATAGCATACCATGAAGCCCAAAGAATGATTCCAACATTTTTTTGTTTCCCGTATTCGATAAGTTCTTTAATGTCCATAGCTGGCGAAATCTTCAAGATATCGGTTTCTTCGCTCCATCCCTCGTCTATGACCACATATTCAATATTATTTTTAGAAGCAAAATCGATATAATATTTATAAGTCTGCGTATTGATTCCTGCCTTAAAATCTACTTTCGATATATTCCAGTCATTCCACCAGTCCCAAGCCACTTTACCGGGTTTGATCCAGCTCATATCGGAAATTTGTGAAGGCGAAGAAAGTTTTTGAACCATATCATTATTCAAAAGTTCGCTGTCTTTCTCACTTATAATGATTGCCCTCCAAGGAAAACTTCTGCTGCCGTTTGTTTCTGCAATGTAGTTTTCTCTCTCAGACACCATGTAGTTCATTTTATTATAGCCTCCTAAGCGCTCCTTTTTTGGATAATGGGCAAATATTCCCTTTAGCCCATATTGTGCCTCATTATTGCGAGTTAAAAACATACCCGGATAATCTTGGAGTTCAGCCTCAACAATAGCTGCTTTTTTTCCATTTCCTAAATCAACAAGAAGCGGAGAAATAGCCAAGGTATCTTTGACAAATTTAGAAAGCGGAATTTCATCATAAAGCGCTTCAAAAGCAGAAGTGTACATGTCTTTTTCTCTTAAATCGCGAACATAGGGCACAAAAGCTTTATGATCTTGGCTAAAGTTAAAACTGGCTTCTTCAGATACAATGGTAATTTTTTTATTCTTATTTGTGAAAAAACGATATGCTACACCATCATTATAGGCTCTTAGTATCAAACCAAAATTCCCTTTAAAATTCACAATCAGCTGATTGTACTGGTCCACAACCGTTTTCTTTTTATAAACAGGCGTTTCGAAAGTAGTGTTTGAAGCCGAATTTTTAGTGCTTGCAATTTTAGCATTGTTTCCTAAAACCTCTCCGTTGCTCAATGTTAATGAAATAGCAGAAGGAGCAATGACTTCTGTATCTTTATGTTTTACAGACCATCTGATTTTTGCGCCGTTTTCTAAATTCAACTCAATATTTCCGTTGGGAGATTTGAGGTGAAGCACTTGCGACCATCCGCTTACTGATAAAAATATAAAAATCATTGCCTGTAATAAATTCCTGTTCATTTGATGTGTGGTTATTCTAGTTAGTAAATACATGTTTTTTGGTACGCTTTGAAAAAACTTAAAAACGTTCGCGTAAGCGTTATCTCTTTTGAAAAACTGTTTTTGACATCTCGCTGCACTACTTCATATTGGTGCTTTTGAATTATAGTTTCAAAGTTTTTTCAACGGGCAAATTTGACAAGAAAAAATAGCTAACTACGGTACGCTTTGTATTAAAAAGGGGCAATAATTGTTGTAATCATCAATATTTTAGACAATATAAAGATGAATTGATATGGTTTTCCAAAAAGATCTGCTTCCAAAAAACAGATAGTGGCTGAAAAATTAAATATAGGTTCTTGTCCGTTGGGTGTAATTGCTCCAAATTTAATTTTAACACATAGAAACATAGATTCAGAAAGCTTAAAAAAGGTGTTTCACTAGTTGCACATAGTAGCAATGTGAAAGAAATAAAATTCTCTTTTGGAGATTTTAAAAAATATACAATCTATGTTTCTATGGGTTTAGAACAATTACACCAAACGGGTTACGTTCTTTTAATTGATCAAGCCTTTTGCTTTAAGCCATCTGCCGCATGCCAGACTCCAATCCGACTCTGTGCTGCCAGATTTGCCAAGTCCGTAGCCGTGACCTCCTTTTTCGTAGATATGAAGTTCGCAAGGAATTTTATTTTTCTTTAGCGCTAAAGCATATTCTATACTGTTTTCTACTGGTACAGCATCATCATTCATGGAATGCACTAAAAATGCTGTCGGAGTTTCACTATTGACTTGCAGTTCATTTGAAAAATTATTAACCTGCTCGGTTGATGGTTTTTCGCCCAAAAGGTTAATTCTCGATCCCATATGTGTTATCTCTTCGCGCATGGATATTACTGGGTATATTAACAGTGAGAAATCTGGACGCGCACTAGTTGCATCTGCACTCTCATATACTTTTGCATTAAAATGCGTAGAAAGAGTAGATGCCAAATGTCCACCCGCAGAAAAACCCATAATGCCAATCTTTTTAGGATCTATTCCCCACTCTTTGGCTCTGCTTCTAACCAAACGAATGGCACGCTGTCCGTCTTGCATAGGACCAACCGATTTATCAGTCATTATAGCAGCATCTGGTAATCGGTATTTTAATACAAATGCCGTAATACCAAGACTATTAAGCCATTGTGCAACCTGTTTTCCCTCGTGCCCGATAGCCATTCCAGAATAACCTCCACCAGGACAAATAATAACGGCTGTACCTGTTGCTTTTTCTGCAGGAGCAGGATACACATCTAATCTCGGATTTGTTACACGCTGCATCCAGCTATCATCTGAATTGGTTTCTTTATAATCGGCATTAGCGATGGCTCCTGGCACTTTCTTATCCCACAGATTAATGGTTTTACTTTGTCCAAATGTTTTACCTGCTACCATAAACATAATAAGCAATGCGGTTCTAATTCCTTTTGTTTTCAAAATATCTTTCATTTTAATTATTCCAATACTTTTTACTAACTCGTTGGGTGAAATTACTTTAAATAGATAGAAATATAGCTTTGTAAACTTAAAAAAGTTTCACCCAACGGGTTTAATTTGATGTAATAGTAATGGCCTGCGGTTGTAATCCATCTCCAGAAACGGTTACTTTGATTTCTCCTTTCTGATGAGCACTTCTCACAATGACCAAAGCCCTTCCGTGCCAAGCTTTTCTTGTAAGAGATTGATAGGGTTCAAAATCCTTTAGATTCGCGTTATCGACTGCTTGGATAGTTCCAGGTCCTTCAATTTTAAAAGTAAGGCGTCCGTCTGCATTAGGATTCAAAACTCCTTCTCGATCCCTTAGTTCGACTGCAATATAAGTTAAATCTTGTCCGTCGGCTTTCATCTCTTTTCGGTCGGCTGCCAATTTAATCTGCACCGCCTCACCTGCTGTTTTCAGCGTAACGGATTCTTGTTCTTTTTCATTTGCTACACCAACCGCTCTTAAGATGCCTGATGCATAAGGCACGGTAAAAACCGCTTTAAATTCTTGCTGCTCGGCCGTCTGCTTTTCTCCTAAAAGCTGGTCATTAAGATACAGTCTAACCTTTGGATATTTGGAATACACTTCGACCTCAACATTTTTTCCAGTATATTCAGGCCATGTCCAACTTTCCCATGTAGGATATACCGACCACCATGTCTGCTTGATTTCCAGAGGTTCTGGTGCAGGTTCTCTAACTGCCATATAGAGTTTTTCTTTTTCGTTATAAAGCATGCCTCTATAATGTGCAATAGGTTTTCTCCATCCGATAAGGTCTATATCTCCGCAGTAAGCGCCATGCCATGGAAAAAAATCATTTTCCCAATGTTCTCCAGGCACTTCTCCTGAATAATAGCTGCGTCCTATTCCAGATTCTCCCAGATAATCCATGGCTGTCCATACAAAATCTCCAATGATGTAATTGTTTTTCTGTACTAATTCCCAGTTTTTAAAAGCATCTTTAGGATACGATTCTGTTTGGACTATAATTCGAGAAGGTACTCTTATATGGTCTTGCGGTGCTTTGTCTAAGTTGTAGTTGTATCCCGCAACATCATGCTGAGCCATCAAAGGATCGAATATATCCCAATTTTTACCGCCATTAACAATAGCCGATGTTATCGGACGACTTGTATCGATTTTCTTTATTTCTTCAGAAAGCATTTTGGCCGTATTCACTGCATCGGGATCTTCTCTTTCAGGTATTTCATTTCCAATGCTCCACATAAAAATACTGGGATGATTGCGGTCGCGCAGCACCATCGCCTGTAAATCTCGTTTCCACCAGACATTAAAATAATTTGAATAATCATATTTATTTTTCCCAACTTTCCAGCAGTCAAAAGATTCATCCATAACCAGCAAACCTAATCGGTCGCAAGCATCTAAAAAGGCTTCTGAAGGTGGATTATGAGAGGTTCTTACAGCGTTGAATCCGCTGGCTTTTAAAAGCTCTACTTTACGCTGTTCTGCCCGGTCAAAAGCAACGGCACCCAAAGAGCCATTGTCGTGATGCACGCATCCTCCGTTGAGCTTAATTGTTTTTCCGTTGAGCTGAAATCCGTTTTCTGCCGTAAATGCGAGGGAGCGAATGCCAAAATTGGTCGTGTTCTCGTCTAACCTTTCCTTTTGTTTCGAAACCTGTACTAAAGCTTTATATAAGGAAGGCTGTTGCGGACTCCAAAGTGCTGGATTGCTTACTTTAATAAGCTGGGTCACTATTTTTTCGCTCTTTGGAGAAAGCGTTACTTTTGTTTCACGATGCCCTGCAGTATTGGAATTCGGATTTTGGATTAATGCTGTAACGGTAATTTCCTGTAACGATTCGGTTTCATTTATCAGTTTTGTTTCCACACGAACTGTTGCTTTTTTGGAAGAAATCTCGAAAGTGCTGATTCCTGTTCCCCATTGCGCTATATGAACTGGGTTGGTCTGAATTAGCCAGACATGTCGGTAGATTCCTGATCCGCTATACCAACGGCTGTTCATCTGCTGTGAATTGTCTACACGCACAGCAATCACATTCTGTTCTCCATATTTGAGATACGGAGAAAGATCGTAGCTGAAAGAAGAATATCCGTAAGGATAAACCCCAAGCGATTTACCATTAATAAACACTTCGGAATTCATATAAACCCCTTCAAAATAAATCGCTGTTTTTTTGGTCTTCCAATTATCTGGCACTGTAAAAGTCTTTCGGTACCAAGCCACTCCAGCTGGAAAATATCCTCCTCCTGCGCCAGTAGTGTTTTTTGGATGAACTTTACCTTCGATACTCCAATCATGAGGCAGATCTAGCTTTCGCCAATCTTTATCATTAAAATTATCAGATGAGGCTTGAGCTGCTTCCCCCAAGAAAAATCTCCAATCATCGTCAAAAAGCTGTTTTCTCTTTACGTTTTCCTGTGCATAAAGAGATAAAAAATTTAGAAGCAGCAGGCATAAAAACAGCATGCTTTTCTTTAAATAGTGTATATGATGCAGAATTGAATTATTCATTTTTGTTATTTGATTTTATGCTGTTCTAAAATAATACAGACAGGATGTTACTGCTTTTGAAGGTATTCTAAAGTAAATCCAAACTCATAGGGCTTACTGCCAGAATTGGTATATTTTTCCATAGTTTTTGCTCCCCAAGAATCATCACCTCCAACACCATGAATATTTAGATCAATATTAAGGTTGATAAAATCGCGTCTGGCTAGCTGATAATCGTGTCTGGCATTTTCCAAATCATCTTCTGTATAAGGCCAAGCGCGGAAATTCAACGGCTGTAATCCCGTTACTTTGATACTGTTTCCGTTTGGAGATTCAAGCAAAAACCAACGTACATCGCTGCGGTTTGCATTATCTTGCGGAGCTGGATAAGGAACAATAAAATGTTCTAGCTCTTTGTGATATGCCCCTAACAAAGAAGCCGTTTTTCGGTCTGGATAATTCTCGTAAGGACCTCGGCCATACCAGTCTACAGCATTATAATTTTTAGGAATGCGAAGTCTCATTCCAAATTTAGGAATTTGTCCGATAGTATCGTTTAATGGCGTATAAAAAGCTTTTGTGCCTAATTTTCCATTTCCGTTTAGCTGATATTCTAATGTATAATTGGCTCCAATGCGAGGAAAGTTAATATCAAACTTTATCGTAGCAATGGTGTCTTGTCTGGTTACAGAAACTTTTTTAACCACTCTATCGGCTGTCGCGTTTTTCCATTTTGAAAATTCTTTTGCATAACCGCTCTGCTTCTGGTTATCGTTTGGCGTTTTCCAGAAATAAGGCTCTAGAGGTCCTACTAAAATCTCCTGATCTTTAATCTTCCAACTTGTTAAGTCACCATTGGTTTTATTGAAAACAAAATTCATGTCATCCGTTTTTAGCTCAATAATAGCAGGTGTTTCCTTTACTTTTACAGTCTTTGCTCCAGAAATGTCTTTTTTCCACCCATAAGGTTTTACTATAAACTGCTCGCGGGCGATGCAATAGCCTGTTTCTGCCCAAAGTGCAGCTTCTTTAAGCCTTACATAAATATTGAGGCAGATTTCAGAATAAGCTTTCTGTTCGTTCTGAAGATATGGGAGATCAATAACAGCAGAAGCGCCTGGCATAACAGAACCTATGTTCAGAATACTTCTCTGCAAAGATTTTCCTTCGCAAACATATTCATATTCAATATCAAAATTTTGAAGCGGCAGAAAATCAAAACGATTCGTGACTTTAATGCTTGTTTTCTTTTCATCCTGCATTTGGAAAACAACAGGCTGATAGACTTTCTGCACCTCATAATAATGGGGATATGGTTTTCGATCAGAAGAAACCAGTCCTCTCATGACAAAATTGCCATCGTTGGGCTTGTCGCCAAAATCTCCACCATACGCCCAAAATTCGCTATCTTTTAAAGTATAATCATCAGGGTGCTGGGTAAGTTTAAACGGAGAGCCATCTTTCGCTTTTGGCAGTCCGTGTTCGTCCCATTCCCAGATTGCGGCACCGCATAGGCTTGGATCTGCATAAATTACATCCCAGTATTCCTGCAAATTACCGCCTGAATTTCCCATAACATGCGCATACTCGCGCATAATTACAGGTTTGTCTTTTATCTTTTCGCCCAATTTCTTAAAATCCTCAGGATGCAAATAACTATCATCATAGAGATCTGATATTTCCCTGTGGGTATCCGAAAAAACGAGACGTGTCTTATCTAGTTTGCGAATGGTATCTGCCATTGCTTTCATATTTTCTCCTTTACCGCCTTCATTGCCAAGAGACCAAATGATCACGCACGCATGATTTTTGTCTCTTCCAACAAGCGAAACGGCACGTTCTATATGAGTGTTTTTCCAGAGCGGATCTTCGCCCAGCTCTTTATTGCCAAGACCGTAAGCATGAGATTCCTGATTTGCCTCGTCCATTACATAAAAACCGTATTTGTCGCAAAGTTCATAAAACAGTGGATCATCAGGATAATGGCTGGTGCGTATCATATTGATATTAGCTTGTTTCATCAGCTCCATATCACGTACCATAAATTGGCGGCTGATATATTTTCCGGTACGCGGATGCATTTCATGGCGGTTAATACCTTTCAATTTCACTGCTTTGCCATTGATGTAAAATACGTCTGCACGCACTTCGATGCTTCGAACGCCAAAATAGCATTCGGCTCTGTCTACAATCTCATTTTTTTTATTTTTAAGCTGCAGAACAAGCTTGTACAAATCAGGTGTTTCTGCTGACCAAAGTTTCGGATTATCTAATGTGGTGCTCAACGTAAAAATTCCTTTATCGGATAATGAAACCGGTACTTTTGCCTGAAACTGCTTCTCTATATAATCTCCTGATTTTGAATATCCGATTATAGCAACCTCAACTTTCAAGCCCGAAGTATTCTCTGTGTGTCTGTTATCCAAACGAACATCGATGGCAACTTCTGCTTTTGAATATGATTGGTCTGGAATTGCCTTTACAAAATAGTCTCCAATAAAAGTCTTAGGTCTTGCAATCAGATCAACATCTCTGAATATCCCGCCCAAACGCCAGATATCCTGATCTTCCATATAACTGCCATCGCAGTATTTGTAAACTTCTACGGCCAGTTTATTGTCTCCTTTTTCGATATATGGCGTAATGTCAAACTCGGCAGGCGACATAGAATTTTCACTGTAGCCTACTTTATGTCCATTGACCCAAAGATACATTGCCGACTGGACTCCTCCGAAATTAATGAATATCTGTTTATTACTCCAGTTCTCGGGAATCTTGAAGCTAGTTGTATAACTGCCAACGGGATTTCTTTCCTTAAAAGTTATAAAACTCTCATCGGGTTCGCCGCTTACTCTTGGAATATCTCTTTTAAAGGGATAGGCCACATTGGTGTAAATAGGGGTTCCAAATCCTTGCAATTCCCAACTGGCAGGCACTAAAATAGTAGTCCAGGCATCAGTAGAAAAATCTTTGCGGTAAAAATCAGCTGGTCGAGACTGCGGATTGGCCGACCAGTTAAATTTCCACATCCCGTTAAGAGACAAAAGCATTGGATTATTTTTTTTCTCTTCGGCAAGAAAACCGTATGCATGTGGTTTTTCCTTATTGATGCCATTAACAGCTGGATTCTCCCAGTCATTTACCTGCTGGGCATCTATAAGATTAACCGCAAAAAACACGGCAATGAGAAAGATTTTTTTTATCATATCGATGAGTTTGAACGATTGCCTATTAGCGCTATCTGTTCCCTAGTGGCTGATAATTTAATACTAATTACTTTTGGCAGCATTTGCATACTGTACCTTATAGACTACTGCTATATTATTTGGAATAAATTTTGGCTTTTCTATCACCAGCGAATTATTATCTTGTTTCCATGTTACCTTTTCAGTGCTTCCTAGCAGTTTAATGCTTTTTATCTTTCTGTTTTCTTTTGATTTTCCTAGAGATTTTACCACAACATCTTCTGAAGGCACTCCCATTACTGAAACATAAAGCAGGTTGTTTTTTTGGTTGAAACGAATGTCTTTATGCGATAAACTGGTTTTGCCTTCGTTAAAACCTGCATCTTTTATCGGATTGCTTGTGTCTGCAACTGGTCCTTCGCCAAAAACTTTCCAAGGACGAGTATCAAAAATACTTTCTTTGTTTACCGCCATCCATTTGGCTATATCTTCGAGAATTACGATTTCTTTATCATCAATAGAACCATCTCCGCGTACGGGTATGTTTAGCAATAGGTTTCCGTTTTTGCTGACAATATCAATAAGCATCTGAATAACTGTTTTAGCTGATTTATATCCATTTCCATCATAAATTGCCCTGCTGTAATGCCAATCGCCAATACAGGTACAAGTCTGCCAAGCTTCGTTTTGAATCTGGTCAGGCACTCCTCTTTCTACATCCCAAACCATACATTTTTTCTGTTCTGGAGTCAGTACTTTTCCAAATAGAACTGCTTCGAGTTTATTATCATGAGCTGCCATGTTGGTATTGTAATAATGAGCCGCTATTTTCAAGCCCGCATCACTTACCGGATAAAGCGGAAGCCCTGTATCATCAAAATAAAGAAGGTCTGGCTTATAGGTATTAATTAAATCCATAGTGCGGTTATAAAAATTCTCGCAATATTCTGCAGAAGGAATAGAGGCTCCGTTATCCCAATTCCATTGCCCCCACAAAGAAGTAATGCTTTCTGCACTTCCAGCGCTTAGCGGATGGTTTTGCGCATATAACTCCTGCGGATCTAGCCCTTCCCACCAAGTACCTACACCATCTTTTTTAGTAAGTTTTCCGTCGTAAGGAATTCCAGCATAAGGTCCTTTTTTGTCTGAACGCTGTGAAGTTTCAAACCAAGTCCAAGCATGAGCCGCATGAACACTTAATCCAAATGGCAATCCTTGTTTTTTGGCCGCCGCAGCCCAGCCTGAAATAATATCTTTTTTTGGTCCAACTTTTGTAGAATTCCAAGCTTGGTATTTGCTGTTCCATAAATCCAAATTGTCATGATGGTTGGCCATGGCAAAAAAATACTGTGCTCCAACTCGTTTATATAGTGCTACAATTTTCTCAGGATCCCAGTTTTCAGCCTTCCAATCTTTAATAACCTCTTTAAATCCTGCTTTAGATGGGTGTCCATAATGCTCTACATGCCATTTGTACTGCGCTCCACCTTCATCATACATATATCGTCCATACCAATCTCCCTGCTCTGGCTGACATTGCGGTCCCCAATGCGCCCAGATTCCAAACTTAGCATTACGAAACCATTCAGGAGTTTTATACTGCTGAAGAGATTCCCAAGTTGGTTTAAATTTCCCCGCAGCAACTTTTTCAGTGTTCTCTGTAACCGGCGACTGGTATTTTTGCTGTGCCTGTAAAAAACTGGCACATAAGATACATAAAGCTGTAAATAATTGTTTTCTCTTATTCTTTTTATACATTTTGATTTTATTTTTTGTTAGCCTTGCGCTAACGTGTTTTTAAATTTTCTTTTTGGCTTTTATGGTAAAAATTATTGGCTTTCTAATTTACAGTAGAATGTGCTGATACAGGTACATAATCTTTATATCAAAGTCCTAACAGAGATTATTCTACTGTTAGGACTTCTGTCAATTTAATTTATCTTGTTTTTTTTATCATTTTAAATGATTGGAGAAGATTGCCCCCAGTTCCTTCCACTTTCACGATATACAATCCCGACTGAAGTGTGTTTCCCATTGATAACTGGCTTTGGTCTTTGACTTGCGCAGACTCCACATTTTTTCCATTCATATCAAAAATTCTCACATGTATAGGTTCGGTATAATCATTTATTTCAATTTTAAAACTGCTTGTAAATGGATTTGGAGAACAGATTACAGTAAATTTCTGCTCTTGTAAGCTTTCTGTACTAGCATCCAGCCTTAAAGTTGCACTCGATACCGCAGTTAGAGACCATTGCTGGTTATTACTTGAACTGAGACTCCACTGGTTTAAATCTGCTCCGTTAGTTGCATTTCCTAAGCCATCCAAGTAAATACCAGTAGCTTTATTTTTAAACTTGAAATAACCCGAACCAGCGTCTTCTTGTATCCATTTCTGCGCTTCACTTCCACTATAGCTCCATTGTCCTGCAATTGATGGATTTCCCGTTCTGCTCATCCCGTCTATATACAATCCTGTAGCTCTGTTTTTGATCATTACTTCGCTGCCGTTATACTCTAAAGTCCATTGCTGAGCACTGCTTCCACTATAGTTCCATTGTCCTGCGTTACTTCCATTTGTGGTTCTGCTCATTCCGTCTATTAGCAGTCCAGTGCTTCTATTTGAAATGGTGTAATAAGCTGCAGTTTCAGCAAGATCGTCACCATAAACAAGACCTCTTCCAACAGTACTCATATAAACACGTCCGTAGATATTCATATCTCCCATTACGAAGTTTCCGTTTCCTGTACCTCCATACTCATGCGCATCATCGTTAACGCGAGTCCAATTGCTGCCTTGATCTACAGAACGGAAAACTCCCGTAACTCCGCTTACAGTACCCCAGATATAAATAGTTGGATAAGAAGCGCCAGCCTTCGCTTTACCAATTCCGACTGCTGAAGCGTAACTTACAGCTGTTGAAGGTGTGGTAAAACTAGTTCCGCCATCAACTGACCTTATTAGTCCTCCAGAATTCTTAGCAATCCACAAATGCCCAGCATACCCAGGAACTGTTCTAATCAGGCTAGATCCCCAAGCTCCAACATTAGAAACCGTATTGAAAGAAGCTCCTCCGTCTGTACTTACCTTTAAATCTCCATTACTTCCGTTGTAGGCATAAAATTTATTGTTCGTAACAGCATCAGATACGGCAACCGTATTGAAATTAATTCCTGTTACGGTTGTCCAGCTAGCTCCATTATTGGTAGAACGGTACATAGCACTGGAAGATTCTGGAACATGTAGAATAGTTGTGCCGTCATACGAAAGTGCCACCGTTCCGCGTGGTCCTGCTAAGGCTGCAGTTGTTTTTATCCAATCAGTTCCTTGATTGTTGGAATAGTACATATACTCTCCAAGTCTTACAATTTTATTGGTATTTCCTGATGCATAGGCCAGTCCAGATGTGGTTCCCATTGCAGGTTTATATTGTGGTGCATATACCGAAACATCAGTATGTTTAAATCCGTCATAATCTCCAATAACACTCATTAAAGGTCCGCCAGGAATGCTTATTAAGCCTAGTGGAACGCTCTCTTCAAGGCCAATAGCATCAAACTTCCACGAGGTTTTTGATGCATTAAGATCATCACAGGTAAAAATACCGTTTCCAGATATTACGCTGGCCTTATTGGTATTAAACGGATTAAACTTGATGTCCCCAGTCCAGTGAATGGATGCTGAAGATCCTGAAATCCAAGTACAGCCATTGTCTAAGACATTGATTCCCGAATTTCCAACCAGATCTCTCCATGATGCACCACCATCTGTACTTAAAAAGAAACGATCTGCATAAATTATATTGCCTTGTGCATTGGTATACTGCGCCATATAAGTATTCATTGATGAGGCAATCAAACGCTGCGAATTGGAAGGGTCAACATCGATCCCGCCAAAAGGTCCCGAAAAGGATGATGGTGTAATATTCGTTAAAGTACCCGTAGCAGAAAGTTTCCAAATCTGTCCTGAAGAAGGATTCCAAGGCCCTTCTTTATCAGCATAAGTGATTAATAAAGCTCTATTGGAATCTAATACTGCTCGCTGAGGCATATAATTTACTGTTGCTCCCGAAACGGCGTTCCAAGTATTTCCAGCATCTGTACTTTTGTAGAGATTAGACGCCCCAGTTCTGGAAACACCAACATAAATAGTCTGAGTGTTGCCTCCAGAAACCGATGCAGAGTCAAAAATCACAAAACAGATTCCGTTGTCATTTGCTGTAGTTGTAACTGGAAATGACGATACTTTCGACCAAGTCGAACCGCCATTAGTACTTTTAAACAATCCGTCACGTCTGCTTCCGCAGAAAAGCACATTAGAATTGTTGGGATCTACCGCCAATCGCTCGCCATTAGATCTTCCCATACCATTTCCATGCGCCTTAAATTGTGAGGTTACTATAGTTTCAGTAAAATTGGCCCCTCTGTCGGTTGATTTTAAAATGGCTGTTTTCTGACCATTAAAATAATCGGTTCCAACCAGCATATAGACAACATTATTATTCTGAGGGTCAATTGCTAGCGATTCTACGCCCTGATAACCCAGCTGGTCTACACTGGTCCAATCCAATAAGGGTATCCATCTGTTGGTAGATGCATCCCATCGATAAGCTCCTCCCACATCTGTACGGGCATATTTTAAATTGGCATCTGTTTTACTTGGAATAATACCGGTAACAAAACCAGCCCCTCCAATCTGAACATTTTTCCAAACGCTCTGGGCTTGGGAAACGAAAACTGTTAAAATCAATACACATAATAAGTAAGCTTTTTTCATCTTGATTTGTTTTTTAAAAGTTTAAATTATTATCATCCTTACAATCTATTCTCACCCGAACCAATGCTTCAAAATTCTTAACATTTTAGTACTGATAAGAGCTGCCGCACCAGAAATGCGGCAGTATACTTCATAATGTAAAAGCAAAAAATTGCTTTTTTTCAGGAATAGCCAATAAATGCCTAATCCTGAAAAAACTTTGAAAGGCGGTTATCTTAAAATTTTAGTTAGCCCCTGCTTTAATAGCATCTATCGTACGTTGATCTTTTACAGTAAAATTACTCCTGCCTATAGCTACTCCTGTATCCCACCAAAAAGGTTTAATACCGCGCGCTAATGCTTCTTTGGTTGTAAAATTTATCCAGTAGTCTACCGAGGCGTTATGCATAGCCAAATCTTTGGGAAGATAAGCAGGATCACTACGTCTGTAAGCCCCATACTCTCCCATTATAACCGGTATTCCTTTATCAATAAATTTAGTTTTCATCTTGTTGTAATCAGCAATTATCTCGTCCTCTTCTCCGTATGTAGCATTACGGTCAGGTTCAATGGTCGAATGATGGCCTTTACCCCAGTAGTAAATCAATTTACCCCAGCTCTCATCTTTATTCCCGATACAAAATTGTGATGGTGTGTAGTTATGCACCTCAACCATGAGGCGATTTGGCACCTGATCTGTAGGAAGCGTGTTCATCAGGTCAAATGTCAATCCAGGATTTGTTTGAGGACCTTGAACGATAAGAACGCGGTGACTGTTTTTTCCACCCGTAGAGCGAACAGCTGTAACAAACGTTTGGTGGTACGATGCTAATACTGCCATCTCCTCAGCATTCCTGGCATCTGGTTCGTTAGCGCTGGCAAACATCAGGTGCTCGTCAAAATCACGCATTGCGGTAGCGATTTGCTCCCATAATGCTTTTTGTTTAGCATTGACAGCCTCCTGCTTTGCTTTAGTGATGTTTTTTTCTAGCCATCCACCGTCCCAGTGAATATTAAGCATAACATATATATCGTTATTCACACAATAACCTACGACCTCTTTTACCCTTTTGATCCAATTCTGATCAAGATGTGCGGTAGCTTCGTTGTCAAGATGAAAATTCCAGGCGCAAGGTATACGAATGGCAGAGAAACCTAATTGCTTTACAGCTTTTACATATTCCTCTGTGATCACTGGACTACCCCAACCGGTTTCGCCACCCGGTGCTTCAAATGTATTTCCAATGTTCCATCCCAGTTTAAATTTGGCAGCCAATTCAACCGCTGTGCTCATCCCTACAGCATCTGCTGGCTTTGGAGATAAATTATAACCTGGATACATATTGGCAGTCTGTGTCACTGTAATTCTTCTCGCCTGTCCGTTGTCTGCTGTAACAGTCAGCACGACGGAACGGCTGACACCGCTGTTGTTGGCAGAGGCAGTAAATACGGTCTTTTCTGTACCTTGAGCCCCGCTTAATTTACTTAACTGCAGCCAAGTTGAGGCCAAATTTGTTATAGTCCATTTACTGTTTGCCTCAATTGCAATTGGTTCAGATGTACCTCCTTCAGGCATAAAAGAAACCGTTTCTGTCGAAACTGTCAAATACGGATCTTCATCTGTACTTTTAGAACAGCTAAATGAGGATCCGCTGATCATAAAAAGTAACAACAGCAGATGTAAAATATTTTTTTTCATTTTAATTGTTTTTAAGGATTATGATTTAAACTGCGGAAATTACCTCTTGGCAAAATTTCCGCAGTTCAGAATCTTTATTTTACTAATTAGTGCTAGCTTTAGGTTTATCAAGGATCTTTACTACCCTGATATTATCAACTGCTGCTCGGAATTCTCCAGGCGCTGGAGTTGAGGCATCATTAATAATAAAAAAGTTAATGCCGCCTGTGCCAGAACCGCCAACCAATTCGGTTAAGCTTGCTGCTGAATCGCCCGTTCCATCTTTATTGTCCTTTTTAGTTCGGAACTCTGTTAAAGGAATCGTTACCGTAGTCCATTTACCTTCTGTAGTAACACCTTTACCTCCAGTAGTTTTCCAAGGTTCGTATCTTGCCAAATAGGTCCAGTTATAATCCTTTACAATAAAAATAGAACTGCCTTTCCAAGTTCCCGCAATGTTAATTTCAAATTTTAAGGCAAACTGGCTAAGGTCTAATGTTAAATCGTTAGGCTGAATCCAATGCTGAGCCTGCTCAATATTAATGCAGCGTCCATTCTCCCACCAAGAACCATTTCCTGCACTTAACGCTCCGGGATTTAAAATAGGATATACGCCTTTGTTTCCTAGAAAATCTGGATCATTGTCACTTGTTGAAGTTCCCCAAGCTATGCTGCCAATGGTATCGAAATTGCAAATCATACCTGTGGTAAGATCATTAACGTTAAATAAGGTGGCGATTTCTCCTGATGCGGTAGTAATTTTTAAAGGACCGCTGACTGTTGTATCAGGCATTATAAAACTAATTGAAGTTCCGTCATCTGAACCTGTAAATTCCTCCACCGACACACCTGCAAAAATGAGTTCGCTGATCTGAAACAGATTTGCTCCATACACAACTACCTCTTCTCCCGCGAGCGCATTTTCATTAGAAATACGATTCAGAGCAGGAGTTCCAGCCACTATATCAATATCAAAAACCACTTTCCCTTTTGGGGTGACAAGCTCGATGGTGTTTAAATCATTTTCAGCAACAGATGGAAATGGAATCACGGCTGGCACTTGTACAACTGCGTAGTTATCGGCAAACAAACCTCCGTTAAAATCGACTGCTATACCATTGAAGGCAATCTTTACGGCATCTTTTAAATGAGACCCTTTTAATACAACCCACTGCCCAGGAACCAGTTTATTAACTAATGTGTCATTTGGAGCCGCTGCATAATTACGTACCTCAGTAATAACAGGTCCAGAACCAGAATCGTCCTCATTATTGCAGGATACTAATAGTACCGTAACCAACATCATGCTTGCAAAAATCAGGCGATTAAAACTATTATCTATTATTTTTTTCATAACTGTCATTATTTATAGTATGGAACTGACGGTTCATTTAATTTAGGATTCACCACCACTTCTGACGATGGAAGCTGCAGGGTAAAAGTGGCAGATGTAGCAGGAGATATGGTTCCAATAGGATCATTTGGCGTTGCTGTTTTTGAATCCTTGTTATAGTCAAACAATACTCTCTGCTGATTGCTTAAGAGTGTTACTGCTTTTTGCGGGTTATAATAGGAGAGTCTCACTAAATCATACCAATATTGACCTTCGCAGGCCAATTCTACTCTTCTTTCGTTCAGGATGATATCTTCAGTAAGGGCCGTAAGAGGATCCATCCCAGCCCGAATTCTTACTTTATTAAAATATAGCAGGGCATCGGCATCACTTGTCGAAGCGTTATTTCCAAGAACTGCTTCGGCATAGACCAAATAGACGTCGGCAAGCCTCAACAGAGCATTATGTTCAATAGATCCCAGATAAGACATCGCAGGAGAATTATTATCAGCTTCATTACCAATGATGTGTTTTTTCATTCCCGGAGACGTTGCAGTATAGCCACCCCCAGCTGCATTAAGTTCAGGGTAATGGTCACCTGGCAGCATAAAACTTGCTTTTCTGCGGATCGAATCTTGCTCTGCGTATGCTAAATACAAATCGTAACTAACACCAGGAGAACCCCAAGCGCCCCCTTTTTGAGGATTTATATCATTGCTCGGAGAGTAGGTCAGCAAATGGTTTCCTTGCATCCACTCAGTAGTGGCAGACCACTGCAGCGCGAAAAGCGATTCCTGATTATCATTAAATTTGGTTTTAAAAAGATCTCCATAATTAGGAAGCAGGCTTAGTCCGCTGTTTTCAATAACATCTTTTGCATAGGATTTGGCCAGATTCAAATATTCCTGGTTACGGCTTCCTCCTGTCTCACCTACACCTGCTCTGGTCAGGCATACCTTGCTTAACATTCCCTTAGCCGACCATGATGTAACCCGTCCTGGCTGATCGGTTTTAGGCAGGTTTTCTGCTGCAAAAGTCAAATCTTCGATTACAAATCTGTACACATCCTCTATTTTATTTTTATTGACTAGAGGTGATTTTATCAGTTTGGTATTATCTTCTATAATTGGCACCTCACCCCAAAGCATTGCCAAATGATAATAGGCCATAGCACGTATAAATCTTGCTTCTGCCACAGCCCCATTTTTATCTGCTGCCGATACTGTTGATGGTGTTTTATCGTTAATAGCATTAATAGTTGCATTGCAATGTGCCACTATAATGTAAAGTGCTGTCCAGCCGGTTGTTAATCGTGCATTAGATCCAGAAAGGGTAAAAGTATTGAGCTGCACAAGATCAGAACCCTGATATTGAAGAATAAGATTACCGCTTAAAATATCTCCTAAAGGCAGATATGCAGTATTATTCCATTGTGCCCATATTTTGCCGCCATATAATGCCGCTGTAGCTAAACGAAGTTCTTCCTTGGTCTGGTAAAAGTTCTCTGTGCTTATTTCAGACTGTGATGGACGGTCAAGAAAATCGTCCTGACATCCGACAAGCACCGCTGAAACAAGCAGGCTTAAAATGATATTTCTATAAGTTGCTCCCATATTAGTGTTTTTTTTCATTTTTAATTAGTTAATCCTAGATTAATTCCAAATGTAAACGTGCGGGACTGTGGATAAAAGCCATTATCAATTCCTGCCTGCAAAGGATTCCATGACCCGACTTCAGGATCCATACCTCTATAACTTGTGATTAGAAAAGGATTGCTTACATTCACATAAAGCCTAAGTGAACTCATACATATTTTTTTAATGAGTTCAACAGGAAAAGAATAGCCTAAAGTCATATTCTTGCACCTCAAAAACGAGCCATTCTCTACATATCGGTCAGAAAAACGATTATTTCTGTTACTGTCATTGTTTTTGAGCCCCACTATAGTAGTCTGTGGATTGGTTACATACACATTATTAACATCTGAAGGTGAACCATTAGGATCAATCAGAGCTAAAACAGCATGGTCTTTTAAGGATTTTAAATAACCATTATTAGTTAGTGGATTATCGCCATTGATTCTCATACCGTTTACAACTTCACTACCAAGATTGGCACTAAAGAAAATATTCAAATCAAATCCTTTATAGGTAAAAGTATTTCCCAGACCAAACTGAAAATCAGGAATTGGCGATCCTAAAAATGTCTGATCTTTTTCAGTAATCACACCATCACCGTTAAGGTCCTTAAATTTAAGATCCCCATACCATACTCCTCCCGAATTAGGGGTAATTGGCAGTAACGTACCATCTGTATTAGTTGGCAGAGCATGGTTTTTAAAATCTTCTGCTGTCGCGAATACACCATCTACTTTATAACCGTAGAACGACCCTATTGAACCGCCCACAACAGTTCTGGACACAACATCACCTCCTAAATAACCTGGAAGAAAAGCACCGTCTGTGTTTAATTTCAGGACTTTGTTTTTATTATGGGATAACGTAAAATCAGAAGACCAGGTAAAATCTGTTCGCACTATATTTCTTGAGTTCAGATGAAGATCTATACCTGTATTGCGAACTGCTCCAATATTTACATAAGGTGCATTGATGGCACCAGGCGAATACCCCACAATGGTTCCTGAATACAATGGAAGAGGAATCTGCATGAGCAGCCCGTCGGTCATGCGGTTGTAAACATCAACCGATAAATTGAGCCTCCATCCAAACAGCGCTGCATCAATTCCAATATTGCCGTATTTTGTTTTTTCCCATTCAACCGCAGGATTTGCAATATTGGTTGTCATTTGTGCGTTACCAGATAATCCTGTTGATACAGATTCTAAGGTTGACAAATAGGCATTGTTTCTCACATTTTGATTATTAGTAAGACCATATCCTGTCCTTAACTTCAATTCGTTAATGGTTTTTGAACCTTTGAGAAACTTCTCGTTGTTTAATTTCCATGCAAATGCTCCAGAGTATGTAGTTACCCATCGGTTATCTGGTGCAAATTTGGAAGAGCCGTCAGCACGTACATTGGCAGTAAAAAGATATTTGTCATTATAGATAAGATTTAAACGTCCAAAATAGGATTCCTGCGCACTGTCTCCTCTAGTTCCTCCATTGGTAGCTGTAGTAAGATCACCGCTTCCTATATTGGTAACATTATTGGAAATAAAATTTCTTCTTCCCGCTGAAACATTTTCAAACTGTGTGAGCTGTGCTTCATGCCCAGCCAAAACATTAAAATTATACTTCTTGATAACTTTTGAATAGGTAAGAAAACTTCTGAATGTTGTAAAATAATCTTGGCTGTAAGAATAAGAGGCCTCATTTGTAAGCTTTTCAGCAAGTCCAAATTTATAAGTGGGACTAAACCTGTCTTCTGTCTTATATAAAAAATTACCTGACAGCTCATTTCGGAAAGATAGGTCTTTTGTAAAGGCTATATCGGCATAAAAATTAGCAAAAAGCTGATTTCTCTTTGGGTTATTTTTATTAATGAGTGCCAGCGCATATGGATTTACACGTTTTGCAATCCATCCTTCACTGCTTTCTTCACCAGCAAAACTTCCGTCAGCATTTCTAACCGGGATATCTGGTGTCTGGCTCAATGCCTCCTGAATAACATTTGATCCTGTAGAATTCACATTCTCATCAATGTGCGTAAGCTGTAAGCTGGTACCTATTTTCAGCCAGCTGGTTGTTTTATTGTCTAGGTTTAGTCTTACTGATGTTCTGGCAAACTCTGAACCTAAAGCTATTCCCTCTTGGTTAAAATACGAACCTGAAAGCAGATATTGGGTCTTTTCATTGCCTCCGCTTAAAGTAAGTACATGATTTTTGACTGGAGCCCTGCGGAACAATTCCTTCTGCCAGTTGGTACCCTGCCCCAGATAATTTGGATTGGCAAACTCAGGTCTGTCATCGAATCCCCAGACAGCGGCTCTCTGATTTATAAAAGTAGCATACTCCCTTAAATCCATGGTAGGATACTGCTTAATAAGTTCCTGATATCCTGTTGAAAATTCATATGTTATTTTAGGAGCCCCTTCCCTGCCTCTTTTTGTAGTGATTACAATTACACCATTTGTGGCTTGTGAACCATAAATTGCTGTTGCCGAGGCATCCTTTAAAACATCAACTGATTCAATATCTGAGGGGCTTATAGTAGCTAATGGATTTGTTCCATTTCCCCCATCAAAATTCTGACCAATGATTACCCCGTCAATTACGTAAAGAGGTGAGCTGCTTCCAAATGAAGACATACCGCGTATCTGTATGTTTACACCTCCTCCAGGCTGCCCTGAGGTCTGCTGTACTACTACACCGGCAACTTTACCCTGGAGTGCCTGGTCAAAAGTAACAGGCTGTGTCCTGCGAAGCTCATCTCCGCTGATAGATGAAATGGATCCTGTAAGATCTTTTCGTTTCGCTTTTCCATATCCGATTACTACAACTTCGTTTAATGCTTTTAAATCCTCTATCAATTGGACTGTAAGCTGCTGATCAGTAATTTTTACTTCCTGCTTGACAAAACCCAGATAGCTAAAGACAATCGTTTCACCGATTCTGGCAGTGACAGTAAAACCTCCATCAGTATCTGATGTCGTTTTTTGATCTGTTCCCTTAAGGTGGACATTAACACCAAAAAGAGGCTGGCCGTCCGTTTGGGAAGTAACAATGCCCATAATTTTAAGGGGGGCAGAATTTTGGGCTTGTATCAGCCCGGCATAAAATAGCATCGCTATAATAATGCCTGTATTAAAAAGACTGTAAATGTGCTTTTTAATGCATCGCATTCCTTTTTTTTCATTCATAATTTGGTTAGGTTAGGTATTAGTTAATAAGCTGGTTTGTCTATTAGAAAAAACTTAAAGCCAGGGAACAAATTAACAATAAAGACTTGCCAAACTACGGATCTATTTGTATCAGAAAAAGGGTCAAATTGTAATCATAACAGAACTTATGATAAAAAAAAGCGAGTATTTATTTCATTAAAATATTTTATATCATAATTTTTTATGATTTTACCAATACTACATTAATTAACATTGTTCAAAAAGCAAGTCTTCAATTCCGAAGATCTGACATAGCTTTATGCACAGCAGTGGAGCTTTTCAGGCGCATCGGAATGAAGCACAAAAAAACACAGAAAAAACAGGTGTGTGCAGACAGATTGCTCCGAGCCTTCCCCTGAAGAATCTATTCGGCTTTTTTTGATTTTATAAACGGTGGCTAAGAACATCTCAAAAAGAAAAAAACCGGTTTTAAGCCGGTTTTTATGGCGCCTTGAATGGTGGCTCCTTATATTTTTTTCAGCAGATTAAGAATCTTTGCTGAAAGGGCCGCTTGGTTAGTTTCCCTTCTTCTTCACCCCGCTGCTCTGAAGCAGATAGAAGGAATTTCGGTGTTGGTAAAGCGAAAGCGGCGAATAGTAAAATTTCGTCGAAATTACACTACCACCTCGAAAAGTCTAGACGATTTTTCCTTGCAAAGCTTGGCCGCTTTCTGGTTTTCATTACTAACATCAAAAATGTTATAAAAATCAGTACTCTGAGATTGCAAACACCAAAACTACCAGCTCCACGAAAAAAATTACAACGACAATGATGTCGAGCTTATTGTTTGCTGATTTTATACTATTAAAAAATATTGTGTTTTCATCTATTTTAATCTCAATGTTATAACTTTGTTCATATGAAAATTTTAGTAGTAGAAGACGACTTTAGAGTAGCTGAGTTGATCCAAAGAGGGCTCAGCGAACATGGATTTTCGCCTGCAGTGGCCTATGACGGTCTGTCGGGGAAAAAGTTAGCCCTTAATAATCACTACGATTTGGTTATTACTGACATTATTTTACCCAAACTCGACGGATTGGATTTATGCAAAGAATTACGTCAAATAAAACCGGATCTGCCTATAATTATGCTGACTGCCCTAGGCTCTACAGATGACAAAGTGGAAGGATTTGATGCCGGCGCAGATGATTATCTGACAAAGCCTTTTGAAATGAGAGAACTTCTCGTTCGTATCAGGGCTTTATTAAAACGAAGCAATAATGGGACAGCTAATAGCTCTGGATTTATTCTGAAATATGACGCTCTTGAAATGAATCTGCAAACAAAAAGTGTCAAAAGAAATGAGAATGAAATAAGCCTTACCCCAAAAGAATTCAAACTTTTAGAATACATGCTCCAAAATCAGGAACGTGTTTTATCGCGTACGGAAATTGCCGAAAAAGTATGGGATACACTTTTTGATACAGGAACAAATTTTATAGATGTTTACATCAATTATCTGAGAAAGAAAATTGATAAGAATTACGAAAAAAAACTCATCCATACCCGTTCAGGAATGGGATTTATTTTGAAAGCAGAATGAAAATCAGAACCAGGCTGACTATATTATTTACCCTCGTTACTGCCACTATTTTATTGGTATTTGCTGCTATTATCATATTTTCTGCAAAAGAAAACCGGGAAAAAGAGTTTTATGCCCTGCTAAAGAAAGAAGCCATTACCAAGGCCAATCTAATTTTAAACGCCGAAATAGACAGCAAAACGCTGCAAAACATCTACAGAAACAACAGAGCAACGCTAAACGAAGTCGAGGCTGCTATTTACAATCCTTCATTTAAACTATTGTACCACGATGCTGTCGATATAGATGTGGTAAAAGAAACCAAACCCATGATCGATGAAATCGCCAAAAAAGGCGAAATACAATTCTATCAAAAGGACTGGCAGGTTATAGGAACCACCTATATATTTCAGGGAAAAAAATACATCATAACCGCCGCTGCATACGATGGTTTTGGATATGTAAAACTTTATAACCTTATCGAGACCTGTATTGTTGTCTTCATCATCTCTATTTTGGTTCTGTTTATGGCGGGCCGTTTTTTCTCAAAAAAAGCCTTTGAACCCATTGTTAAGATGACTGATAAGGCAAAAATGATTTCGGCTACAAATCTTGACTTAAGATTGGATGCCAACGAAAGTAAAGATGAAATTTCGGAACTGGCCTCGACTTTTAATGAAATGCTGAACCGTCTCGAGAATTCTTTTGATTCGCAGAAGCATTTTGTTTCCAATATTTCCCACGAATTAAGAACGCCTCTTTCTGCCATTATTGCTGAACTTGAGCTTTCGACTCATAAAGAACGTAATGTTGACGAATATAAATTAGTTATCCTAAACACTTTACAGGACGCCAAAAAACTGGCAAAACTCTCTAATAGTTTATTGGATGTCGCAAAAGCAAACTACGATCCTTCTGAAATTGCGTTTAAGCAGGTTCGTATAGATGAAGTGTTACTAGATGCGCGCCAGCAGGTTCAGAAATCAAATCCGAATTACAATATTTCCATTCATTTCGAAGATGATTTTGAAGATGATAATCAGATTTCGGTCAATGCAAACGAATATCTGCTGAAAGTCGCATTTGTCAATTTGTTTGAAAACGGCTGTAAATTTTCTAATGATAAACAAAGCCTTGTCTCCATTTCATTTGAAAAAAATAAAATCAAACTTAACTTTTCTGATAACGGAATCGGAATTTCAACAGAAGAATTAGAACACATTTTCACTCCATTTTACAGAGGCTCTAACAAAACCCACGCCGACGGAAATGGTATTGGACTTTCGTTAACAAAGAAAATTATTCAGCTTCATAAAGGAACAATTTATGTTTCTTCAAAGAAAAATGAAGGAACAACTTTTACCGTACAGTTCAATTCGCTTTAGTTTCTATGCTCCAACGGAGCTTTCTTTTCTTTCTTCTATTTTCTCACCTCCATTTATCATCATTTTCCAATCTGTTTTTTTGATACAAAAACAACTTGAATTTCTTTCTAATGAAATTCTAATTTTTTTCTAAAACATCTCTAACGGCCTTTTTTTTAAAGCCGTTCTAATTTTGCGTCGTGGTTATGAAACAGTACTCGCCGTTGTTTTGTGCCATCAGAAATTAAAGCAAAAAATACAATTTTTCGGTTTTCAAAAATACATGGAAAACCGACTAAAAGAAAAGGAGGCCTGCCATGATTACAACTTACGAATTTACAACCCGTATTGCACTTGCAGCAAGTCTTGGAGCCGCAATAGGTATCGAAAGGCAGTGGCGCCAAAAAAATGCCGGACTGCGTACCAATACACTTGTTTCTCTTGGATCTACCGCTTTTATTCTGCTTTCCGTTTCCTTGGGTAATGGAGCCGATCCAAGCAGAGTGGCCGCACAAATTGTTTCCGGAATTGGTTTTCTGGGAGCCGGAGTTATCATGAAAGACGGATTGAGCGTTCAGGGGCTAAATACTGCAGCAACGATTTGGTGTTCTGCGGCAGTTGGATCTCTTACCGGAATTGGTTTGTATGGAGAAGCAATAATAGTAAGCGCTGCGGTAATGATTACACATATACTGCTTCGTCCATTAGGCTTAACATTAAACCGATTACAGTCTCTAAAATCCTTTAATACTCCAACAGATTATCTTTTTACTATAAAATGCAAAACAGAAGTAGAAAACCATCTGCGAGTAATGCTGATGCAGAACTTAGGAAACGAAGATTCATTGCTTTTAAAATCACTGACAAGCGATGATAATCATGATCCCTCAATAGTGATCATAACAGCAGAGATAAAGGCAATTACATCTCAGGATAGTCTTATGGAAAAAATGGCCAGCCGCTTAACGATTGAAGAAAAAGTTACAAAAGTGAGCTGGGAAATTATGGGAACCCAAACAGATCTTTAATCATGACATTATCCATTCAAATTGCAGTTCTTTTAATCTCTTTAGGGATTACTGCAGATAATTTGCTCCTGTCTAAAATGAGTGTTAATACGATTGCTTTTACCAAATCAAAAAAGGCAGTTTTGTTATTGTTTGTTTTGTTTACGATACAATTACAGGTTATAAAATACGGGTACTGGACTGCAGCATTAGTAACAAGCAGTATAAAAAATCAGGACAAATGGATTGCCTTAACCATGCTGTTTTCTATAGCTGTAAAGATGATTCATGAATTTAAAATAGAAATAATTCGAAACCATAAAACCTTTCCGGACTTAGATGACTTTTTAAACATTGTCCTTGCTTCATCAGTATATCTTTTTGTGCTGGGTTTTGCCTTAAGTCTCTTAAAGATTGAGCCATTCAGCATTTGTGAAACCGTAATTCCATGTTTACTGTTTTTCCTATCAATTGGCTGGCCTTTAAAATATTTCAATTCGGTTAAGGCCATTCATTTAATCAAAATTTCAGCCATAGTTATGATTTTCAGCGGAGTCATAATCTTTTTAATCAATACTATTTAATAATTACAACAATGAGTGCAAAAGAGAAAATTAAGCACCCCTTCTATTCCTTGACCAACAACGGAATGAACGAAGGAACGACTACAAAATTGCGAAACGCTTCCAGAAGCGATTCTAATTTTGTCTATGCTATGCTCGAAAGTTCAGAAGCAGGGATAAGCACGCCAACCTCAAATGAGCGTATTAAAAAATACGGTCCCAATGAAGTGCAGCATGACAAGGCACCTTCATGGCTAAAGCAATTATTTAAAGCTTTTATTAATCCGTTTATTTTCATCCTGCTGGTTATAGCCATCATATCTTTTGCTGTAGATGTCTGGCTTGCTGCACCGGGAGAAGCCGATTATAAGACCATTATTATGGTAGCTGTTATGGTGCTTTTTAGTGCTTTGCTTAGGTTTTTTCAAGAGTTTAGAAGCAATCAGGCTGCAGATAAGCTAAAAAGCATGGTGAAAACTACGGCAACAGTACTTCGAAAATTTATAGGCAAAAAAGAAATTGCCATGACAGAACTGGTTCCGGGGGACATTGTTTATTTATCTGCTGGTGATATGGTGCCTGCTGACTGCCGTATTATGCAAAGCAAAGATTTATTCGTAAGCGAATCCATGCTGACAGGAGAAGCTTTACCAGTTGAAAAAACATTTCTGCCAATTCGCGACGCCGACACTAAACAGCCTATAGAACTCAATAATCTATGTTTTATGGGAACAAATGTCGTTAGCGGTACGGCTATGGCAATTGTGGTGGCAATCGGAAACCGAACTTATTTTGGAAGCATCAGCAAAACTATTTTGGGTAACAGACCTGAAACTGCTTTTGATATCGGAATAAACAAAGTCAGCTACCTCTTGATTCGTTTCATGCTCGTTATGGTTCCAGTAATTTTTCTGGTAAATGGCTTCTTAAAAGGAGACTGGATGCAGGCTTTATTATTTGCCATTGCTGTTGCGGTGGGATTAACTCCTGAAATGCTTCCTATGATTGTGACAGCTAATTTAGCCAAAGGCGCCATGAATATGAGCAAACACAAAGTGATTGTAAAACGATTAAATGCCATTCAAAATATCGGTGCGATGGATATTCTCTGCACTGATAAAACTGGTACGCTAACTCTGGACAAAATTGTACTCGAGAAGCATTTAAATGTTTTGGGAACTGAAGATGACGAAGTTTTAAAATGGGCTTACCTGAATAGTTTTCATCAAACGGGATTAAAAAATATACTTGACAAAGCAGTTCTGGAACATGTTGAACTTCATGATTATTTAAAAGTAGAAGAATACTTCATGAAAGTAGATGAAATTCCTTTTGATTTTCAACGCAGACGCATGTCGGTTATTTTGAAAATGAGAAACGGAAATCATCTTTTAATCTGCAAAGGAGCTGTTGAAGAAATTCTGGATTTGTGTTCTCACAGTTTTGATCCGGGCGAAGACAAAGAACTTCACCTTGAAAATGACAAAGTAATCCCGATGGATAAGAAGATGCATGATACCGTTTTGCAGACTTCCAAAAAAATGAACGAAGAAGGCTTAAGAGTATTATTAGTTGCCATAAGAGAATTTGACGGAAAACATCCTCTAACCTATTCTGTACAAGATGAAAATAATCTAACCTTAACTGGTTTTATTGGTTTTCTTGATCCTGCAAAACCATCAGCAAAACCAAGTATTGCAGCGCTTCAGGGACTAGGGATTGGAGTAAAGGTCCTTACGGGAGATAATGAAATTGTAACTAAAAAAATATGCAATGATGTTGGGATTCCAGTAAAAAACATTGTTCTGGGCACCGAGTTGGAAACCATGACACAAAAGGAACTGACAGACCGTATTGATGATGTTTCCATTTTTGCCAAGCTAAGCCCATTGCAAAAAGTGAGAGTCGTGAAAGCATTGCGAGAAAAAGGACACACTGTCGGGTTTATGGGCGATGGCATAAATGATGCCGCTGCGCTTAAGGAAGCAGACGTGGGAATCAGCGTTGACACTGCT